>CAXTKV010000012.1:0-44868 GCA_964244895.1 uncultured Deinococcales bacterium
ACCAACACCGTTTTCGAGCGCAACTTGTATTTCAATACGACCGACATCCCGAACAAGGCCGCCGCCGACCTGATCGGCGTCGACCCGAAGTTCGTGCAGGCCAGCACCGACTTTGCTCTGGCGAACTTCCGCCCGCAATCATCCAGCCCCGCGATTGACGCGGCGCTGGCCTCGCAGATGCCCGCAGTTGATCTGGAGGGGCACTCGCGCCCGCAGGGTTCGGCTCCCGATCTGGGCGCGTATGAACTGCTGAAGTAAACCCAAGCGCGGCATCTCGAGAACACCGTGCTGGACGGTCTTCTTGGAATGCCGAAAACACTGTGCTGGACGGTGCTACGAACTCGCGCTGGTGTAACTGCGCACCGCGTACCGCCAGAACGCCCTCGAGACGCCCAACAGCACGGCGGCCACCGCGATCCCGGTCAAGGCGCTGGACAGGCTGACGCGCCCGAGCAGCGCCTCCGTCGGGACGGTCGTGATGAACGCCACCGGAACCACGAACGTGAACAGCAACCGCACCCAACCCGGAAAGGCCGTCACCGGGAACTGACCCGCGCGGTACAGACCCCAGAAGAGTTCCAGCGTGTTCTCCACGCGCACGAACCAGAAGGCGGTCGTGGCCAGCATGAAGCACAGCGAATACACGATCCCGAACGCGCCCAAGAGCAAAGCCGCGCCCGTCAGCGCGCCCAAAGCCGTGACCGTGTTCAGTTTGAGTCCCGCGTAAACGATCAAGCCCAGCCCGATCAGCGCGTCCGGCAACCGGAACACGTCCACCTCGCGCATGGAGACCATGAACTGCGCGTCCACGGGTTTCAGGAGCGTGAAATCCATGCTGCCGGTGCGCACGCTCTCCGCGATGCGCCGCAGGTTCGGGTACACCACCATGCCCATCAGCCCGTCCACCAGCGTGAACACGCCGACCAGCGCGGTCGCCTCGAGACGGCTCCAGCCGCCCAGCCCGGAACCATCGCCGAACAGCACGCTCAAGCCCAGGAGCGCGCCCGCCGAGCGCAGCAGCGATTCGAACAGGTTGACGATAAAGTTCGCGCGGTACTCGAGCCGCGCGGCGATGGAGGCGCCCGCCAGAATCCGCGCCAGCCTGACGTAACGAATCACGCGCTGGCCTCGGCCAGATGATACGAGAACACCGTCCGGGACGCGATGCTCGAGATACCGTCCAGCACGGTGTTCTCGAGCCGAACACCGTCGAGCGCGGCTCGAGGATCAATCTCGGGCGCGGGGGTTTTCAAGATCACGCGCCGACCGCCCCATATTTTTTGAGCCCAGCCCGCCACATGATCCTGGAAATCACCCAGAACACCACCAGCCAGCCGACCAGCGCCAGCGTCACGCGCAGCACCTCCGGCCAGCTGAGCGCCCCCGTCAGCACGCGCGCCGGGTAGTAAATGATGTACGGGAACGGCGTCCACTCGATCGCGCTCCGCAACCAGGCGGGGTAAAACTCCAACGGTGCGAAGCTGCCCGCCAGGAAGGTGGCCAGCACGAAATAAAACTCGTCGAAGGCCGTGGCGTTTTCCAGCCAGAAGCACAGCATCCCGATGCAGTAACCGATCACGAACCGCACCAGGAAGGCCAGTTGGATCACGCCGATGAACGCCAGAACGTGCCAGACGCTCGGCGTCAGCACCGTGCCCGGAACCAGGAACACGCCCGCCACCACGACTGCGATCACGAACGGACCGCGCACGAAACGTTCCGTGAAATGCTGCGCGGCGTACTCCCAGACGGGGTCGAGCGGGCGCAAGAGCTTGATCGAGAAGTTGCCCATCCGGATGGCGTAGTCCATCTCCCAGGCGACCCACACGACCGTGAACTGCTGCGACAACCAGGCCGCCAGAAAGTACGCCGCGAAATTCTGCGGCGTGAAACCCTGCAGGTTGCCGCCCGCCGCCTGCGCCTTGCCGATCCAGACGGCCATCATGATCAGCGGCAGCATCCCGACGAGCATCCAGATCACGATCTCCGCGCGGTAGATGGTCATGTGCGCCAGCCACGCGTTGAACAGCACGCGCGCCTTGCGCCAGGTGCTGGATGCTCGAGCCTGAGGGGTTGAACGCGGCTCGAGGGCGCTCACGCCGCGACCCGTTCGGCTTCGGCGCGCGCGGCGCTCGAGGCGGCGAAGACCTGCCCGATGACTTCCTCAAGGGGTGGGTCCTCGATGGTCACGTCGGCGATGGGCAGTTCCGCCAGCAACCTGGCGCTGACCCGGCTGACCTCCAATCGCGGCACGAGCAGTTCGGCGTTCAGACCATCGAGGGATTTGACTTCCGCGTAGGTCTCGAGCACATCGCGCGCAACGGTGTGCTCGAGTTGCAGCTTGACGATCTTCTGGGTGCTCATGCGTTCCACCAGCCCGCCCAGGTCGCCATCGAACACGATCCGGCCCTTGTCGATCACGATGATGCGTTTGCACAAGGCCGTCACGTCGGCCATGTAGTGGCTGGTCAGGATCACGGTCGCGTTGACGCGCGCGTTGTACTCGGCCACGAATTCCCGGATGCGAACCTGCATGTTGACATCCAGCCCGATGGTCGGTTCGTCCAGGAAGAGCGTGCGCGGCTTGTGCAGGAGCGCCGCCGCCAGCTCGCACTTCATGCGTTCGCCCAATGACAACTTGCGAACCTGTTTGTTCAGCACGCCGTCCAGTTCCAGGATCTCGGTGAATTCCTTCATGGTGGCTTTGAAATCCGCATCGCTGATCTCGTAGATCGCTTGATTGACCAGAAAGCTGTCCATGGCGGGCAGATCCCAGATCAGTTGCTGCTTCTGGCCCATCACCAGCGTGATGGATCGCAAGAAATTCGTGCGCCGCTCGAAGGGCGTGAAGCCCTCGACCCGCGCCGTTCCCGCCGTGGGGTGCAACAAGCCCGAAAGCATCTTTAGCGTGGTCGTCTTGCCCGCCCCGTTCGGCCCCAGGAAGCCCACGATCTCGCCGGGCGCGATGCTGAACGACACGCCATCCACGGCCTTGACGGTCTTGGTGCGGCGCACGAAAAAGGATTTGACGGAACCGGCGAACCCGGCGTCTTTTTCGGCGACCGTGTAGTGCTTGTGGAGGTTTTGAACGTCAATCATTCGTCCCGAGCGTACCCGAGTTGCGGTTTGGCGCGATATACGCACACTGGCTTGCGGCACGGGTTTCTCGAGCCTCGGGCTTTCGGGAACACCGTCTGGTACACGTTTCAGGTTTTGCGTGCTGGACGGTGTTCTCGGGTGGGTCGAGTCCGCCTAACCCTGAGCGTGCTGGTTGATCTGCACCAGCAACCCGTCCGGGTCGCGCAGGCGGATCGAACGACCGAAGGATTCGTCCGCGATCTCGCGCTCGAGCGGAATCCGGGCGCGCCCCAGGCGCTCGGTCACGGCCTCGAGGCTTTCGTCGGTAGCGATGCAGACGTGCAACCGTTCGGGGTCGTGGGGCCGAAGGTTCTCGGTTCGGTGCAGCCCCAGGAAAGCCTCGCCGCACCAGAGTTCCGCCCACATTCGGCTCGGCGCTCGAGGCCCGAGCTTCAGGCCGAGCGTCCGGTAGAATTCTACGGCGCGTTCCACGTCGCTGACGGACAGGATCAGTTCAACCCTCATGATTTGCCCTTTCTGTTGGCTTTCTGCGGCGACCTGGTCTCGGGCTGCGCTGGCTCGAGGTAGGCGCGGAGGGCGCGCTCTACAAATTCAGAGAGCGAGACGCAGGCGTCAATCGCCTCGTGCTTGACCTCGATGATCAGTTCGCGCGGCAGGTAAACGTTGAATTGCTGCTTCTCGTCGGGCATCAGGAATCATCACACGGGTTGAAGCTGGCCTCGGACGCTCGCCGGCGCGCCTCGAGCTCTGGAATCGTCACTCGCGCCCTCCCGCCCGACGCAGGGTCTCGGCGATCTCGGGGTGGTTCATGGCGATGGCCACCTGAAGGGGCGTGCGGCCCCGGTGGTCGGGCGCGTTGAGGTCGCCGACGCGCGCCAGCAACCAGTCCGTCATCTCGAGATGGTTTTTCATGACGGCGGCGTGCAGGGCGTGATCGGGCACGTCGGCGCCGTGGGCGACGATCAATTCCGCGATCTCGGGTTTGCCCGATAGGGCCGCGTGAAACATCAACGAGATCCCGTGAACGCCGGGTTTTGCGGCCAGGCCGGGATCGACCTCGAGGAAACGCCCGACCTCCTCGGTGCGGCCAAGCATCGCCGCGGCAAAAATCTGCAACGGTGCGCCCGCCTCGAGGAGCATATCGGCGATGTCTGCGCGCCCGACGTGTCCGGCGGCCTCGAGCGCCGTCTCGTCGAACCTCTGAAACGACTGGTTCAGCAACCCAGGTTCCTGCGCCAGCAGGATCTCGACTTTCTCCAGGTCGCCGTGTGCGGCGAAGACGAATTGCTCGATCAGGGCGGGGTCTACGGGTAACGTCGCCATTTCGCGCCTCCTTAAACTCTTAGAATGCTAGCATTCTAGCCGCGAATGTTCAAATCCGGTTCCTCCAGACCCAGCCCCAATGGATTCGCGAATCCCAAAAAGACCGTCTGGAGCGCAAATCGCGAGTGCCGTCCCGCACGGTGTTTTCGGGCACAACCTCGGAACCTGGGCGGGCTGGTGGGCGTGTTAACCTGACAACTCATGACCGAGGCCAGCCTCAACAACCTGCTCAGCGCACCCAGGGCCAACACCGTGCTGCTGGCGGGCGATATCTCCCCGGCGGAACTCGCACGGCACGCGGTCGGGCTGGCGAACGCCAAGGGTGGCACGCTGGTGGTGGGCGTGGATCGGGACGGCAAGCTCGAGGGCGCGCAGGATCTGCACCCGCTGCAACTGACGCACGCGGTCTTTGAACTGACCCACGGACGGCTGACCGTCCATTGCGCCTCGAACACCCTGGAAGGCAAGCCCCTGCTGGTGGTCAGCGTGCCCAAGAGCCCGTTCGTGCTGGCCACGCCCCAGGGCGAGGTGCTGCACTGGAACGGGCGGACGCTCGAGCCGTTGGGTGCAGCCGAATCCGAGCCGATGCCGGAGCCGGATTTCACGGCGATGGTGCCGCCGACCAGCAGCCTGTCTGACCTCGATCCGTTGGAGGTTCACCGCCTGCGCAGCGTCCTGGGCACGCGGCGCGGCGCGCAACTGGCGGAATTACCGGATCTGGATTTGCTGCGCGCGGTCGGGCTTCTGGAGGGCGAGCAACCCAACCTGGCGGGCATCCTGCTGGCGGGCACGGCGCGGGCCTTACAGCGCTACGTGCCGCAGTCCGAACTGGATTTTTATCACCACGCCACGCCCGACCTGGAATTCGAGTTCCGCGAGACGATCCAGAAACCCTTGCCCGCGCTGCTGGAACGCCTGCGCGAGTTGATTCAGGCGCGCAACCAGTACAAGTCCTTGCAGGTCGGTTTGTTCCGCATTGAGGTCTGGGATTTCGACGAGGTCGTCTACCGCGAGGCGATCTTGAACGCGCTGGTGCACCGCGATTACACCTCGCGGGACACGGTGCAGATTCACCACCACCCGGATCGGCTGGAAATTTCCAACCCCGGTTCCTTCGCGGGCGGCGTCAGCCCGGAGAACATCCTGCGGCACGCACCCAAACGCCGCAACCCCGTGCTGGCCGAGGCGCTGGCCAGGTTGGGTTACATCGAACGCGCGGGCATCGGTGTGGATCGCATGTACCGGCTTTTGCTGCAGCACGGCAAGGAACCGCCCGAGTACACGTCGTACCCGGATTCGGTGGTGTTGACGCTGCGCAACCCGGAATTCGACGAGGGTTTCGCGCGCTTCGTGGCCCGCAAGCAAGAAGAGATCGGTGCGCTGACGCTCGACACGCTGATCGTGCTGGCCAACCTCAAGCGCGAACGTCAGGCCGACAGGGACGCGCTCTCTCGAGCCTTGCAGCTCGCGCCGGACAAATTGCCCCGGCTGCTGCGTCCGCTCGAGGACGCTGGACTGATCGCACGGCAGCAGGACACGTGGACGCTGTCACCGGAGGCCATCGCCGCCATCGGCGTATCATCGCGCGCCGCCATCGGCGTGTCATCGCGCGCTGGCGTTCGGCCTCGAATCGTTTCGCCAAGCGAGCCCAGTGCCCGAAACCAGCCGCCAGCCGCGCAGACGGCGCGTCAGGCGCGCGCAGCCTTGCGCCAGTCGGTGCTGAAGATGGTCGAGCAGGCGGGTTCCGTCGCCAACCGCGACGTTCGGGCTGCGTTCGGGTTGACGCTCAACGGCGCGAGCCACCTGTTGCGCGCCATGGTGCGCGAGGGCTGGTTGAACCGCACCGGGCTGACCCCGAAAGAAACCCGTTACGAGAAAGCATGAAAAACACCGTCCAGGACGGTGTTCATGTCGCGCGATAAAAACTGTTTCGGCGTTAGGCCTCGTCGGTTTCCGCATCCGCCGCGCTGCTGACGAGCGGCGCGTCCTCGCCCGCGAGTTCGGACAGGAAATCCGTCAGGGCGGGATCGGGGGCCGCTGGGCTCGATCCGTTCGGTGCGGCCTTCGCCTGGGATTTGGTCGCGCCTGCCGGATTGCCGGTGGGCGGCGTGACGCGCCCCATCGAGATTTCCATGCGGTTGCGCGGTTTGTTGCTGACTTCCGGCTGCGTCTGCGTGATCGGCAGCAGGCGCAACTGCACGGGCGTCGGAATGAACAGGGCCACGAAGGTGTAACGCTGGGTTTTGGTGGCCGAATAAATGTATTTGTGGTTTCTCGAGTCCACGTAGACGGGTTTCAAGTACACGATCTCGAAGCGGATGCCGTTGGCCACCAGGTATTGCTTGACGTTTTCCAGGGAAATGTTGTCCTGGTCTTCGGTGGCGCGCACCGTGAAATGCCCGATGGCCACCCAGACCGCGCCCGGACGCACTGCGCCCTGGTTGCGTTTGCCCTGCCGTCGGCGTTCGGGAAAATTTAGATTTGCCGACGCTTTAGGCTGGCGACGTTCGGGATGAACCGTGGTGATCCACCCTTCCACGATCGGATGGGTTTCCCCGACACCTTCCAGACGACCGCGACTGAGATCCATGCACTCCTCGAGCCTTCCCTGAGTGGACGGTGCAGGAACCGGGCTGCACCGAATGGAGATCAGTATACGCTTTTCGTGATTTTCAATTCGCTGGCCTGACCAATTTGGGGCTGGACACGGTGCGAACCCAGACCATCCCGGTGGGTGAGTACGATGGGCGCATGGAGCAGGTTCAGCCCCCGAAGCGCTGGTTTTTCTCGAGCTGGCAGGCCAGAGCCTGGGGCTGGCCGTGCTGGACGGCGTTTGCAAAGAAAAAGCTGTCCAGTGCGCTGTTTATTCGTATCCTTCCTCGGGTCGCCGTGTGATTCCCGCCAGCCTTCAGGTCGCGCTCGCGCTCGAGTCGGTCAGCTTGACGTACCCCGGTGCGAGCGGTAGGGCGGTCGATTCGGTCAGCCTGAGCCTGAACCCCGCACAGACGCTGGCGATCCTGGGGCCGTCCGGGTGCGGCAAGTCCACGCTCTTGCGGATCGCGGCGGGGCTCGAGACGCCCGACGCGGGCCGCGTGCGGATCAAAAGCCGGGATGTCACCCGAGAACCGCCGGAGCGTCGCGGGGTGGGGTTGGTGTTTCAGGATTACGCGCTCTGGGGGCAGCGGAATGTCTTCGGGAACGTGGCCTACGGGCTTGAGGAACAGCGCCTGCCGCGCCCAGAAATATCGCGCCGGGTCGAGGGGGCGCTCGAGCGCGTCAACCTGGCTGGCTACGGGTCGCGCCAGATTTCAGCCCTGTCCGGAGGTGAGCGCCAGCGCGTGGCCCTGGCCCGAGCCCTCGCGCCGGAACCGGCGTTGCTGCTGCTGGACGAACCGCTCTCCAACCTCGACGAGCGCCTTCGGGACGAACTGCGCCTCGAGTTGCGCGGGCTGTTCGGTTCGCTCGGGCTGGGCGTGGTGTTCGTCACGCACGACCAGCGCGAGGCGTTCGCGTTGTCACACCGCGTGGCCGTGATGCGCGCGGGTCGGGTCGTGCAGGTCGGCGATCCGATGGATGTTTTCGATGCGCCCGCCGATGTCTGGACGGCGCGCTTTCTGGGTCACACCAACCTGCTTTCGTCCGGTGATGCCGAGCGCCTGGGGCTGGCGTGCGCACCGGGTCAGCGCCTGCTCGTGCCGGAACGCGCCATCATCGTCCAAGACGATGATGGCGCGCTGGACGGTGCTCTCGAGGGGAACGCCACCAGCTCGATCTTCGAGGGTCGCTCGAGCCGCATCGCGTTGAACCTGCGCGGCGTCCAGCTGGAATTCGATCACCCGCGCCCGCTCGAGCCCGGTACGGTCGTCGCCGTCAGGCTCGAGACTGCGGCCATCAGGGCGGTTCCCGAATGATGGCGCTGATTCTGGCCGGAGGGCGGCTCGAGGTCACGCCCCGCGTCCTGGAACGCGTCGGGGAAGCCAGCCTGGTGATCGCCGCCGACGGGGGCGCGCGCCACGCCGACGCGATTCACCGCCGGATCGACCTGTGGGTCGGGGATTTCGACTCGAGCGACGCGCAACTGATGGCGCGCTGGGCAAACGCGCCGCGCCAGACGCACCCGGTCGATAAAGCCCAGGTGGACACGGAACTCGCGCTTCAGGCGGCCAGAGAACGCGGTGCGACGCGCGCGCTGATCCTCGGCGCGTTCGGCGGGCGTTTCGACCACACGCTCGCCATCGCCACCATCGCCGTCAGGAACGCGCTTTCCGGCTTCCCGGTCGCCCTGGAAAGCGGCGACGAGGCCGCCTGGGTGCTGACGCCGGATCAACCCCTCTGGCTCGAGCTTCAGCCCGACCAGACCTTCAGCGTGATCTCGCTCGAGCCGGTATCGGTCGTCAGCGTGGGCGGCGCGCGCTGGCCGCTCGAACGCGCCGAATTGTCGTGGGGGACGGGATTGGGCGTCTCCAACCGGGCGCTCGGGCGCGTGACGATCGAACTCGAGCGCGGCTCGGCCCTGGTGATCGTGCAGTACGGGGCGATCTGAAAGCGTGCTGACGAAGTCTCGAGGAATGTCAGCCAGGGTAGCGAAGGTAAAAGGCGAAAGGGAGACCATCAGACGGGCGACGCATTGGAACGCTTGGCTTTCACTTTTTCCTTTTGACTTTCAGCTTTTACCTTCATCGGCGCGTTCTGGGGGAATCAATCGCAGGAACACCGTCCAGCACGCGTTTCCTGATATGCGTGCTGGACGGTGTTCTCGAGGATGAGCTTCAAATCCCCGCCCGAAACGGGTTGCTCCTGATCCGCTGTGTCGTCGGCGTTCGAGTCGTCGCGTCTCGAGCGCATACGGCTCGATTTGTGGTCGCGTGGCTGACGGTGCAATCCCGACGGAAGTGTTGGAATACCGCGCATGAGCCTGTTGTTCAGCCCGCTCGCGTTGCGCTCCGTGACCTTGAAGAACCGCATCGCGATGTCACCGATGTGCCAGTATTCCGCCCAGGACGGGCACGTGACCGACTGGCACACCTTGCACTACCCAGCGCGCGCCCTGGGCGGCGTGGGCCTGATCGTGGTCGAGGCCACCGCCGTCGAAGCCGTGGGCCGCATCAGCCCGGAAGACCTGGGCATCTGGTCTGAGGCTCACGTGGCGGGCTTGCGCGTTTTGGCGGATCGGATCAAATCCGGTGGCGCAGTCGCGGGCATTCAGCTCGCGCACGCGGGACGCAAGGCGGGCAGCGCCAGACCCTGGCCGAGCGATTCGACGCCGTTCTCGTGGAGGGCGGTCGCGCCGAGCGCCACCAGCTTCGGTGAGCCGTACCCGACGCCGCGCGCCCTCGAGACATCCGAACTCGAGCAGGTTCGGGACGCGTTCGTTCAGGCCGCGCAGCGTGCGCTCCTGGCCGGGTTCCAGGTGATCGAGTTGCACATGGCGCACGGCTACTTGCTCCACTCGTTCCTCTCGCCGCTGTCCAACCACCGTGCGGACGCGTACGGCGGCAGCCTCGAGAACCGGATGCGTTTCCCTTTGATGGTCGCGCAGGCCGTGCGCGAGGTCGTGCCGCAGGAGTTGCCCCTGCTGGTGCGCGTCTCCGCCACGGACTGGACGGAGGGCGGCTGGGGTGTTGATGACACCGTGCGATTCGCGCAGGAACTCAAAGCCATCGGCGTGGATTTGCTGGACTGCTCGAGCGGTGGCAACGTGCCGAACGCCCGGATTCCTGTCGGTTCCGGCTATCAGGTCGGTTTCGCCGAACGCGTGCGCCGCGAGACGGGCCTCTCCACTGGCGCGGTCGGCGCGATCACCGAACCCGCCCAGGCCGAACAGATTGTCCGCACCCATCAGGCCGACCTGGTGTTTCTGGCCCGCGCGCTGTTATCCGACCCGTTCTGGGCGTACCGCGCCGCCCGCGCGTTGGGCGTCAAGGAATCCGTCTGGCCCTCGCAGTACGACCGCGCCTTCCCGTCGCGCTGATCCCGCCACCTCGAGCCCGCGATTTTGTCTTCCGCTGCCCTGACGGCGGCGGCTCCGTCGGTGTCATCGGCCCGCTTTTGGCCCATCGCGGAGGGGTCGGCGTACCCCGACTCGCGCAGCAGGGGAGATGCCGTCTCGTAGCCCTTGAGAATTTCAGTGTTATTGCTTAAGATCACCGTCCAGCACGCGATTCTTGGGGATCAAGACATTGCGTCTGGGACGGTCTTCTTTTCCTGCCCGTTCCCCTGGTACGGTGAACGCATGAGTCTCGAGGTGAGCGTGCGACCGAAAACCGCGCTCCGGGGCATCACGGATCTGGAGCGCCAGCGCGGGCTGAACGTCATCCTGGCGGGCACGTTCCTGATGTACTTCGGGTTTTTCTTGTGCATCCCGTTGATCGCGGTGCGTTTCGTGGATGGGTTGGGCTGGTCGGCGGCCTCGGTCGGGTTGATTCTGGGAGCGCGGCAGATCACGCAGTTCGGTTTGACGATGTTCGGCGGCGCGTTGGCGGATCGGTTCGGCCCGAAACGCTTGATGCTGTCGGGGATGTTCGTGCGCGGTCTGGGTTTCGCGGCGATGGGCTTCGCGGGTTCGTTCGGCGGGTTGATGGCGGCCACGGTGCTGTCCGCGCTGGGCGGCGCGATGTTTGAAAGCCCGCGCATGGCGGCCATCGTGGCGCTGACCGACGCAAAATCCAGGACGCGTTTTTTGTCGTTGGCGGCCACGGTCGGTGGGGTCGGCATGACGCTCGGGCCGCTGGTCGGGTCGTGGTTGTACGGCGCGAATTTTGCCCTCGTGTGCGTCGCGGCGGGTGCGTCTTACGTGCTGGGGATGCTGTTCACCTGGCCGCTCCTGCCGGACGTGCGCTCGGGCGCGACGCAGCACCTGACGGAAGGTCTGGGGCTGGCCTTGCGCGACCGGCGGTTCATGGCGTTCGTGCTGATCCTGATCGGCGTTTGGTTCGGCAGCACGCAACTTTCAATCTCGTTGCCGCTCAGGGCGGTGGCGGTTTCGGGACAGCAGCAGACGGCGGGTTGGGTCTACACGCTGAACGCCTTGATGGTGGTGGGCTTGCAGTACCCCTTGATGCGCGCCCTCGAGCGCCGCCTCGAGCCGATGCGGATCGTGGTGCTGGGGGTGTGCGTGGTCGCGGCGGGCTTCGCGCTGATCGCGTTCGCATCTCAACCCTGGGCGTTCCTGGTGGCGGTCGGGGTGTTCTCGTTGGGTCAGTTGATCGCGCTTCCGGCGCAGCAGGCGATGGGTGCGAGCCTGGCCAACCCGAAGGCGATGGGTTCGTATTTTGGCGTCCAGGCGATCTCGCAGGCCCTCGGTGGCAGCCTGGGCAGCGTCGCGGGCGGCGCGCTGTACGGGTTCGGCGCGCAGGCTGGAATGCCCGCTTTACCCTGGCTGGTCTTCGCTGGGATTGCGGGCTTGACCGCGCTCGGGCTGTCGGGTTTGAACCGGAGTTCGGCTTCGGATGCATGAGGCTGAAACCTTCATGAGCATCGTTCAGGACGCATCCGAGTCCATTCTTCGGTGCGCGTCCGGCGCGGTTGGCTGACGTTGCGCTGATCGTTATACTGACGCCAATCTCGAGCGTGATCGCTCGGGCAGCATTCGAGGGGCGAGAGGGATCTGGAGGCGACATGAACAAACTGGCATTGGCTTTTGTCTTTGGTGCGGCCACCATCGCGGGTGCGAGCATTCTGGGGGCGCAACCCGCGACGGCCTTGGCGGCGGAAAACTGCCGCGTGATTCGCATGGGTTTCAACCCGGCGCAGGACGCCACCAAGGTGTTGACCTCGGCCAAACCGATCGCGAATTACCTCGAGGAAACCATCCGTGGCGTAGAGGTGCGCGCCACCGTCGCGCAGGATTACCGCGGCCTGATCGAAGCCATGCGCTCGGGCAACCTGGATTTCGCGTGGTTGAACCCGGTCGGCTACGTGGATGCCGCCAAGGAAGGCATCGCGGACGTGATGCTGAAATCATCGCGCGAGGCCGGGCCGTTCTACTGGTCGGCCTTCGTGGTGCGCACGGATTCCAAGTACAAGACCTTGAAGGATCTCGAGGGCTCGACCATCGCCTGGGTCGATCCGAACAGCGCGGCGGGCTACCTGTTCCCGCGCGCGACCCTGAAAAAAGCGGGCTTCGACCCGGAGAAGTTCTTCGGCAAGCAGGTCTTCGCGGGCGGGCACGATTCTGCGGTGCTGTCCGTGCTGAACGGAACCGTCGATGTGGCCGCGACCTTCGCGAACAACAAGAAGGGCACGTCCGGCGCGTGGACGCAGTTCGTGACCGACCCGGCGCAGCAGGCGCGCTTCCGCGTGATCGCGTACTCCGATCCGATCCCCGGCGATACGGTGTCCGTCCGCAAGGATTTCAAGGGTGCCTGCGCCGGTCTGGTGACCGAGGTGCAGAACGCGCTGATCGCCATGAAGTCCAATCCTGCCACGCAGAAAATGCTTCAGGATTTGTACCGCATCAAGGCGCTGGTTCCGGCCAAGGATTCGGATTACGACATCGTGCGCGCTGCCTACGCCAAGTAAATCCGGCTCGGTGACTCGAGCTTGAGCCCGGTACACCGTCCAGCACACGAGTTTATGAACGCGTGCCGGACGGTGTCCGCCTCGTCGTATCTTCAAAGAACACCGTTCCAGACGCGGTTTTCTCGAGCTTCAAGCCACAGGGTGGGCGCATGATTGAAGTCAAGAACCTCTCCAAGATTTTCCCGGACGGCACGCGCGCGCTCGACGATGTCAGCCTGAAAATTGCTGACGGGGAGTTCTTGTGCGTGATCGGACTTTCCGGCGCGGGCAAAAGCACCTTCATGCGCTGCCTGAACCGACTGAACGACCCGACCTCCGGCCAGATCCTGATCGACGGCGATGACATCGCGGGCGCGAGAGGCCGCGAGTTGCGGCGCGTGCGGCGGCGCATCGGCTTCGTGTTCCAGCAGTTCAACCTGGTCAACCGCCTGAGCGCCATTGAAAACGTACTGACCGGGCGGCTCGGGTATCGCGACCGCCTGACCGGATTGTTCGGCTTGTATTCCGCCGACGACCGCGACAAGGCCGTCCGGGCGCTGAAACGCGTCGGGTTGGACGACAAGATCAACACGCGCACCTCGAGCCTGTCCGGTGGTCAACAGCAGCGCGTCGCCATCGCGCGGGCGCTGGTGCAGGAACCGACCCTGATGCTGGCGGACGAACCCACGGCCAGCATCGATCCGAAACTCTCCGGGGTGATCATGGGCTTGCTGAAATCCTTCAGCCAGGACGGCATGACCGTGATCGTCAACATTCACGAGTTGCGTCTGGCCAAGGATTTTTCCCGGCGCATTCTGGGTTTCAACAAGGGCCAGCTCGTGTTCGACGGCCCGCCCGAAGCCCTCGACGACGACGAGGAAGCGCGCGTCTACGCGGGCAGCGTGGCGGATCTATGAGGGTGCTCAGCGCTCGAAGTGCAGTCAGAAGTCAGAGGTCAGGGCTCAGAGGTCGGATCGAACCCCTTTTGCGCGGCCCAGGGGCGAAGGTCGTGCTTCAGCGCGCATCGCATGGTGTGTTCGCCCGCGAGACGCGGAGTCAACGGATTGCTGGATCCAGGGAACACCGTCCCACACGGTATTCCCTGGATCGCGTCCCGCACGGTGTTCCTGCTCGCGGCTCGCAACGGAACCAGCCGTGATCCTCAGTTACGCGATCATCGCGCTCCTGATCGGCGCAGCCACCCTGGCGGCCCGCGGTTCGGCCAGAAGGCTGGTGGTGGCGGGCGCGCTCGGGTTGATCGTGGTGTTCCTGGCGCAACCGTGGGTGCAGCTGGAGGGTGCGTTCAGCCGCCACCTGGTGAAACCCACGCCGATCGCGTTCGCGCTGGATTTCCCGTCGCTGTGGATCGTGCCGGTGCTGGCCGTCGTCGCGTTGGTGTTGGCTCGAGGCCGTCAGGCGCAGCGTGTGGGTGCGCTCGGGCTGGTCGGTGGGTCGATGGCGCTGATTGTGGCGTTCGCGTTTGGCCTCTCGCCGGAGCGTTTCGTGCGCGTCAACGGCGTGCCGTGGGTGCTCGAGGTGCTGATCCCACTGATCGCTCTGGCGGTCGCCTACGCGATCTCCAGAAGTTACGCGGAAGCCCGTTTGCAACTCGCGACCGTGATTGTGGGCGCGGTCGCGGCCCTCGGGCTGGGCGCGTACGTGTTCAGTTCCGCCGGAGCCGTGACCTTCGATGCGCTGCGCGGCTATTACAAAGTCGTCGGCGCACCGACGCCGACCGATCTGGCGTTGGTGGTCAAGAACTGGAACGAGACGCTCGATCTGACCAACGCCGAACGCGCGCGCATCAACACCGACTGGGCCAGTGCCGGAACGACCCTCTTCAACGCCGAGGCAGCGCTCCAGAAGGCGCGAGAGGTCGAACGCGGCGCGGCGGCCAACGGTGCGCAGGCGCTCGAGGTCGCACGCAACGCGCTGCGCGAAGCCGAACGCAGCCTTCAGGGCGCGCGGGACAAGATTGACCAGATTCGCACGCAACGCCTCGAGTTCGGCCTGAGCGACGAAAACGCCAAGCTGGAACCCCTGGGGGCGATTCAGGACGCGTCCGCGCTCCCCAAGGGCTACAAGCCCGAGCGCGAGGCGTCCGACGCAGGCGTGCGCCGCGTCTTCCCGGCGCACCCGGCCTACGGGTTCGGCGCGTGGGTGCTGTTCGGCATCCTGATGACCGTCGGTGGCGCGGGCTTGCTCGCCAGGCCCAACGCGCTCGAGGACGCGGACCTGACCTCCGGTGTCGTGCTGGCGGTCGTGATCGCGGTGCTGGCCTTCGGCTTCAACGCCGTCGAATTCGACCTGGGGCGTTTCATTCGCGGTTGGCCGTTCATTCAAGATTTCGGGCGTCGTTCCTGGCCCCCGGACTGGAACGCAATCCTTTCAGACGTGCTCAAGGCGCTGGCCATCACGGTCGCCACCGCCATGATCGGCACGGTGTTGGCGGCGTCATTGGCCTTGCCCGCGTCGTTGCTGGCCTCTCGCAACCTGACGCAGCGCAGCCCGGTCGGACGCGCGCTGTACATCCTGACGCGCGTGTTCTTCAACGTCGACCGGGGCGTGGACACGCTGATTCTGGCGCTCGTGTTCGTCGCGGCGGTCGGCCTGGGGCCGCTGGCGGGCGTGCTGGCCATGGCGATCCACTCGATGGCCGATCTGGGCAAGCTCTACTCCGAAGCCATCGAGAACGCCGACAGAGGCCCCCTGGAAGCCCTCGAGGCGGCTGGAGCACCCGGCACGAGCGTGGTGCGTTGGGCGGTGCTGCCGCAAGTGCTGCCGTTGTTCGTGTCTTACACGCTGTACCGCTTCGAGATTAACTTTCGCGTCTCCATCATTCTGGGCTTCGTCGGTGCGGGCGGCGTGGGCTTCTTGATTCAAGAAACCATGCGTTCCGGCAAGTACAGCCAGATGATCGTGGCCGTGCTGGCGGTCGTGGTGATGGTCAACCTGTTGGATTTCGTCAGCGCTTCCGTTCGCCGCCGCATCATCGGTTGAAGCTGCAAAGAGCGCTCAAAGTTTGCGGAAGGTATCTTCTCACGGATGCCATTCGCAACTCATTGTGTGATTCGAGATGGCCCCAGAAGACACGATTCGCCCTCGAGTGCGCCGTCCTGGATGATCCGAGATGGATAACGCGGATTGTAAACACCGTCCTGGACGCAATACGGAACGATTTTTCTGATGAACTCGCTCATGAAGTGACAGAATTGTGGCGCCAGGGTAACCTGACCGCCTGGGGGAGAAGCAGTGCGAAGCCGAACAATCCTGATCGTCCTGAACGCATCATCGAGGCAACCCGAAGCATGAACCAATCGGGTTTCCGCGACATGCTCCGCCATCCCGGCAGCCTGACGTACGTGCGCATCTGGGCCAGCCAGATGCTCTCGAGCGTCGGATCTGAAATGACCAGCTTCGCGCTCGCGGTCTACCTGTACCAGCGCACCGGTCAAGCGACCGCGCTGGCCTTGACGCTGGCCATCGCGTTCCTGCCGCGCGCGCTGTTCACAATCATCGCGGGTGGCGTGGTGGATCGCACGGATCGGCGCACGGTGATCATGCTGGCGGAATTATCGCAAGCCACCGCCTTGATCGCGCTCCTGACCCTGGCGAACATCGGCAAGCTCGAAGCCTGGATGATCTGGATCGCGGTCGCCGTGACTGCCGTCAGCACCAGCTTTCAGAACATCGCCAGCGCCGCGACCATCAGCTTGCTGGTGCCCAAGCAGCACCTGGCGCGCGCCAATGGCCTGCAATCGATCGCGGAGGGCGTGCAGTACACGATTGGCCCGGCTCTGGGCGGATTGCTGTTCGGGTTGTTCGGAGTGCTGGGCGTGCTGCTGATCGACTTTCTGACGTACCTGGTGAACCTGGCAAATTTGATTGACCTGTCCATCCCCAACCCGCCCAGGGAATCGCGCCCGAAGCGCCTCTCGATTCTCGAGGATGCGCGCACGGGCTGGAATTTCATCCGATCCAGGCCCGGATTGTTCGGGTTGATGGGCATGTTCATCGCCTGGAATCTGGTCGTGGCGACCGAGCCGCTGTACCGCAGCGTGGTGCTGGCCAACACCAACAACAACGCCACGATCCTCGGCTTCGTGGCGACCGGCGAGGGGATCGGCGTGATCGTCGGCGGACTGTTGATGACCGCCCTCGGCGGCCCGAAACGCTTGATCAACGGCCTGCTCTCGAGCGTGTTCTTTTTCGGTTTGTTCGGCCCGGTGCTTTTGGGTCTCTCGCGCAGCGTGCCGTTCTGGTTCATCGGGACGATCCTGTGGACGGTCTTTGGTTCGATCTACCTGGGGTCTTTGGGAACGTTGTTTCAGCGCAAGATTCCGCCCGAATTGCAGGGTCGCGTTTTCGCCATGCGCCGCGTGTTGACCATCGCCGGTCAGCCGCTGGTGCTGTTCGCCGTCGGGCCGCTGGTGGACAAGGTTTTTAACCCGTTGATGGGTGGTTCCCTCGGTCGCAGCCTCGAGTCGGTCTTCGGTGTTCACGCCAACCGTGGCGCGTCGGTGATGCTGGTGCTGATCGGTCTGATTCTGATGATCGTGCCCGCGTTGACCGCACTGAACCCTCGGGTTCGGAACCTGGAATCCGAGATTCCCGACGCCGTTTCGGAAGCCTGATTTTGAAAACACCGTCCAGCACGCGTTCTTGAATATGCGTGCTGGACGGTGTTGTTGTAGATCAGCCTCGTGCCGCAAGCCGCAAGGAACAACCGATCCCGCTTGCAGCTGACGGCTCGCGGCCTGCGGTTCGAGCCGCGCGTTAAAATCCATCATGACCATCTTCGAGAAGATCATCGCCCGCGAGATTCCCGGCACCATCGTCTTCGAGGACGACGCGTACATCGCCTTCGAGGACATCAACCCGAAAGCCCCCGTGCACGTGCTGGTCGTGCCGAAGAACGTCACGAGCCGCCTGGACGAGATCACCGACGCACCGGAGATCGGACGGTTATTCCAGACTGCGATCAGGGTCGCCCGAGAATCGCTTCGGCTGAGCGATTACCGCCTGGTCGTCAACGTCGGCGCGGGCGCGGGCCAGATCGTGTTTCACACGCACGTTCACATTCTGGGCGGCTGGCTCGACCAAAGCGCCGATGCCCACCACGACGAGATGGCTCGAGCCTGATCGGGAACCCGGCTCGAGCCTCCGGCATCGGCCTGAACGGCGCCAGTCCGAAATGGGAAACGCGAAAAAGGGCGTCCAGATGGACGCCCTCAAGGTTCGCGTCGGGTTACTCTGCTGCGCCGACGGTCGCGGGCTCGGTTTCAGGATCAACGTCGGGCGGCAGGTCGGCCTTGACGACCAGCGCGGCGGCCTTGGCGGTCGGCGCGACGATCATGTTCATGTCCATGCCCGCCAGCATCGGTGGCACTTCGATGATCGCGGCCTCGCCCAGCGTGACTCCGACGCGCTTCAGGAGCGCCTCGCCGAGTTCCGGGTGGGTGCGCTCGCGACCGCGGAACATGATCGTGACCTTGACTTTGTGGCCTTCTTTCAGGAAGCGCTTGACGTGGTTGACCTTGGTTTCAAAGTCACCGCTGCCAATCTTGACGCGCAACTTGATGGATTTCTGTTCCTGAGATCGCGCTTTCTTGCGCGCCTCTTTTTCCTGTTGTTGGGCTTCAAAGCGGAAGCGACCGTAATCCAGGAGTCGGCAGACCGGTGGAACCGTGTTCGGCGAAACCATCACGAGGTCGAGGCCCTTTTCCAGACCCATGCGCATGGCATCCTTGGTATCGATGATGCCGACCTGATTGCCCTCGTCGTCGATCAGTCGAACCTGACGAACCCGGATCTGCTCGTTGATCTTGTGCTCCTTGGCTACAGCAACCACCTCCAAGTGGTTTCGATCCCGGTCAGCCCGAGCAGTCTCGCTCGAGCGAAAGCCGTGATGCGTGGATGTTCGGGGCGCGCGTTGGCTTCCTCGGACACCTGAACTTGAGCATTATAGCCCTTTCGGGGCTGCGGTCAGTGCGATGGAGCGCAGGATCGCGTTTTTGCCGACGGGTACGAACCGGACGGGTGTTAGGCTCGCCGCATGAAATTGATCTTTCGCGAGGATGGTTCCGTCGGGATTGAAACGACCGGATCGTACATTATTCGTAAACCCGACGGCACCGAAGAAACCATTGAGAAGCCCAAACTGTCCATCTGCCGCTGCGGGCTTTCAGCCAACAAACCCTTCTGTGACGGGGCGCACAAGAACTCCGGTTTCAAGGCCGACCCGCTCGAGATCGAGATTCTCTGAGCTCGTAGACGGCTCAGTGCGCCATTCAATCGCGATCTCGAGCGGTTTTGCCCGCGGTTGACGCCCTCGCTTCGAGCGGCGGCATGTTGGGTGTTCAACCGATACCCCGAAAACCCGTCCGCACCCCTAGAATGGTTCGTAGCTGATGCACCTGACCCTGTCCCACAACCGACTGATCCTGATGCAGTGGGCGATCATGACCGCCGTCGCGGCGCTCGAGATCTTCCCGCGTCTGGTTCTGGAAAGCGCCACCGATCCGTGGGTCGTGGCCTTGCGCTTCGGGATGCTCGGGCTGATCGCGTTCTTTTGTTCGCGCCTGAACTCGCGCGAACCGGAACTGGCGGTCGGGTTGTACACCGTGATCGTGGCGGCGCTGGCGGCCTTCGATGTCCGCATCAGCCCCGAAATCTGGCAGGCGAACGACCTGGAAACCGTGATGTACGCCGTGATCGGTCTGACGGGCGTGTACGGCCTGGCGCTCTTCTGGGGCGCTCGTGGACTGATGGGCGGTTTCGTGATCGCGGCGCTGGTGGTCGGATTGGGCACTCGCGTTCCCGCGCAGGTGATTCTGGGATGCGTGATGATCGCGGGCGGGCTGGTCGGCTGGCGTCTGCACCAGTTCTTTCACGAACTCGACGAGATGCAGCGCGATCTGCGTTTGCGCGCCAATACGGACGCCATGACGCAAATCGGTAACCGTCGCGGCCTGGAAGAGGACTTCCGCCGCTTCCGCGCCAACGCCAAACGTTTCGGCGTGCCCTTATTGCTGATTTCCTGGGACGTGGACGGTCTGAAAAGCATCAACGACGCCGAGGGCCACGCGGCGGGCGACGCGCACCTGATGGGTTTCGTCAGCGCCCTGCGCGTGACGGTGCGCCAGGGCGACGGGCTGTACCGCATCGGCGGGGACGAGTTCGTCAGCTTGCATCCGGGCCTGAACCTCGAGAGCGGCGCAGTCTTGTACAAGCGCGTCCTGCAACGCTTCTCTTACGTGTCAGCCGGCTGGGTCAAGGCCACCAACGATTCCCTGGACGCGGCGCTCGAGGAGGCGGACGCGAAGTTGTACACTGACAAGGAAGCCCGCCGGATGGCCCGCTTCCGCAGCGAACGCCGCGTCTCCGAGACGGCCACGGATTAGGGGTCGCCCGAGACCGCGTTTCCAGGAATACCGTCCAGGACGCTCTTTTTTTGATCCTCGAGAAACGCGCGCTGGACGGTATTCCTGAAATCCCGCCGGGGATTCTGCGGCTGGTTTTCCGGTGAAGTCGTCCATCTCGAGTCTGCGATCCGCAAAGGGCCGCGCCTCGAGCCATCGGCCTCGAGATTCAGTTTGGGCGTCTTCGAGTTCACCGTCCTGGACGCATTCTTGAAAACGTGTGCTGGACGGTGAACTCGAGATTGTAACCGGCTACAAAGGGATATTGCCGTGCTTCTTGTACGGCCTGGATTCCTCTTTGTGCTCCAGCATCTCCAGGTGGCGGATCAGGTGCGCGCGCGTCTGGGACGGTTCGATCACGTCGTCGATGTAACCCCGGCTGGCCGCCACGTAGGGGTTATCGAAAGCCGTCTTGTACTCCGCAATTTTTGCGGCGCGGGTCGCGTCCGGCGTGGCGGAATCCTTGATCTCGCGGCGGTAAATGATGTTGGCTGCGCCCTCCGCGCCCATCACCGCGACCGCCGCCGTCGGCCAGGCCAGCACCACGTCCGCGCCCATGTCGCGAGAATTCATGGCCAGGTACGCGCCGCCGTAGGACTTGCGGGTGATTAAGGTGATCTTGGGCACGCTGGCTTCGGCGTAAGCGAACAGCATCTTTGCGCCGTGCCGGATGATGCCCGCGTGTTCCTGCGCCACGCCGGGCAGGAAGCCCGTCACGTCCACCAGCGTCACGATCGGCACGTTGAAGCAATCGCAGGTGCGGATGAAGCGCGCGGCCTTGTCGGACGCGTCGATGTTCAGTGATCCCGCCATGTGGCGCGGGTTGTTGGCCACGATCCCGACGCTCTGCCCGCCCAGGTGCGCGAAACCGCAGATGATGTTCTTGGCGAAATCGGGCTGGATCTCGAGAAATTCCTTGTCGTCCACCAGGGCGTGAATCACGTCTTCCATCGGGTACGGGCGGCGGTGGTCGGGGTTGACGATGCCCAGCAACTCGCGCGCCTCGCGGTTGGCGGGATCGCGGGTGGGTCTGTGGGGCGGTTTTTCCCTGGCGTTGTTGGGCAAGAACGCCAGCAAGCGTCGGATGTGATCCAGCACGTCCCGGTCGTTCTCGCACTCGAGGTGCGCCACGCCGGATTTGCGCGTGTGAACGTCCGCCCCGCCGAGTTCTTCGAAGCTGACATCTTCGCGGGTGACGGACTTGATGACTTCCGGCCCGGTGATGAACATGTAGCTGCTGCCCTTGGCCATCAGCACGAAATCGGTCAGCGCGGGGCTGTAGACCGCGCCGCCCGCGCACGGCCCCAGGATCGCGCTGATCTGCGGCACGACACCGCTGTAGACGGCGTTCCTGTAAAAAATCTCGCCGTAGCCGGACAGCGAATCCACGCCCTCCTGGATTCTCGCGCCCGCCGAATCGTTCAGCCCGATGATCGGGCAGCCGACCTTGACGGCCAGATCCATGACTTTTGCGACCTTGGCGGCGTTCATCTTGCCCAGGCTGCCGCCCAGCACGGTGAAATCCTGAGAGAACACGCAGACTTTGCGCCCGTTGATCGCGCCGAAACCCGTCACGACGCCCTCGCCTGGGGCTTCGACGCCCTCCATCAGGTCGCTTTCAAGGTGCTCGACGAAGGTGCCGACTTCGGTGAAACTGCCCGCGTCCAGGAGGGCGTGAACGCGCTCTCGGGCGGTCAGCTTGCCGCCCTCGTGCTGCTTTTTGACGCGCTCGGCTCCGCCACCGGCGTTGATCAGCTTGCGGCGTTCCTCCATCTCTGCGATCAATTCCTGCATCTGCGCGACCGTGTTGTCAGCCATGTGAGGCGATTCTAACGTGTCACAGAAGCCGCGAGCCATCAGCCGCGAGCAAAACCGGTTTTCCCTTGAGGCTTAAGGCTTGCGGCTTGCGGCTCGAGCCGACGCCGTCCAGGACGGTGTTTCTCGAGAATCGAGATTTGCGTTTGGGGCAGTTTATTGGCGCGCCTCGAGCCCGCCGCGCCAGGCGTTCGAGAGGGCGCTCGAGGCGATCAGGCGCTCGAGCGTGCCCGCGTCGGGTCGTTCGTCGTGCATGGCGCGGTTCGCTTCGGCGATGGTGACGGCGTTCGGGGCGCGTTCCAGCAGGCGGATCTCCTCGCCGGGAGCGACCTGGCCGGGCTCGAGGACGCGGCAGTAAAAGCCGGTGAAACCCGTCTCCTTGATCCAGCTTTGCAATTTTGGGGCGCGGTGGCGCAGGCTCAGTTTCTCGCACAGTCCGCGCGGCTGGCTGACCTGCACGATGGCTCCAGAGGAGGCCGCGCCGACGCGGTAGACGTCGCCGATGCAGACGCGAGCTTCGGTCAGTCCCCAGGCGCTGAAGTTCTCGCCGAACGAGGCGGGTTCGAGGGCTCTGGACAGGCGTTTGGCCCAGAACGGGTAGTGCTCCAAGGGGTAGACGCAGACCGCCCGATCCGGTCCGCCGTGCTGCTCCAGATCGGCTTGCGCGTCGCCCTCCAGGCCGGACGGGTTCAGGCGCAACGCGTCCGAGATCGGCGATTTGACGATGCTCGAGAGGGTCGTCTGCGCGCCGCGCCGCAGCACGCGCGGCTGCCCGATGTTGAGCGAGACCAGACCGGGAAAGACCTCCGGTTGCGCATCCTCGAAGAGTGCCGACAGGTGCACGCCGAACGCCCCGGCCAGTCGGAGCAGCACGCCGATCGAGGCCTGACGGTCGCCTGCCTCGAGCCTCGAGAGGTGCGCCTTAGAGACGCCAGACAGCGCGGCCAGACCATCCAGCGTCAAACCGCGCTCGAGCCGAAGATGGCGCAACCGAGCGCCCAGCCGGATCAGTTCGGGCGCGATACCGCGTTCGGGCGCTTCTGGCATGGGCGCATTGTAGAGGATTGCGAACCCAAAAAACACTGTTGCCTCTGCGTCAACACTGCGCTTATACTCGAGCCGTGAGCCCGCAACCCGTGACATATTCCCCGGTCGGCGTGGTGCGTTCACCGTTCACCGACCCGGCAGGAATGCCGATCCAGTCCGCGAGCGCTTCCGGCGTCGCGGGTCGCGTCGAACTCGAGCCGGAGTTCGCGGCGGGATTGCGCGACCTGGACGGCTTCTCGCACCTGTGGTTGCTGTGCCACCTGCACCGCGTTCGGGGCTCTTCGCTCGAGGTCGTGCCGTTTCTGGACGCGGTTTCTCACGGCATTTTCGCTACGCGCAGCCCGAAACGCCCGAACCCGATCAGCCTGAGCCTGGTGCGCCTGGAAAGCATTCAGGGCACCGTCCTGCACATCTCCGAAATCGACGTGCTGGACGGCACACCCGTGCTCGACATCAAACCCTACGTGCCGCGCTTCGACGCGCGCCAGACGGATCGAATCGGCTGGTTCGCGGCGCGCCTGGATCGCCTCGAGAACACGCTGTCCGACGACCGTTTCAAGACGCCCTGACACCCGAGCCCTTCACGCCGCAAAGGAGATCCATGCGATTCAGATTCCTCGCTCCCGCAGCCCTGCTCGTTCTCTTCGCCAGTTTCTCGAGCCAGCCCGTCTCGGGTCAAACTGGCCCCGCCCTGACCGTCTTCGCCGCCGCCAGCCTGACGGACGCCTTCACGGAAATTGGCAAGGCCTTCGACGCCAAAACGGGCGGCAAGACCACCTTTCAATTCGCGGGATCGCCCACCCTCAGACAGCAGCTCGAGAACGGCGCGAAAGCCGACGTGTACGCCAGCGCCAACGGTGCGCAGTTCGATCCACTGCTCAAAGCTGGTCTGGTCGTGAGCGGCAGCGTCTTCACCAAAAACCGTTTGATCGTGATCGTGCCGAAAAAGGGTTCGGGCAACGTCAAGACCCTTTCCGATCTGGCCAACCCCGGCGTCAAACTGGTGATCGCCGACAAGAGCGTCCCGGTCGGCGGGTACGCCCGCCAGGTCTTCGATGCGCTCAACAAATCCGGTCAGTACGGCCCGGACTACGCCGCCCGCGTCCTCAAGAACGTCGTGTCCGAAGAAACCAACGTCCGCCAGGTGGCCCTCAAGGTTCAACTCGGCGAGGCCGACGCGGGCGTGGTCTACACCACCGACGTGACCCCGACCCTCGCGCCGTCCGTGATTCAGATCGCGATTCCGGCGCGCTTTAACGTGATCGCCGCGTACCCGATCGGCGCGCTCAAGGGTTCAGCCAACCCGGACGCGGCCAAAGCCTTCGTCGATTTCGTGCTGAACGACGGGCAAACCATCCTGAGCAAGTGGGGCTTCCTGCCCGCGAAATGAGGTCAGGCATGAACATCAGCGCCAGAAACGCGATTCCAGGCAAGATTGCCCGCATCGAACGCGGCGCGGTCAACGCCGAAATCACGCTCGAGATCGCGGGCGGCACGGAAATCACCTCGGTGATCACGCTGGCCTCCGTCGAACGGCTCGGGCTGACCCTCGGACAGACCGCCTACGCGGTCATCAAGGCCAGCGACGTGATGATCGGCACGGACGACTGAGATACGCGAGAAGACCGTCTGGGGCGCGAATTAGAAAACGCGTGCTGGACGGTGTTCTCGAGCGTGACGGGTTTCTCGAGAACACTTCAGGAGGCAACATGCGAATCATCGTTCGGATCGGATTGCTCGTCCTCGCGTTGATGTCCGCCGTCTCTGGCCAGAGCGTGCCGCGCCCGACCAGTCCGTCGTTCACGCTGGGCGGTCAGATTGCCAACCCGCGCGCGTACACGCTCGCCGATATCCAGGCGCTCCCGGCGAAAGAAGTCGTGCTGGAATACTCGGCGGCCAACCAACCGCAGAAACACGCGTTCAAGGGCGTGCTTCTGTACGACCTGATCGCTGCCGCTAAACCCCAGTTCGATGCGAACACCAAGAACGACGCGTTGCGCTGGATCGTGCAGGCCACGGGCTCCGACGGGTACGCGGCGACCTTCGCACTCGGGGAACTCGACCCGAACTTCGGCAACAAGGGCGTGCTGGTGGCCTTTGAACAAGATGGCAAACCCTTGCCGCCCGAGGATGGGTTGCTTCGGCTGGTCGTACCCACAGACCTCAAGGGCGGACGCTTCATCAGCGCGCTGGTCACGGTGATCGTCCGGCGGCTTCAGTAACGCGTGTCGTATCCTGAGCGGCCTTGAATCTCGCTCGTGAACGCAACCCCGCCCGAAACCGCCGCGCCCCGAAAGACCGTGCGCCCGCCCTGCCCGTCGCGCTCAGTCTGGTGCTGATCGCGTTCTTGCTGCTGCCGACGCTGGTGATCCTGGCGCGCGGCATCGGCGCGGGCTTCGCGGGCGCAATCGTTGATCCCGTCGTGCTCGAGGCGTTGCGGGTCAGCCTGACCACGACGGCCATTGCGCTGCTGTTGACGGTCGCGTTCGGCGCGCCCGTCGCGTTCTTGCTGGCCCGATACCGCTTTCCCGGTCACACGCTCCTGGATGCGCTGCTGGACTTGCCGATCGTGCTGCCGCCCGTGGTGGCGGGTGTGGGCCTGCTTCTGACCTTCGGGCGGCGCGGCCTGCTGGGTGCGCCGTTGGAGCTGGCGGGCATCTCGTTGGCGTTCTCTCCGGCGGCGGTCGTGATGGCGCAACTTTTTGCCAGCGCGCCGTTTTTCATTCGGGCGGCCAAAGCGGGTTTCATGGCGGTCGATCCCGATGTGGAAGAAGCCGCGCAGATCGACGGCGCTTCAGCCGTGCTGGCCTTCCGCTTCGTGACCTGGCCGCTGGCCTTTCCGTTCCTGCTCGAGGGCATGGTGCTGGCCTGGGCGCGCGCCCTCGGGGAATTCGGCGCGACCATCCTGTTCGCGGGTTCGCTGGCGGGCAGCACGCGCACGATCACGCTCTCGATTTACGCGACTCTGGAGAGCGACCTCGCGCCCGCGCTGGTGCTGTCCGCGATCATGGTGGCGGCGGCGTTCGGGCTGCTGTTCGCCGTGCGTTCCCTGGCGGTGCGGCGCGAGCGCTGAGGGCTCGCGAACACCGTCCTGGACGCGTATTCGATCTCGCGCGCCGGGCGGTCTCGTCGTGGAATCGTCCTCGAGTTTCAATCCCTCGAACCGCCCCTCGAGCAACCGCCGTCGAGCTCGTCTTTGAACCCGGTCGAAGCTTCACTTCGGGCTCGAGACGCCATTTTCCCCTGCCGCCCGTGCTAGCCTCGATCCACCCACAAGGAGGCTTCCATGAACGTCGCCGTCGTCACGGATTCCACGAGCGATATCCACCCGCCGCTCGATGCGCAACTCGGGGTCAAGGTCGTGCCGTTGTACGTGAATTTTCGCGGCCAGGTGCTCAAGGATGGCCTCGAGATCAGCACCAACGACATCTTCAAGGGCGTCGCAGAGGGCGCGGCCATGCCCAGCACCTCGCAGCCCACGCCGGTGGATTTCACCAACGCGTTTGAATCCTTGCTGATGACCCACGATCACGTGCTGGTCGTGACGATCTCCTCGAAACTTTCCGGCACGCTGCAATCCGCGCAGATCGCGGGCGCGAATTTTCCCGGCAAGGTCACGGTCTTCGATTCGCAGTCCGCCAGCGGCACGCAAGCCATGCTGGTGGATCGCGCCACGAAGCTCTTCGGCGCGGGCTCGAGCCTGGAGGATGTCGTGCGCCAGCTCGAGGCGGTGCGCGCTAGGCAGATGCTGCGTTTTTCCGTGGCTTCCCTCGATTACCTGAAGAAAAACGGTCGCATCGGCGGCGCCCAAGCCCTGCTGGGCGGCTTGTTGAACATCAAACCGATCCTGGGCCTGAAGGACGGGCGCGTGGATTCCGTCGGGCGCGAACGCGGCGCGCAAAAGGCGCTGGCGCACGTGATCGCGGAACTCAAGGAGTACGTCGCGCACAACGGCAAATCCCGTTGCGCGTACATTTACACCGACAAGGCTGAAGATGTCACCCCCCTGCGCGATGCCGGTCGTTCGCTCGGCATCGAGGAATGGGGCGTGATGCAGTGCGGCCCGGTGATCGCCGCGCACGTCGGCCCCGGCACGTACGGCGCGCTGATCGAACCGGTGGACGTTCCAGCCTGAATCGTCAGAAGACCGTCCTGAACCGTGTTCTCGAGAACGCGTCCAGGACGGTCTTCTCAGGCGGTATGCCCAGTGCGAAGCGCTCCAGCCAGATCGCGGATGTGGTCCGGGCTGGTGCGGCAGCACCCGCCGATCACGCGCGCGCCGTGCGCGTACCACGCTCGGGCTTGCGTGGTGAACGTCTCGCAACTGGACTGGCCGCTCCAGCGTTTCATGATGGCATCGTAGGTCTCGCCAGAATTTGGGTACGCCAGGATCGGCTTGTCTGTGGCGGCGCCCAGACGTGTGACCAACTCGGTCACGAATTCCGGAGCCGTGCAGTTCACGCCGACGGCGGCGACCTGCGGGTGCGACCCCAGCAGGCTCGCGCACGGGCTGATCGGCTCGCCGCGGTTGGTGTGCGCCCCATCGCGGGCGCTGAAGCTGAACCAGGCGCTGACGCCGGGGAATTCCTCCAGGAGCCGCAGCAACGCCCTCGCCTCGAGCAGGCACGGGATCGTCTCGCAGGCCAGGAGGTCGGCCCCGGACGCGGCCAGCACCGCCAGGCGCGGACGGTGAAAATCCATCAATTCCATCTCCGTCAGGCCGTAATCGCCCCGGTACTCTGAACCATCCGCCAGGAACGCGCCGTAAGGCCCGACGGAGGCCGCCACGAACGGGCGCGAACGCCGCGCGGTTGGCGGGGTTTGCCCAGAACGCGTCCCGCGCTTCAAAGGCCAACTGCACGGAGAGCCGCATCAGTTCAGCGGCCTGCGCTGCGTCCAGTCCGCGCCGCGCGAAACCCTCGAAGCTCGCCTGGTAGCTGGCAGTCGTGGCGCAATCCGCCCCGGCGGCGAAGTAATCCGCGTGCACGTCCCGGATCAACTCGGGCCTCTCGAGCAGCACCCGCGCGCTCCACAAGGGATCGTTCAGGTCGCAGCCGCGCCATTCGAGTTCCGTGGCCAGCGCGCCGTCCAGCACGACCACAGCCTGATGCTCGAGGATGCTGGAAATGGGGTCAGCCACGGGTGTTCCTTTGCGCGATCATCGCGATTAGACTACCCCGGCAGATGACCTCGGGATGGCGCCCTGAACGCGCCGGCTGGCCGCTGATGCTCAGTCCTGAGGATTCCAGGAATACCGTCCGGGACGCTCCGCTTGAAGTTCTCGAGAATACCGTCCTGGACGGTATTCCCTGTTTTACCGTCTCGAGGCACACAGCGCCCATTCGAGCGCGGCGCTAGGTTGAAAGGCGTGAACACCGCCCTGACCCCGACGCAGACCGACACCCCCAAGAACCCGTTCGAGGTCGGCCTTTTCTCGTTCGCCGAAAACGGCCCGGATTCGATCACCGGCCAGACCCTCAGCCCCGCGACGCGCCTCTCGAACCTGCTCGAGACGATCGAGCTGGCCGATCAGGTCGGGCTGGATGTCTTCGGGCTGGGCGAGCACCACCGCCCGGAATTCGTGGCGTCCGCCCCAGCCGTGATCCTGGCGGCAGCGGCGGCCCGCACGAAAAACATTCGGCTGACCAGCGCCGTCACGGTGCTCAGTTCGGATGATCCCGTGCGGGTCTTTCAGGAATTCTCGACGCTGGATCTGCTCTCGAACGGTCGCGCCGAAATCATGGCCGGGCGCGGTTCGTTTATTGAATCCTTCCCGCTCTTCGGCTACGACCTGAAGGACTACCACGACCTCTTCGAGGAGAAGCTCGAGCTGCTCTTGAAACTCCGCCAATCCGAACGCATCACCTGGGAAGGCCATCACCGTCCAGGCATCGACGACCTGGGCGTTTACCCGCGCCCGGTGCAGAACCCGTTGCCCGTCTGGGTCGCGGTCGGCGGCACGCCCGAATCCGTGGTGCGCGCCGGAGCGCTCGGGCTTCCGATGGGCCTGGCGATCATCGGTGGGATGCCGGAACGGTTCGCGCCCCTCGCGAACCTGTACCGTCAGGCCGCGCAGCAGGCCGGGCACGATTTGAGCGCGCTCAAATTGAGCATCAATTCCCACGGGTTCCTGGCCGACGATTCCCGGCAGGCCGCCGACGATTACTTCCCCAGCTTCTCTGAGGCGATGGGCAGGATCGGGCGCGAGCGCGGCTGGCCGCCCGTGACGCGCCAGCAATTCGAGGCGTCCCGCAGCCTTCGCGGATCGGATTTCGTGGGCGACCCGGAAGAGGTGATCGAAAAGATCCTCTTTCAGCACGGCTTGTTCAACCACCAGCGCTTTTTATTGCAGCTGGGACTGGGCGGCATTTCTCATTTGAAGATGATGCGCGCCGTGGAGTTGCTGGGCACGAACGTTGCCCCAATCGTGCGCCGGGAAATCCAGGCTCGAGCTTCGAGCCTGGCCACGGCTGCGAGCCCGAACTGAGGCTCGATTCATGCGTCCTGGACGGTGTTTCCAGGATTCGGGCGCGGTTCCTGGGAACGCTAAAGCCGATTCGGGCATACTGGTGTCGTGCCCGTCTGCCCGTATTGCCAGACGCTGAACCTTCCGCAGGTCACGCAATGCACCTCGTGCGGCGCGGGTCTGGGCGCGAAACCCGGCGCGATCTCGAGTCGGACTTCACCCCAATCGTTGCCGAGCGGCACGCGGTTGGATGACGAACGGTATGCGCTCAAGGGCGTGATCGGTCACGGCGCTTTCGGGTTGACGTACAAGGCGCTGCACAAGGCGTCCCTCGAGATCGTGGCGATCAAGGAACACTTCCCGAGCGGTCTGTGCGAGCGTAACCCGAACGGGCGCGTGGTCGCGCTGTACAACACGAATCAGGAATACGCGCAAAGCCTGGATCGTTTTTACCGCGAGGGCGAGGTGCTGGCTCAGTTGCGCCACCCGAGCAACGTCGAGGTGCGCGGTTCGTTCCAGGCGTTCGGAACGTCGTACCTGGTGATGGAGTTTCTGGAAGGCCAAACGCTCGAGCAACGCTTAGTAGTCGGGGCGCGGCTCGCGCCCAATGAAGCGCTCGAGCTGCTGCGCGATCTGCTCGGGGCGCTCGAGGAATTGCACGCCCTGGGTTTTTTGCACCGCGATCTGAAGCCCGCCAACATCATGCTGACGACGGGACGCGCGGAACTGATGGATTTCGGTTCGGTCACGCGCTTTGACGCCCTGCGCGCGGTGCGGGTCAGCGCGCGCCTGCTGACCCCCGCCTACGCGCCCTTGGAGCAGTACGCGACGGAAGTTCGGCTTTCACCCGCGACTGATCTGTACGCGCTGGCCGCGAGCGTCTACGAGGCCCTGTGCGCCCGCGCACCCGAAAGCGCGTTGGCGCGTGCGAACGGGATGCCGATGATGCCAATTCAAACGTTGAATCCCGGTGTGCCGGACGCCTTGGCGCGGGTGCTCGAGAGCGCCTTGAACTTGCGGGTGGACGCTCGACCCGCCAGCGCCAGAGCGATGCTGGATGCGCTGGGCTTGAAGCCGAAAGGTCGTGAGTACGGCCCGAATTCCGAGGCGTGGTGATCTCGAGCAGTACCGGGTGATCTCGAGCAGTGACGGGAACACCGTCCAGGACGCGCACCGACTCTGGGCGTCGGCTCGCCCTTCGTCCATTCGCGCTCGATGAAGGCCGTCAGGCTGGCGATCACTGCCGCCAACGTGGTGCTCTCGAGCCTGATTCACACCGTCTGGCAACTCGATCTGAGCTTCGGGTTGATGTTGGGCTTGGGCACGGGCCTGGTGGCCAGCGTGCTGGGCGCGACCATCGCCATCGCTGCGGCCTTGCTCAGCCTGGGCATCCGGCGCGTCTCGAGACCAGTGATTCCGGCTGGCATAGACTGAGCGGTGATGTCTCCCCTCGAGCGAATCATCGTTTCCATCTGGGTCAACGAGTTGAGCGCGAAGCTTGGTCGCTCGCCCCGGAGCATTCTCGAGCGCGGATTGAATGCGGGCGATTTTTCCATCCGCAACGCAGTCGAAATCAAGTTCGATGATGGTTCGAGTGCCCATTTTCGGCATGCGTTTTTTGTGAGTACCCAAGAGGCGAAACGCGTGGCTGTCTTGACTGAACATTGCGGCTACCACGAGTTTCACGCGGGCGGTCTCGAGATTCAAGATGTCGAGAGTGCCTGAAAGAAATACGCACCGTCCAGCACGGTTTCTAAAGATTGCGTCTCGGACGGTGTTCTCGGCATTGCGGGCGAGCTTAAACTTTCAGCGTGACCGACACGGAAAAACTTGGCCTGCTCGAGGAAACCGCGCGGCGCTTGAAACGCCAGTACAAGCGCCGCGCGCCGAAGAAACCGGATTCGGATGACGACGTGCTGGACGGGTTGATCGGCACGATTTTGTCCCATCAGAACGTGGACGCCACGACCGCGCGGATGTTCGCGGCGCTCAAGGCCGCTTTCCCGACGTGGCGCTCGGCGCTCGAGGCCGGGCCGGACGAGATCCAGCGCGTGCTCGAGGCCTCAAGGGGCGGCCTGTCACGCGTCAAGGCGAGCTACATTCACCGCGTGCTGATCGCGCTGATGGACTCCCGCGATGAGCTCTCGCTCGAGTTCCTGCGGACGCTGCCGGACGCGGAAATCCGCGCGTTCCTGGAAGCCCTGCCGGGCGTCGGCATGAAAACCTCATCGTGCGTCTTGATGTTCGATCTGGGCCGCGCCGCCATGCCCGTGGACACGCACATTCACCGTCTGGCGCGGCGTATGGGGTTCGTGGACGACAAGGCCAGCGCGGTGCAGGCTGAACTCTGGTTCGACGCGAGGTTGCCCAAAGATTGGAAGAAACGCTGGGAGTTTCACGTCAACGCCATCGATCACGGCAAAAAGACCTGCCATTCTCAGCGACCGGAATGCGCTGTGTGCGCGCTGAACGACATTTGCCCGAGCGCGAAAGCCTGAATCTCGAGCGCTGCGAGTTTCGAGATCGCCAGACCAATCCACACATCGTCGTAGGGGCGAACGTCACGCCCAAGCGTGCAGGCACGACGCGTTCGCCCTCTCGCGGAAACGATGCCCGAGCTTCCGTCGCGAGAACAGGCTCCAGATCGATTCGCGTCTCGAGAGAACCGTCCCAGACGCGAAATGTTCAAACAAAAGAACACCGTCCAGGACGGTGTTCTCGAGGCTTGCGGCTTACGCCTTGTGGCCTTCCACCGTATCGCGCGACACGACGGCGTCGATGGACGCGTCCACGACCTCGATGGTGGCGATCACGGCGCGTTTCAGGCGCACGGCGGCGCGGCGGCGAAAACGGCGCGCCAGACGCTGAGCCTGGTGAACGCTGTCGTACGTTCCCGAAACGAGTCTGTCGATCATGCCGTCCTGCCCGCCATCGGCGTTGTCCAGCATGAATGTGGCCAGCACGAAGAAACCTTTCTTATCCATGAGTTCAATCTAGACCCGAATTGATGGACGGAGTGTGAATTTGCCATTGATCCCGCCCTGAACTCGCACTCACGAATCGAGCCACTTCAGGATCGGCTCGCGCAGCCTGGAGTAACCTTTGTAGTCGCTCAGGGCGGGGCTCATCTCGCGCATGGCGGCGGCCAACTTGTTGCGGCGCGAGATGTCCTGGACGGCGTCCGTCAGGGGTTGCACGTAGACGCGGATGGTGAACAGCGCCCGATCCAGGTCGGGCATCGGGAAGGTGGTCTGGCGTTCCACCCGAAAAAACGTCTGTGCGGCCAGCGCATCCGGGTCGTCGTAGACGCGATCATCGGGCTCGAGCTTGGCATCTTCCGGGTGCTGCTCGAGGCGCGGATCGGTGGTGATCGACCACACGAACCGCACGAACGGCCCGCCCGTGACCATCGCGCGCGCGACGTTGCGGCTGGCGGCGATCAGCGCGGCGTTGTCCGCCACGGGTTCGTGAACCGCCATGAAGGACCGACCGATTTTTTCTCTCGGGCTCCAACGGCTCGGGAAGCAGACGTGGATCAGTTCCGCGCGGGCTTCGTCTGCGCCCTGCACGATCACGAAGTCTTCTTGCATCCAGAGCGCCGTCGCATCAGCGAGGTGTTCAACGAACGACCTGGCATCGAAAGGAGGGCCTCCCCATCCACCGAGAGCCGCCAACGTCGTCGTTTCGCCCTGATCGTCACGTTCGAACTTCACGAGATCGGGGTACTCGGATGCAAATAGCTCCCGCACGCGTTGGAGCGCTTTGAAAAGACCGGGTTCATCATCCGTCGAGACGACGCGACAGCGAAACGGATCGCGCCGAAGCAACGCGCGTTTCCGCTCGAGATAGTCCGGGTACGCCCGGTCCAGCCTGAAATGCCCCACTTCTAGCTTCCCGTCCACGACCGTTCCCAACCTGTGCAGGTCGGCGCGGATGCGCGGTGGAACCTCGACCGGGAAGGGGATATCCGGTTCATTCAGGGTCTCGAGGAGATTTTCTTTCAAGAACACCGTCCCACACGCGTATTCTCGAGATAAAAGAACGCTGTCCAGCGCGGTGTTCCCACGGTTCAATCCTTCTGAACGTGACCCGACCACGGGTAGACGATCCAGGCGTCGGTGGCCCGAGCGTGGTAGTCGGGTTGACCATCCACCTTGGAATTGCCGGGCTTGTAGTGCAACACGCACGTGACGGGCGTGCCGCCCGCCATGCGGACGCGCTGCACGACGGATTCGATCGTCTTGCCGGAATCCCAGACTTCGTCCACCACCAGAATGCGCTGGGCGCGCAGCAACGGATCGGCGGGAAATTGCAGGAAGGTCGGGGCGTGCGCGGGCTGGCCGGTGTCGTCGTCGTAGAACTCGACCGCCGCCACCAGGATGTTGCGGATGCCCAACCTGTAGCCCAGGATCGAACCGGGAATCATGCCGCCGCGCGTGATGACCAGCATCGCGTCGAATTTCTCGCCGCGAAGGCGCTCTGCGATGCCGTTGACCATGTCTTCGATGTCCTGGTAGCTGGGACGCTCTTTGACGCTCATGCGAGCCAGTATGCCACGGCGCGGCACCCAACAAGACTCCCGCTGGCTCGAGCCGCAGGAACATATCCCGCTGTCGTTCTGAGGAACCACGAAGCATCGTTCGCCCTCGCGCAGACGCGAAGCATCGCGCGTGCAGGTTCGCGCAGATCGAAGGGTAATGGCCGATATTTCTGGCGTCGCAGAGCGGGATTTTTAACAGATACCCCTCACCCCGGCCCGTAAACTCGAACGATGAAGTTCTGGTCACTTGCGAGCATCACAGCCCTGATCGTCCTCGCGTCGTGCAACAGCGGTAACGTCACGCCGATCCCACCTCCGGCAGGTCCGCCGCCGCCACCGACGCCGCCCGGCCCGACGCCCGGTCAGCAGACCTTCAAATGGTCGGACCCGAACGCCTGGGGCGGGAGCCTTCCGGCGGCGGGTGCGACCGTGACCATTCCGGCCAACAAGTACATCGTGCTGGACGTGAACACGCCCGCCCTGAAAGGTTTGCAGGTCGATGGCGCGCTGATCTTCGACGACAAGGATCTGGAATTGACTTCCAACTGGGTGATGGTTCACGGTAGCGGACGGCTCGAGGTCGGACGCACCGATAAGCCCTTCACCAAACGCGCCACCATCACCCTGACGGGTACGGACACCGGCGAGAACGTCATGGGTATGGGCACGAAACTCCTGGGCGCGATGGGCGGATCGATCGAGCTGGTCGGTGAAGCCAACCGCACGCCCTGGACGAAACTGAGCGCGACCGTCGCCAAGGGCGCGAAATCCATCACCGTGGCGGATGCCAAAGGCTGGCGCGTCGGGGATCGGATCGTGCTGGCCTCGACCGATTACGAACCGACTCAGGCCGAGGACGTGACCGTTACCGCCGTCTCCGGCAACACCGTCAGCTTCGACAAGGCGCTGGCCTATTCGCACTTCGGCGAGGTCACGAATGGCGTGGACGAACGCGGCGAGGTCGGGTTGCTGACCCGCAACGTGGTCGTGCAGGGCGACGCGGGCAGCACGGGCGGTTTCGGCGGGCACATGATGGTCATGGCGGGCAGTTCGGCCCGCGTGGTCGGCGTGCAATTCCAGCGCATGGGTCAAAAAGGCAAGCTCGGGCGTTACCCGGTTCACTTCCACCTGGCCGGGGACGAATCGGTCAGTTTCATCAAGGATTCCAGCATCTTTGAAACCTACAACCGTTGCCTCACGATTCACGGCACCAACAACCTGCTGGTCAGCCGCAACGTGGCGTACAACAACATCGGTCACTGCTACTTCTTCGAGGATGGCGTTGAAATCGGCAACAAGCTCGAGGGCAACCTGGCGATCCTGGCCAAAGCCTCCAAATCCGGCGAGGAGGTCGTCCCGAGCGACAATCAGCCCTCGAGCTACTGGATCACCAACCCGGCCAACAGCATCGTCGGGAACGTCGCGGCGGGGTCGCAGAACACGGGCTTCTGGTTCGCCATGCCCGAACACCCGACGGGCGCATCGAAGAACGCCACTAACGACGCCGATGTCTGGCCGCGCCGCACGGCAGTCGGCGAATTCCGCGATAACGTCTCTCACTCCAACGACAACCGCGCGCTGAACGTGGACGACATGCCGCGCCCGGACGGTACGCTCGAGACGGCGGGCTACACCGCGTATTCAGACCCGAAAAACCGCAAGGGCGTGCTGACCAGCGAATTCAAGACCTTCACGGCCTACCGCAACCGCCAACGCGCCGTCTGGTTCCGGGGCAGCAACCTGGTGCTGTCCGGCGCGAAACTGGCCGACAACGCCATCGGCGCGACCTTCGCGTCGGATGAAACGATGATCAAGGATTCGTTGGTCGTCGGTGAGACCGCCAACAAGGGCACGCCGAAAGACTACGAAGTCAACCAGGGTCGCATCGGCGTGGATGGGCGATCCTTGCCCAAACCCTGGGAGATCACCTTCCCGATTCGCGGTTACGAGTTCTACGACGGTCAGGTCAGCGCCGTCAACACGAAGTTCGTGAATTTCCAACCGAACGCCAAGCGTCAGGCGAGCGCGCTCTCCTACCTGCGGTTCACGGCCTTCGGTATAGACACGTTCAATGCTGCTGACAGCCTGAGCTTCGAGAATGCCAATCAGGTCTACTTCGAGCCCCGACCCGACCCCGTAGCGGCGGATGTGGCTGCAGATGCCAACAACGGTCAGGATGGGTATCGGGCCGCCGTGTTCCGCGATGCGACGGCCTCGGTATCCGGCGTGCCCGACAGCAGCGTCGTGATCGACAACCCGTTCCTGGTGGACGGCAATTGCACCGCCAAAGCCGCCTGGAACGCCCAGGTCTGCACGAACCGCTACGCGCGCGTCTGGCTGGAATCCGTCAACGACAACCCGGTGATTGCGCCCGTGACCTTGACTCGAGAGGAAGGTTCCAGACCCAGCTACACGATGTGGGGCGTGCCGAACAACGGCAGCCCGACCAGGAGCTTTCAGACCAGCGTGATCCTGGGCCGCGCGTATTCGTACGCGCTGTCCGGCCCGAAGCCGAATTACCTGCGGATTCACCTGCGCAGCGTCAAAGCGGGCGACTGGGTGCGCCTCTCGATTCCGTGGTCGGGCGCGGTTTACGCGTACCAGAACTACTACGTGGCCGATCAGAACAAGATGGTCAACGCCGCCAGCCTGAGCGATCTGGATGCGGCCACCAAGAACGCGTACTTCCTTGACGGTGGCACCTTGAATTTGAAGCTGATCGTGACGGGCACCAACGATTCCACGACCGCCGAGTTGTGCGGCACGAACCTCTGCAAATAAGCCGCGATGCTCGAGATCGAAACCTCGCCCCTCTGAGCTCGTGAAGTGCGTGAAACACCGTCCAGGACGCATTCCTTAATCTGCGTGCTAGACGGTGTTCTCGATTTTTGAGCCTCGGGAAGCGCCTCTGGATCGAGTTGCTCCGACACCGGCGGGCTCGCGGCTCGAGAGACGGCGCTCTGATCACTCGGAGCTCGCGATGCCCGAGCGGCAGGTCGGCGCTACGGTCGGGTCGAGAAGCGCTCGAGTTTCCCCAAAACACAATTTATTGGGCGATCTCTGAAGGTTCGAGTACGCCGTGTCATACGGCGTACTCGAGAGACGGCCATGCTTGCAGTAAGGAAAGCGTCAGGATGCGGCTGGTATACCGAGTGAATGGCACTCACGGGCGATTTCAGTGAATTCCGTTTCGTAGACATCATGCCCTTCTTTGAAACCAACGCCCTCGCCTTCGGAACCGAGTGGTTGCCGAACGAAGGCGAGCTGGTGATGTACATCTCTCGCGGGGAAGTTTTGCACGCGCAGGTCAGCGGTCGAGCCCTGACCGAAGCCCAGGTGCGCGACGCCATCCGATTGCTGTTCAGCCGCCCGGACGGTCGTTTCGCCGCCCGCCGCGTGCCGCAGGGCGTGATTCCGCGCACCATGCGCGTCAACATCGGTGCGGTCGTGCTGAAAACCAGCGCCGAGTTCGATGAGTTCATGTCCGGCAAACGCAGCCGCCCCAAGCCCGAGTCCGCGCCTCCGGCTCCCGTAGTGGTTCAGCCTCCGGCGCGTCCGGGTTTCTGGGGGCAGGTTCGCGGCCTGTTCGGCGCCTCCGATTCCAGAGCCCGGTAAGGCTACAAACACCGTCCAGCAGGCGCTTTCTCGATCTCGAGAAACTGCGCGCCGGACGGTGTTCTCTGCGTCTCCCGCTGGTTTGGACGGATCGAGCGACACAGTTCGCCCACTAGACCGTGCTTCCAATAGGATTCCCGAGCGCCCGGTCTCGTTATCATCGGCCTCGTGACGCTGCTCGAACCCCACCATCTGAGCGAACGACAGGCGCGATTCCTGGGAATGGCGACGCGCCTGAGCGCGAATTTCGCGGCTCGAGCCGACGAGTTCGACCGTCAGAACGCTTTACCGACCGAAAGTTACGCCGAACTTCGCGCTTCCGGGTATCCCGGTTTGACCGTGCCTGAACGCTTCGGCGGCGCGGGTGCGAACCTGCTGGAATTCGTCATGGCGCAATCCAGACTGGCCGTCGGTGACGCGTCTGTGGCGCTCGCCGCAGCCATGAACGCCCACGTCATCGGCACGGCGGGCGAGGCGGGCAACTGGCCCGAAGCGCTTCTGGAGCGCATCAGCCGCGCGATTGCCGACGGCGCGCTGATCAACGCCGTCGCGTCCGAACCCGAACTCGGCAGCCCGTCCAGGGGCGGGAATTTCCGCACCGTGGCGCACAAGGTCGAGGGCGGCTGGGAACTCCACGGGCGCAAAACCTGGGCGACCGGTGGCCGGATGATCGACTTCTGGGTGGTTCAGGCCGCGCTGGACGGCAAAAACCTGGTTTCTAACACCGGACGGCTGATCGTGGACGCCAGAACCGACGGTGTCCGGCTCGAGCAAACCTGGACGGATGCGCTCGCCATGCGCGCCAGCGCCGCCCACGATGTCGTCTTTGAAGCCGTGTACGTGCCGGACACGGATTTCATCCCGCCGACGCCGCCCGACCCGACGGGCTCGGCCTGGTTCTGGTCGTCCATGAGCGCCACCTACCTGGGCGTGGGCATCGCCGCACTGGAAGCCATCACGAAGTACGCCCAGGAGCGCGTGCCGACCGCCCTGGGGAAACCGATCGCGACCCTTGGGGGCGTGCAAGAAAAAATCGGCGCGATGGAACTGACGCTGAAAGCCGCCCAGACCGTGCTCTTCGAGGCCGCCGCGCGCTGGTCTGAGGGTCTCGAGCCCAAAGAATCCCTGCTGCCCCTGCTGGCCGGAGCCAAGCACCTGTGCACCAACGCCGCGATTCACGCCACCGACCTGGGATTGCGCGCGGCGGGCGGCGGTTCCTTGACGCGCGCCCTGTCCCTCGAGCGGCACTTCCGCGATGCCCGCGCGGGGCTGGCGCACCCGCCATCGGACGAACTGGCCCTGCAGATGATCGGCAAATCCAGGCTCGAGTAACACCGTCCAGCACATGAATCTTGAGATGCGTCCTGGACGGTGTTCTCGTGCGACCGATCCTTTTGGTCGGCTCGGTAGAATGCCAGCACCATGAACCTCGAGATCGAGACATTTGAACGCGACTGGGACGTGATCGTGATCGGCGGCGGAACCTCCGGCAGCATCGCCGGCATCGCCGCCTCCAGAGCGGGCGCGAGGACGCTCGCAATCGAACAATTCGGCAGCCTGGGCGGAACCGGAACCAACGCGCAGGTCACGCCGTTGATGCGCAACGTGTCAAACGGCGTGAACCTGAACCGGGGCATCACCGACGACCTGAAAAACCGCTTGTGCCAACGCGGGGACGGCGCCATCGACAAGAACGGCAACGACAACTGGTTCAACCCCGAAGGCATGAAATTCGTGCTGGAGAGGATGCTCATCGAGGCGGGCGGGGAAGTGCTGTACCACACGCACTTCGTCGCACCGGAACTCGAGGACGGGCGCATCGAGGGCGCGATCGTTCACAACAAGGACGGACTGACGCGCTTGAGGGCGCACACGTTTATCGACGCCACCGGAGACGCGGACGTGGCCGTGCGCTCCGGCGTGCCCTTCGATGCCGGAGACGCCCAGACCGGACTGCACCAGGCCATGAGCCTGCGCTTCACGATGGGCGGCGTGAACCTGACGCGATTGTGCGAATTTTTAACGCGCCACGGCCAATGGCAGGAAAGCGAACGCTTCATGCACTTCTGGATGGTCTGGGACAAGAAATCCACGCTCGAGCCGCTGTTCAAAAAAGGCGTGCAGGACGGACTGCTGCTCGAACGCGACGGCGATTACTTCCAGGGCTTCAGCGTGCCCGGACAACCCGGCGCGATCTCCTTTAACTGCCCCAGACTGGACGCCGAGATCAACGACGGCGCGGACGCCTGGACGCTTTCCAGGGCGCAAATCGACGGCAAGCTCGCCATCGACCGCCTGCTGCGCTTCCTGCGCGCCAGCTTCGAGGGCTGCGAGGACGCCTTCATCAGCACCTACGCCCCGATGGTCGGCGTGCGCGAGACGCGGCGCATTCGCGGTGAGTACACCCTGACGCTCGAGGACATCCTCGAATGCCGCACCTTCCCGGACGCCATCTGCCGCAACCACTACCCGGTGGACATTCACACGCCGCGCGGCCAGAAGCTCGTTCACGAACGCGAAGGCGCGTACCCGTACTTCGCGCCCGACGCGTACCACGAGATTCCCTACCGCTGCATCATCCCTGTCGGCATCACCAACCTGCTCGTGCCGGGACGCGCCGCGTCATCCACCTTCGAAGCCCAGAGCGCCATCCGCGTCCAACAGAACTGCCACAGCATGGGCGAAGCGGCGGGACTGGCGGCGGCCTGGTGCGCCAGCCGAAACGCGGGAACTCGAGAGATAGACGGAACCGAATTGCGGGAGGCGTTGAAAAAACAGGGCGCGTACCTGTGACGGGTGATGGCGAGGGAAGGGCACCCACAAGGGGTGCCCCTACAGATGGGATTTGATGCTTCAAAGCATCGCAGGCGTTCGATCCGCCTCGCTGGGCACGACTATGCGCAGAATGGAGCGTATTTCGTGACGATCTGTGTAAACGGGCGGTTGCCTCTGTTCGGTGAAATTCATGATGGCGAGATGCATCTGAACGATGCAGGACGGATGCTCGAGACCCAGTGGAACGCTTTGCCCGAGAGATTTCCGAATATTGAACCTGACGTTTTCATCGCGATGCCCAACCACCTTCACGGCATCTTATTTCTCGTAGGGGCACCCCTTGTGGGTGCCCTTTCCGCCGCCCAGCCTGAATTGGGCGATGTGGTCGGAGCCTTTAAATCCTTAACGACGAATGCTTACATCCACGGCGTCAAAAACCTCGCCTGGATGCCCTTTGAGACGCGCCTGTGGCAACGCAATTATTTTGAACGCGTGATCCGTTCCGATCGCGAATTGCTGGACACGCGCGAGTACATCCTGGGGAACCCGGTACGCTGGGAATCCGACGAGGAGAACCCAAACCGATGAAACGCGTTCTGTTCTTGCCGTGCGACACCCGCCCGCCGACCCTGGAGTACGTGCATCAGCTCGCGCGGGTGGCGGGGCTCGAGATGCGTTCGCCGCCGTTGGCGATGCTGAACCACCTGAACGAACCGGGCAACATTCCTGGGATCGCGCAGTGGTTGCGGCAGAACGCGGCGTGGGCGGACGTGGCGATCATCACGCTCGAGACGCTGACGCTGGGCGGGATGATCCCGGCGCGGCGCGTGTCGGACAGTCTCGAAGATGCGCTGGCGCGCCTGGAGATTCTGAGCGAGTTGCGGCGCATCAACCCGAAATTGCGAATTCTGGCGTACGGCGTGATCGTTCGTGTGGCGCACGACAACGATCCGTTGGAGGAAAAACCGTATTACGGTGAGCACGGCGCGGGTTTGCGGAAGGTTTCCGAGTGGATCGACCGGGTGGAACGCGGCGAGGATCCAGAGCAGTTCGCGATGGCGAAACGGGCCGTGCCGGACGATATTCTGGAAGATTGGTTGGGCACGCGAGAGCGCAATCACGCGATTCATCTGGCGGCGCTCGAGATGCTCAAAGAGGGCACTTTAGAGCATCTGTGTTTAACGCTGGATGACACGACGCCGTATGGATTGGCAGCTCGGGATCGGCGTCGTCTGGAAGCCCGGATCGACGCGTTGGGCGTGTGGGACAGGGCGGACGTGTATCCCGGCGCGGACGAGGTGGCGGCGGTTTTGCTGGCTCGAGCCATCGTCAACGATGGTCGGCGAAAGCCGAAAGTCTGGGTGCGGTACCCGTCCACATTGGCGGAATCCGCCGCGATGCTCTACGAGGACAGGCCGCTCGGGGAGTTGGTCAAGGCGCACCTGCGCGCGGCGGGCTGCGTTCCGGCGTCCAGGCTGACGACCGCCGATCTGGTGCTGGCCGTCAACGCACCCGCCATCAAGCAGGCGCACCGCCAGCCGGATTTCGAGCTGGTGGACACGGCCAGCCGCCACCTGCCGGAGTTCATCGAGCGCATTCAGGATGACCTGGAGGCCGAGCGCGCCGTCGCCATCGCGGATGTGGCCTACGCCAACGGCGCGGAGAACCGCTTCACGAAGCTCTTGCTCGAGAATATTGACGCGACCAAACTCGCCGGGTACGGCGCGTGGAACACGGCGGGCAACACGCTGGGCGGTGCCATCGCATCCGGCGTGATCGCGCTGTCTGCCACCGATCCGTTGGCGCTCCTCGAGGCGAACTTTTCCAGGCTGGTGGACGACTGGTTGTACCAGGGGCGGGTGCGCGGTGAGGTTCGCGAATTCCTCGGGAATCCCAGCCCGTTCGATCTGGGCGAGTTGCGACCCCGAGCGGAAGCCGAGATCACCTCGAGAATTACGCCTCTGGCACGAGATTTATGGGATATGCACTTCGCGCCGCGCGTACCGGACGTGCGCCTGGAATGGGGCAAGCCGCACCTGTCCTGGCCGCGCTTGTTCACCGGTGTTTTCCCGTTGAAGCTCGTTCAAAACGCGAAGAACGCCTGAGGCGAACCCAGGAACACCGTCCAGCACGCATTTCCTGATTTGCGCGCTGGACGGTGTTCCCGTGCGCGTGACGTGGGCGCGTTGACCCAACTTGATCAACGTCGTTAGACTCGGGGCACAAAACAATCTCGTCCCGCTCGAGCCGCAGGCGCGTCCTGAGCGCAGCAGCTCTGAGCATTCGCCAAACACCAGACACGGATCACCTCGAGCGTTCTCAGTTCAGCCTTTCAGGAGGACACCATGCCCGAACAGAACATCGACGCCATGCTGAACGAACAGCGACGTTTCGCGCCGCCCGAGGAGTTCGCGGCCAAAGCCAAGATGGATCGCGCGACTTACGACGCGATGTACAGACGCAGCCTGGAAGAACCCGACGAATTCTGGTCGGAGATCGCCGACCAACTGCACTGGTTCAAGCGCTGGGACAGGGTGCTCGAGTGGAACGAACCGCACGCGAAATGGTTCGTGGGTGGGCAGACGAACATGGCGTACAACTGCCTGGATCGGCAACTGGAATCGCACGCCGACAAGATCGCGATTCTCTGGGAGGGTGAACCCGGCGATGTCCGCAAGGTCACGTACAGGGAATTGCACGCGGAAGTCTGCAGGTTTTCCAATGTCCTGAAGGGCCTGGGCGTCAACAAGGGCGACCGCGTGACTATTTACCTGCCGATGATCGTCGAGGCGGCAGTCGCGATGCTGGCCTGCGCCCGAATCGGTGCGACGCACAGCGTGGTCTTCGGCGGTTTCAGCGCGGGCGCGCTGGCGGATCGGATCAACGATTGCCAGTCCAAAGTGCTGATCGCGGCGGACGGCAGCTACAGGCGCGGTGCGATCGTGCCCTTGAAACAGAACTGCGACGAGGCCCTCGAGAACGCGCCCGGCGTGGAACAGGTGATCGTCGTCAAACGCACCGGGCACGAGATCGCCTGGAACGATGCGCGCGACCACTGGTATCACGACCTGATGGCGAAAGCCTCAGCCGATTGTCCCGCCGAACACCTGGACGCCGAACACCCGTTGTTCATCCTGTACACGAGCGGTTCCACCGGCAAGCCCAAAGGCGTGCTGCACACCACGGGCGGCTACATGGTCAACACCTACCTGACCGCCAGGTACGTCTTCGATCTCGAGGAAACGGACATTTACTGGTGCACCGCCGACGTGGGCTGGGTCACGGGCCACAGCTACGTGGTCTACGGCTTGCTGAACAACGGCGCGACCGCGCTGATGTACGAGGGCGCGCCCAACCACCCGCACCCTGGACGCATCTGGGAGATCATCAGCAAGCACCACGTGACCATCCTCTACACCGCGCCGACCGCGATTCGCGCCTTCATGCGCTCCGGCGACGAGCACCCGAAAGCGCACGACCTGAGTTCCCTGCGCCTGCTGGGAACCGTCGGTGAGCCGATCAACCCGGAAGCCTGGCTGTGGTACCACCGCGTCATCGGGGACAGCAAAATCCCGATCATCGACACCTGGTGGCAGACTGAAACGGGTGCGATGATGATCACCACCATCCCCGGCGCGCACGACGCCAAACCCGGCAGCGCGGGCTTACCGATGTTCGGCGTGGAACCCGCCATCATGGACAGGGACGGCAACGAACTGGGGCCGAACGAGGGCGGGTTTCTGGTCATCAAACGCCCGTGGCCCAGCATGCTGCGCACCGTCTACGGCGACGACGAACGCTACCGCCGCGCCTACTGGGGCGAGATTCCGCACGTCTACTTCGCCGGTGACGGCTCGAGGCGCGACGCCGACGGCTACTACACGATCGTGGGGCGCATAGACGACGTGCTGAACGTCTCCGGGCACCGATTGGGCACGATGGAAGTCGAAAGCGCGCTGGTCAGCCACCCGAGCGTCGCCGAGAGCGCCGTGGTGGGGCGTCCCGACCCGATCAAGGGCGAGGGCATCGTGGCCTTCGTGACCCTCAAGGCGGGCAAGGAAGTCACCGTGGACGCCCTGAAAGCCCACGTCGCCAAAGAAATCGGCGCGATCGCCAGACCCGACGAGATCCGCTTCACGGATTCCCTGCCCAAAACCCGCAGCGGCAAGATCATGCGGCGCTTGCTGCGCCAGATCGCCAGCGGGCAGGAGATGAGCGGCGATACCAGCACGCTCGAGGACGTGAGCGTGGTCAACAAGTTGCGGCAA
>CAXTKV010000013.1:0-7664 GCA_964244895.1 uncultured Deinococcales bacterium
TTGCGTCCAGCCCGGTCTTGGCGTCCGCCTTGCCGCTCAGGATGTCGTTGTTGCTGGCGTTGATCACGTCCCAGGCCTTACCGGACCAGCTTGAGAGGAAGCGCACGCCTTCCTGATTCTTGGTGGTCAGCATGGCGTTGACGCTCTCGGCCACGCTGCTCGCACCGCTTTTCTTGAGCTGATCGAAGTACGGCTTGGCGCTCGGCACGTAGGCGCTCGGGGCGACCGGGGTGTTGGGCAGCACGGCTTCCCAGGCTTTGGTATCGAGGTACTTCATGACCTTCCAGACCGCGTCGGGGTTCTTGATGTAGCTGGGGCTGGCGATACCGACCGCGTCGTAGATCGTGACGCTCTTGCTGCCGCCGGGCAGCGGCGCGAAGCCCCACTTGAAGGGCAGCTTGGCTTCGATGAAGCCCTTGGCGAGCCACTGGCCCGCGCCGAGCATGGGAACCTTACCCGCCGCGAAAAGCTTGTCCAGGCCGTCGTTGGGGTAGTTGCGCGGCGTGACGCTGCCGTCCTTGATGGCGGTCGCCCAGGCTTTCGCGCCCTCGATCAGTTGCGGGCTGGACGTGACCTTTCTCGCCTCGAGAATCCGATCCTGGAAGGTCGGGCCACCGTGGCTGGCCGCGTACTGCGAGAGCACGAACATGTCGTTCAACGGGCCGTAAACGCCGTAGCGCGTGACCTGATCGCCGTTTTTGGTGCTGAGCTTCTTGGCGGCGTCGAAGAATTGCTCGTAGGTCCAGCCGACCTTCGGCAGAGCGACCTTGGCGGCCTCGAACATGTCGGCGTTGTAGAAGTAGCCGTAGGTGTTCATCAGGCTGGGCAGGCCGTAGAGCTTGCCGTCCAGCGTGAAGTTCGCGACCGCGCCCGGCGCGAACTGCTCGAGCGCGAAATCGTCGCCCTTGGCGGTGGCCTGCTTCGTCCAGTCGAACAGGATGCCTTTGCGTCCGTACTCGAGCAACTGGTCGTTGCCGACCCAGAACAGGTCCGGCAGTTGGTTGGCGGCGATCATCGTGTTGCGCGTCTGGTCGTAACCGATGGATGGCACGGTCACGATCTCGACGCTGATGTCCGGGTTCTTGGCCTCGAAGGGTTTCATGGCGGCCAGGATCTGAGAGTTCATGTCCGCGCCTTCCCAGGTCATGATCTTGACGACCGTTTTGCTTTGCGCGCTGACCGCCGCCGCGAGTGCCGCGACGATGAGCGTGCCGACGATGTAGCGCTTCTTCATGGTGTCTCCTTCTCGGTCTGCGACCGGTGCGAGGGCGAAAGGTGGCGTGCTGTCGGGTGATGGTCGGGTCGATGGTTTCCCGTAGCGCGAGAAAACCGCGCCAGGACTGGATGCTCGAGTGTCAGAACACCGTTCCAGACGGCATTCCTGGATTTGCGTGCTAGAGGGTGTTGGCGGTCATCAGCCTCACTTCTGCGTTCTCGCGCCGAGCGAACCGACGCCCGCCATGAAGTAGTTCTGCGCGCCGAAAAACACCAGCAGGCTGGGAATCATGTACATCAGGTTGGCGGCCATGTAGAGGTTCCACGGCGTGGTGGCCGTGCCGATCCCGCCCAGCCCCGCGAAGCCCGCCAGCCCGAGCGACAACGGCCAGCGATCCGGCGCGAGCGGCAGGTACACCAGCGCGTTCAGGTAATCGTTCCAGCTTCCCTGAAAGGCGAAGATCGCGCAGGCGATCCAGGCCGGGCTGGTCAGGGGAATCATGATGCGCGTGAAGATCTGCCAGTGGTTCGCGCCGTCGATCGTGGCAGCCTCGTCGATCGAGCGCGGGATCGAGAGGTAATACTGGCGCATCAAGAAAATAAAGAACGGGTTGCCGAAGAAAGCCGGGACGATCAACGGCCACCAGGTGTTGTACCAGCCGAGCGCCAGGAACAGCTTGAAGAGCGGGATCAACCCGACGATCGAGGGCAGCATCATCGAGCCGATGAAGGCGTAAAACCAGATCTTGCGCCCCGGAAAGCGGATTCTCGAGAGGCCATACGCGATCAGCATGCTGGCCGAGACGCTGCCCAGCACGTTCAGGCCGGTCAGGATCAGGCTGTTTTGCAGCAATTTCCAGAAGTTGATCAGGGTCGCGGCCTTGGGGAAGTTGTCCCACACGAACTGCGTCGGCCAGAAGCGCGGCGGAATCTCCAGGGCGTTGGTGTCCGATTTGAGCGAGGTGGCGACCACGAACAGCATCGGGATGATCGAGGCGAGCGATAAACCGATCAGCAGCATCAGCGCGCCGACGTTCCTGGGCGTCCAGAAGCGCTCGAAGCTCGAGCGGACACGGGTGGGTGGGCCGGAGGCGACCAGGCTCATTCGGTGCCGTCCTCTGCGTAGACGAAGGCGTTCGAGACCCGAAAGACGGCCACGGTCAGGGCTGCGATCAGCGCCAGCAGAATCCAGACCAGTGCGATGGCGTAACCGAACCTGGACGAATCGAAGGCGGTCGAATAGATTTTCCACATCAGAAAATAAGAGGCCAGGTCGGGCTTGCCGCCGCCCGTGACGAGTTGCGGTTGCGCGATGGACTGGAGCGCCGCGATGATCCCCGTGATGGTCTGCAACAGCAGCACCGGCGAGATCATCGGTAGCGTGATGTGCCAGAACAATCGCGTGTCGCTGGCGCCGTCCAGCCGGGCGGCCTCGAAGAGTTCGTTGGGTACGGCCTGAAGGCCAGCCAGGAAGATCACCATCGAACCGCCCGCCGTCCAGACGCCGATCAAGGCCAGCGCGGGCAGCACCAGGTTGACATCGCCCAGCCACAGGCTCGAGGGCAGGCCGAGCCCGTTGAGCGCCTGGTTGGCCAGACCCACGGCGGGGTTGTAGATGAACTTCCAGAGCGTCAGCGTGGCCACGACCGGCAGCACGGTCGGGACGTACAGGATCGTGCGGAAGATCTGGATGCCGGGCAGTTTGCGGTTGACCAGCACGGCCAGCAGCAACCCCGCGATCACGCCCGATGGGACGCTCCAGAGCACCCACAGCGCGGTCGCTTTCAGGGATGCGAGCAGGCTGGGGTCTTGGGTGAAGATGTATTGAAAGTTTTCCAGTCCGATGAATTTGGGTGGGGTCGCGCCGTTCCATTCCGTCATCGAGTAGTACACGCTCGAGAGGAGCGGATAGAGCACGAAGGCGCACAACCCGATGATGCCGGGCAGAATGAACAGGTAGCCGGCTCTGGCTTCGGTCTGGGCGCGCTTTGAGCTTCGCGCCGGGGGTGGTGAGATGGGGGCGGGTTGGACGGACGATTGAATCATGACGACACTCCACACGGCGGGGCGCGCGCTACGGCTCGAGTCGGTCACTCGAGGCCACAAACTGAAGATGACAACGTTGTCATGACTTTATTCAGAACCCCGAAACTTGTCAAGTGCGGGCATTCCAATACGCCCAGAGACGCTTCTCGAGAACGTAACCTTCAGAGAACACCGTGCCGAACGGTGTTCTCGAGTATCAAGATTTTGCGTGCTGAACGATGCCCACGAATTGCGCGACACCTCCAAGCCGCCGCCACACGGTTAGAATCCAGTCATGCCGAACGCCCGCCCGACCATGCACGATGTCGCCAGGGTGGCCGGAGTCAGCCTCAAAACCGTATCGCGCGTCGTCAACAACGAACCGCGCGTCAACCGGGACACCACCGAAAAAGTCAACGCCGCCATTGCCGCTCTCGGCTTCCGACGCAACGAATTCGCCCGGCAGTTCCGCACCGGGCTGACCTCGACCATCGGGCTGATCACCGAGGACATCTCCAACCCGTTTTATTCACAGATCGCGCGCGGCGTCGAAGCCGTGGCTCGCGCCCACGATTGCGTCGTGATCACCGCCAGCTCCGAAGAAGGCGCCGAACGCGAACGCAGCCTGGTGCACGCCCTGATCCAACGCCGGGTGGATGGCCTCCTGATCGTGCCCGCCAGCGACGACCACGCCTATATCGAACAGGAAGCCCGCCAGGGCACGCCCGTCGTGTTCCTGGATCGCCCACCCGGCAAGCTCGAGGCCGACGCCGTGCTGCTCGAGAACCGTTCCGGCGCGCGGCGCGGCGTCGAACACCTGATCGCCCAGGGACACCGTCGGATCGCCTTCATCAGCGGGTTTTCGACCGTCTACACCGGCGCGGAACGCCTGGCCGGATTCCGCGACGCGCTCAAAGCTGCCGGATTGAACCTCGAGGATGAACTGTTGAGCTTCGAAGGCCACGATGCGGCGCGCGCCGAAGCCGTCACCACGGAGATGCTGTCCCTGCCCGACCCGCCGACCGCCGTGTTCGCCGCCAGCAACCGCCAGAGCCTCGGCGTGATCCGGGCCGCCCACCGACGCGGAATGCCTGTGGCGCTCGTCGGTTTCGACGATTTCGAGTTGGCCGACGTGCTGCCCTCCCAGATCACCGTCATCCGCTACGACGCCGCCGAGATGGGACGGCTGGCCGCCGAAATGCTGTTCTCGCGTCTGGCCGGTGAAGCGGCTCCGCCCAGACGCGTGATCGTGCCCGTCGAACTCTTCACGCGCGGCATGGCCGCCACCGAAAGCCCCAGATTGGCCGCGCCGAAACCCGTTCCTGGACGCCGACGCGCGGTCTGATGATCCCTCGGCAGCCGCTCTGATGGGATGTCTCGTCGGCCTCGATGACCCTGCGAACCGGATCGAGAGCACCGTCCAGCACGGAATCTCGAGAACACCGCGCTGGACGGTGTTTGGCCTTATTTGACGGCGCCGGAATTCGGGTTGACCATCAGGCCGGACGCGTCCACCGCCTGAAAATCCGACCCCTTGACCCGACCCAGCTCGCGCAGCCCGTCGTTGTCCCAGCGCTCATCCGGCGCGCCGGAGATGTACCAGGCTGAACCGTTGTCCGCCAGGATGATCCCGTGGGTTTTCATGGCGTCCAGGATCACGCGCGTATCCCGAGAAAAGCTGGACGTATCGAAGCTGGCGCGCAGACGAAAACGCTGACCCATCGGCGGCAAATTGGCATCGCCGGAACTCGAGGCGGCGTGACGGGCGGGCCAGACGTAAGCGTTGCGCGTGCGCGGCGCGGTGAAGCGGATCGCGTGCGCAATTTTTCCGGCCAGCACCTCGTCGTAGCGCACCAGTCCGGGCAGAACCGGCAATCCCGCCGCGTCCGCCGAAGTCCAGGTGTCCGGCCTGAGCGCGTTGGATTTCAGATCCCAGATCGCGCCGGAACCGGCCTTCCACGAACCGTCCGCGTTCGGGTAAGCGCCGAACAGTTCAAAGAGTTTGCATTCGCCCTGGCGCACCACCAGCACGTGACGGTCGCCGCTGGCGTTCGGGCCACCCTCGATCGGTGCGCCGCGCGGCACGGGATAGGGCGCGCGGTCGCTCTCGGTGGCGTACTCGAAGCTGACGTTCACGCCCGCCTGCGCGGCGGGCACGACCGCGAAAGGAATCCCGATGGGTGCGCCCTCGTAGAGTCCCGCGCCGAAATCCGGATGCAATCCCGCGCCCGCCCCGATGCTCGAGACGTAAGCGCTGGAACGCGAATCCAACGGCAGGGCATTCACGCTCGCGTTCCAGGCGTTGTTGGCCGGAAAGACGCTGCAACCACCCAGGTTCGCGCTGGGCGCGTTCGGGCTCGAGTTGACCGGCCCGAGCGAGGCGCAAGCGGCGAGGGCGATGGACAGCGCGACCAATCGGGCAGTCTTCACGGGTTCATTCTACGCGACTGCGAAAACGGGGTCGTAAAGAATTTCTCGTGCTGGACGGCGTTATCAAATGCTCGTCCAGCACGGTGCCGGACTGTGCTTGAAAAAACCGTTTCATCACACGTCCCAGAACCTCAGCTCGTCCGCGCGTTCCGGGCTGGCGAGCCGCGCGAATTCCCCCAATCCAGCCCGATCTGGAGCCTCGAGGTGATAGCGGAAGTTCCACAGGTAATGCTGCACGATGCGCTCGGGCAGCTTCAGACGCGCCGCTTCGAAGGCCGCGACCTCAAAAAGATGCCCGATGCCGTACCGTCTGGCGCGGCGCATCCCGAAGACCAGATCCGCAGGCGGCGGATTGTCCGCGCGGCTGGCCCAGACCGCGAACACGAACGGTTTGCCGGTGTGCGTGTACCAGTTCATGGCCAGATCCGTGACCGTCACGGACTTGTCGCCCAACTGACCCCGGTGCGGCAGGCGGTGCATCTGGGTGGTTTCGCTGATCGGGCCGCAGACGCGATACCACCATTCGAGCGCCGCGTCACCGATCAACAAGACCGCCGGGTAGGTTTCCAGCAGCGCGTCCACGTCCAGGGAATCGACGCGTGTGAGCTTCGCGTCGATGCCATCGAGTTTCAAGAGCGTCTCAAGCAATTTCACGCTGGTGGCGCTGTGCGTGGTCGTGGCGATGGTGCGCCCAGCCAATTCCGCCCACGGCACGGTGTGGAACAAATTCACGCTGTAGACCGGCCCCAGCACGCTGATGCTGAAATCCGGCAGGGCGCGCAGCTGCTCGGCGTGCTGGATGAACTCGAAGGCGCTGATGTTGGCCAGATCCACCCGTCCGTCCAGCAGGGCCGCGTTGATGCCCGTCGGCACGTCGCGCAGGTACTCGATGTCCAGCGCCTCGAGTTCGCGTTCCAGGGAATGAATCAGCGGCGCGGTGTTGGTGTACTTGATGATGCCCAGGCGGTAGCTCATGGTTTTCTAAAGCCTAGCCCGTCGTGGCGCCGAGAGATGTCCCCGAAGCGGTATTTTGAACCAGTCCAGGCGCTCAGGATTCCAAAAACACTGTCCAGCACGCAAGAATGAACAATCGTCCCGGATGGTGTTTTTCGAATCGGCTGGCGTGCGCCCGATCAACGCGTCCCCACATTGGAATCCTCGACCGAAACTTTTTTTGTCGCTTCCATAGGCTGTTGAAAACGCCTCGGGCGAGGCTCGAGCCGAAAGGAACCGTGAAATCCGAAACGGTGCGACCGAACAGACCCAGAACATCCGCCGGGCGTTTTCACCGGGCTCGAGCCGCGCTGGTGTTGTTGATCCTCGGTGCGGGCGCGATGGCGTACACGCTGGTTCAGGCTGCGCGGCGCGCGGCTCCGTTCGCGCACGGCTCGCTCGAGCAACCCGTGCGCGAACCGCAAGGCCAGAAGTGACGCGATTTCAGGAACGCCAGGCGTTTCGTCGGGCGACGCGCACTTCCGCGCTGAACCGTGCGCTGACGGCTGGGCTGCTGGGCGCGCTGGCGCTCGGCTGGGTGCTGACCTGGCGCGGTGCGCTCAGCCCGGTCTGGTCGGATGCGCTGCTGCGGCAGACGGGTTCGTGGTCGTACTACCTGCTGGCGTTCACCTCGACGCTCGGGCCGTTGATCGGCACGCCGTTCTTGCCGCGCTGGTTGAACGCTGGCATCAAGACCGGATGGCACGACCTGAGTGCAGGGTTCGCCCTGACGCTCGGTTTGATTCACGGCCTGTTCAGCCTGGTCGGCCCCGCAGGCAGAAGCCTTTTGGAGGTGATGATTCCCGGATTCGCTCGGGTTCAAACCGCGCAGATGGCGGCGGGCACGCTCGGCCTGTGGCTGATGCTGATCGTCTACGCGTCCTACGCGTCTCGCGGGCGGATCGGCGCGCTGGTCGCCCGCAGACTGCACCTGCTGGCGTATCCGGCCTTCGTGGCTGCGACTCTGCATTCCGTCTGGCTCGGGCGCGGTTCGGTGCAGG
>CAXTKV010000013.1:7764-23724 GCA_964244895.1 uncultured Deinococcales bacterium
GCCTTCGTGGCTGCGACTCTGCATTCCGTCTGGCTCGGGCGCGGTTCGGTGCAGGTCGTGTACGTCATCTCGAGCGTCGCAGTCGGGGTGGCGCTGTTGGTTCGGCTCGGGACGCTGGCGCGGCGTTGATGGCGGTTGCACTGTGCGGACAGGTTCCGGTATGGCATCGCTTGCACCTCGAACGGGAGGGCGATCACAGCCGTTGCGGTTTCTGAAGGTTCCGCGTACACCACGGGAGCTTCTCGAGATTCGCGCCGGGTTTTCGCACGGATTTCACTGTCGGCCCGTGATTCGCGGCTCAACCCATCTATAACACCGTCCAGCACGCGTTATTTGATATGCGTGCTGGACGATGTTCAAATGCGGGACAATGCGGGGTTCGCTCAGGCGAAACCGGGAGCGCTTTCGAGACCTTCACCCTTGCGCAACGGCAACTCCGGCAGCAGGGCCGTCACCAGAAAGCCCAGCAGAATGATCAGCACCCCGATCCGATAAATGCCGCTGATGGCGTCCGTGAACGCCTGCTTGAAGGCCAGATCGATCCGGTCGATGCCCTCAAAGCTGGCCGCTTTGGCCGCGCCCATGCCCTCGAGCGCACCCTTCAGTGCGGCCTCTCGCGCCTGCGCCGGAGCCCGCCCAGCCGCCGTCGCCTCGAGCAAGGGCTTGAGTTGTGGAGCGGTCTGCGGGCTGGCCAGGAGCGCGCGGGCGGCGGTCGCGTCGTTGTCGCGTAGGGCGCTGGTCAGCGCAGCCCTTTGATCGGCGAACCCCTTTTCGATTCCGGCCTTGATCGCGCTGGCGTTGAAGCTCCCGCCCGACGAGGCTGCCCGCCCCTGACCGGGCGCGAACTGGGCGCGAACGGCGGGCGGCAGGCTGGCCGTGGCCTCGCTCATGCGCGTCTGGATTCCGCCCGTCAGGCTCGAGGCGAAGACCGTGCCCAGCACCGCCAGGCCGACCGTGCCGCCGAGCTGCTGAAAGAAGCTGACGCTCGAGGTCGCCACGCCCGTCTTGTCGGCGGACACGGCGTTCTGCACCGCCAGGCTGTACAACGACACGACCGCGCCCAAACCAAGGCCGACCAGGATCATCTTGAGCGTCACCTCGAACTGCCCGGAGGTCGGGGTCAGCGTGAAACCCATGACTGCGAAGCCCGCCACCAGCACCACCAGGCTGACCAGCATGACCGGCTTGTAACGCCCGAAGCGCGTGGTCAACGCGCCGGAAATGATCGCGCTGGCGATCAGGCCGAACGTCAAGGGTGTGGTCGTCAACCCGGAACGCGTGGCCGAAAGCCCGACCACGTTGACCATGAAAAGCGGCAAGAACACGATGGCCGACAAGAAACCCGCGCCCAGCACGAAGATCGCCAGGTTGCCGACCGCGAAGGTGCGGTTGGTAAAGAGGCTCAGATCCAGCAGCGGGTCTTCGGTGCGGCGTTCGGTCAGCACGAAGGCGATCAGGCCGATCACGAACACGGCCAGCATCGCGATGACCTGCCACGAACCCCAGGCGAAAGCCGTCTCACCGGGTTGCGGGTTGGATTTGCCCAGGCTGAGCGCCACCAGGAGCGGCACGACCGCGACCACCAACCAGATCGCTCCGGCGTAATCCACGCGCCCGTGGGCGTTGGTGTTGCGGATCAACGGCATCCGCGCCGCGATGAACCCGAGCGCCAGAGCGCCCAACGGCAAATTCACGAAGAACACCCAGTGCCAAGAGAACGAATCGGTGATCGCCCCGCCGACCAACGGCCCCAGCACGCTGGCGAGGCCGAACACGCCGCCCAGCATGCCGCTGACCCGACCGCGCTCGGCGGGCGGGTAGAGGTCAGCCACGATGGCGAAAGCCGTGGTGAAGAGCGCACCCGCGCCCAATCCCTGAAACGCCCGGAACAGAATCAGCGTCAGGGGGTTCCAGGCCAGCCCACACAGCAAGGACCCGATCAAGAACAGCGCCAGCCCGAAAACGATGATCGGTTTGCGCCCGTACAGATCGCCCAGTTTGCCGTAGATCGGTACGACCACCGTGCTCGAAACGAGGTACGAGATCGTCAGCCAGGTATAGAGCGAGGGTTGAATCTGCAAATCTTTTTGGATGGCCGGGCCTGCGGTGGCCACGATGGTCTGGTCGAGTGCGCCCAGCAGGAGCGCCAGCACGATGCCGATCAGGGTCAGGGAACGCGTCTGTGGGCTCAGAACCGTCGGTGTGAAGGATGGAGCGGTATTGGTCGTCTGTGTCATGGGGTCTCCTTCGGCGCAGGCGGTTGACGGTGTGAACTGGGCGTGGCGGAACCTGAGCGTGCTGGCACAACTCCAGAACTGTACCCCATTCTGTACGGGGCGTAACCCGGTGCTTGGCCTAAGCGAGATGCGCTACGGACTGCCCGGTTTCGCTCGAGAACATCCGATCCCATTCGGCGGCTCGAGCCTTCCGATTGCTGGCCCCTTGAACCAATCAAAACCCCGAGTGCCCCAGAATTGAATCATCAAAAACACCGTTTCAGACGGTACAATCAACCTGTCAGGTCACGATCTCGCGTCATGGACGGTCTAGGGGTGTCTCGGGCATCGACGCTCATCGGAGCCCGAGACGGCGGCTCGAGCCCGTATGCGTGGGGTTTGCAACGCGGCCTCATCGAGTCAGGAATTAAGCTCCAGGCATGAACCATCGCGCTTCGAAGCTGCTCGTTTTTATCGTTCTGATGGTCGCGCTGACCGTCCCCGCCGTGGCCGCCGGGTGGATCGCGTACCAGAACCGCGTGCTGAACTTTCAGATCAACCACCCCGCCGACTGGCATTCGACGGCCTCGAAGGACGCAGTCGTGTTCCAGTCCGCCGATCCCAACGCCCAGTTTGGGGTGCGCACCCGAAAACCCGTCTCGCTCAGCGCCTGGGTCGAGCTGCGCCGCCAGGAAGAGCTGCTGCCCGACGGCTCGTCTCGCCTCGAGAAAACCAGCGACACGCGCCTGGCCAACCGTCCCGCCAAGCGCATCGTGCTGTTCAGTTTCGATCGGTACACCGTCGAGGAAGCCGTGATCGCGCGCGGCAAACTGTTCGTGCTGGAGTACGACGCGCAGAATCCGAACGACCCTCAATTTGCGGCGCATCAGGCCATCTACGCCAGAATGCGCGCCAGCTTCACGCCCTGGTGAGCCTCACACCCACGAACACCGTCCTGGACGCACTTTTTAATTTGCGTCCTGGACGGTGCTCTCGAGGTGAATCAACATCGAATAGCGTCCCGAGGCGCGCTCCCGTACTGAACCCGTGCGGCTCGAGCCAACCGACCTCAACCGTTCGCATCCGGATGCGGCCAGACCCAATCCTTGATCTCGGGCAGGTCGTCGCCGTGGCGGTGCGTGTACTCGCGGTGTTCGACCAGCTTGTCGCGCAGGGATTGCTTGACGTGCGCCCCGATGCGCTGCAGGTGCGGCACGCGGTCTATCGCGTCGCCCGCCAGGTGGAACCGATCAATCTCGTTCAGCACGGTCATGTCGAACGGGGTCGTGGTCGTGCCCTCTTCCTTGTAGCCGCGCACGTGCAGGTTGTCGTGGTTGGTGCGGCGGTACGTCAGGCGGTGAATCAGCCACGGGTAGCCGTGATACGCGAAGATGATCGGTTTATCGGTGGTGAACAAACTATCGAAATCTCGATCCGAGAGGCCGTTCGGGTACTCGGTCTGCGATTGCAGTTTCATCAGATCGACCACGTTGACCACGCGAATTTTCAGATCCGGAAAGTGCTGGCGCAGGATGTCCACCGCCGCCAGCGTCTCGAGGGTCGGCACGTCGCCCGCGCAGGCCATGACCACGTCGGGTTCCGTGCCCGCGTCGGTGCTGGCCCACGTCCAGATGCCGATCCCGGCGGTGCAGTGCTTGATCGCGTCGTCCATCGAGAGCCATTGCGGTGCGGGTTGCTTGCCAGAGACGATCACGTTGATGCGGTGGCGGCTCCTGAGGCAGTGATCGGCCACGGACAAGAGCGTGTTCGCATCCGGCGGCAGGTAGACCCTGACCACTTCGGGTTTCTTGTTCATGATGTGGTCTATGAAACCGGGGTCCTGATGCGAAAACCCGTTGTGATCCTGCCGCCAGACGTGCGAGGTCAGGAGGTAATTCAGCGACGCGACCGGGCGCCGCCACGGGATGCCGCGCGTGGTTTTGAGCCATTTGGCGTGCTGGTTGACCATGCTGTCCACGATGTGAATGAACGCCTCGTAGCACGAGAACAACCCGTGGCGTCCGGTCAGCAGGTAGCCCTCGAGCCAGCCCTGGCAGAGGTGCTCCGAGAGGATTTCCATGACGCGACCGTCCGGTGAAAGGTGCTCGTCGGTCGGCAGGGTGGGCAGTTGCCAGGCCTTGTCGGTGGCCTCGTAAAGCCCGCCCAGGCGGTTGGATTCGGTTTCGTCCGGCCCCATCACGCGGAAGTTCCTGGCGCTCGCGTTCATTTGCATCACGTCGCGCAGGAACTTGCCCAGGTTGCGGGTGGCTTCGGCGGCGTCCGCGCCGGGTTTTGAAACCGCCACGGCGTACTCGCGGAAATCCGGCATCATCAGGTCGTGCAAGAGCAAGCCGCCGTTGGCGTGCGGGTTCGCGCCCATGCGCCGTTCGCCCGATGGCGCGAGCGCCGCCAGTTCGGGCAGGAGCGCACCGTTTGAATCGAAGAGTTCTTCTGGACGGTAGCTTTTGAGCCAGACCTCGAGCGCGCGGAGGTGCTCCGGGTTCTTGGCCAGCCCGTCCAGCGGCACCTGGTGAGCCCGCCAGGTGTTCTCGACGGGTTTGCCGTCCACCGTTTCCGGCCCCGTCCAGCCTTTGGGGGATCGCAGCACGATCATCGGCCACTGCGGGCGGCGCTTCGGGCCGCCCGCTCGGGCTTCGCGCTGAATGGTTGCAATCTCGAGCCAGACGGTTTCCATCGTGGAGGCCATTAACTGGTGCATGGTCTTTGGGTCGTCGCCCTCCACGAAGTGCGGTTTGTGACCGTAGCCTTCAAGGAGTTTGGTCAACTCATCGCGTTCCAGGCGCGCCAGCACGGTCGGGTTGGCGATCTTGTAGCCGTTCAGGTGCAGCACCGGCAGCACCGCGCCGTCCGTGGCGGGATTCAGGAATTTGTTGGAATGCCAGCTCGCGGCCAGCGCGCCCGTCTCGGCCTCGCCGTCACCGATGACGCAGGCCACCAGCAATTCCGGGTTGTCGAAGGCCGCGCCGTACGCGTGCGCGAGCGCGTAGCCGAGTTCGCCGCCCTCGTGGATCGAACCGGGCGTCTCCGGCGCGACGTGGCTGGGGATGCCACCGGGAAAGGAGAACTGCTTGAACAGACGCTGTATGCCGTCCGCGTCCCGCGTGATGTTCGGATAGACCTCCGAGTACGCGCCTTCCAGGTAGGTGTTCGCGACCACGCCCGGCCCGCCGTGCCCCGGCCCGGCGATGAAGATCGCGCTCTGGTCGTGCGCGCGGATCAGGCGGTTCAGGTGCGCGTAAACGAAGTTCAGTCCGGGCGTCGTGCCCCAGTGGCCCAGCAGGCGCGGCTTGACGTGCTCGAGCCGGAGGGGTTCGGTCAAGAGCGGGTTGTCCATCAAGTAGATCTGTCCGACCGAGAGGTAATTGGCGGCGCGCCAGTACGCGTCGATCAGGTGGAGTTCCTGGCTCGAGAGCGCTGGCGTCGGCGTGCTGATCGTGTCGGTCATGCGCGGTCAACCTCCTTATTGAATGGCTGGTTTCGCTCTCGGATAAAGACCGTTCTGGACGCGTTCAATTGCGATCGAGAACGTGCGCGCTACACGGTGTCTGCCCAAACCGTACTCGGACCCTGGTGCGTCTCTTGAGAATCCGTCTGCCCGATGAGAAGTTGATGCGCCGCGAAGCGTCCCTATCTCACTCGACTACGACGCGTTTGTGTCATGCGTCTGTGGCTTGCAGACATCAGACAATCCGCCCATAGCGTGCCGTATGAGCGATCAATCCCTGCCAGTCCTCGGTGCGGCCATGCCGATTGAGCTGATCGGCGACCACGCCGAGTGGTTGCATCAACACGGCGGGCGCGACCTGGAGATTCAGGACGCGTACAAATCCGAAGTGATCGACGGCGACTGGAAGCCGATCATTCAGAAAGCCGCGCAAGCCCTGGAGGGTCACACCGGGCGCGTCGGCATTCACGGGCCTTTCGATGGCCTGCACATCGGGTCGTGGGACGCGCCCGTGCGCGAGTTCGTGGCGGGGCGTTACCTCAAAGCGCTCGAATTTCTGGGGGCGCTGTGCGAGGCTGTGGGCTCGCGCGAACCGCACATGGTCGTGCATAGCCCGTTTTTGTTTTTTGGTCACGCCCAGGTCGCGCACACGCCCGCGACGGGCTTGAAAGACCAGATCAACTGGGTGCACCAGACCCTGGAGGCGGTCGTCTCGAGCGCCGAGAAGCTGGGCGCGACCATCGTGATCGAGAACATCCGCGACCTCAACCCGCAGCCGCTGCTGGCGCTGGTGCGGTCCTTCGATTCCAGCCGCGTCCGCATGAGCCTCGACGCGGGCCACGCCAACCTGATGTCCGAGATCGGCGCGCCCAAAGCCGACCAGTGGGTGCGCGAGGCGGGTGAATTCCTTGGGCACGTGCATCTGCAGGACAACGACGGGATGCTCGATCACCACTGGCGACCCGGCAGGGGCACGATCAACTGGTACGCCGTCATGACTGCGATTCGCAACCTGGACGCGCAGCCGAGATTGATCCTCGAGGTGCGCGGCACTGAAGTCAAACCCGCCGCCGAATGGTTGGTCAATCAGGGCTTGGCCCGGTAGGCATCGGGCAAAGCAGTTCTCGCGGTCGGGATCGGCTCGAGGTGCAACGGTTGAACCTCGAGGGTCGCTTCTGCACCTGCCTGGAGCCTCAAGCCTCACGAGCCTTCGGGCCTCACGAAAAGGTCGTCCTGGACGATGTTTCTCGATTCATAAGGAAACCGTCCTGGACGGTGCGCTCGGGCGTGCTCAATCCGCTCGAGGCCAGATCGAGCGTCGCGAGAGGCCGCTGGCGTGCAGAATGGCAGCATGCTTCACCGCTACCGCAGCGACGGAACCGAAATGCGCCGACTGTCCCCGGAAGTCACCTCAGGCTCGAGCCCGAGGGAATCGGGCCCCGTGGACGCGGGTTGTTGGATCGACGCGATCAAACCCACCGAAGCTGAACTGGATGTTCTGAAAACCGAGTACGGTGTGCCCGCCGATTTCCTGATCTACGCGCTCGACCCGGACGAACACCCGCGTTTCGAGCGGAACGGCGCGTTCACGCTGTTCGTGGTGCAGGCGGCGCACTGGCTCGGCGAGGGTGTGCGCGTGCCGTACGACACGGTTCCGCTGGCGATCATTCTTTCGCCGGATCACGTCATCACGATCTGCGAGCACCGCCACACGGTCATGTCCGACTTGCGCTTCGGACGCTTGCCCGCGATGGACACCACGCAACGCACGGACTTCACGCTGCGGATGCTGCTGCGCGTCGCCCAGCGTTACCTGCAAAACCTGCGCTCGATCAACCGCAAGGTCGAAGCCCTGGAAAAGCTCCTGGAGAACAGCACACAGAATCAGGAATTGCTGGAATTGATGCGATTGGAAAAAAGCCTGGTGTACTTCCGTACCGCCCTGCGCGCCAACGCCACGATGTTGGAGCGCATGCGGCGCGACCGCGTGCTGGAACTTTCAGAATCGCAGGTGGATTTGCTGAACGACATTCACACCGAAACCATTCAGGCGCTCGAGATGACGGACGTGGAACTGAACATTCTTTCCACCATGATGGGTGCGTTCGCGTCCGTCATCAGCAACAACCTGAACCTGGTCGTGCGCGTGCTGACGGTCGCCACGATCCTGGTGGCCGTGCCGACCTGGATCACGGGCGTGTTCGGCATGAACGTGGTCATACCCGGCATGAATCACCCGCTGGCCTTTCCGCTCGTGCTGGTGCTGTGCGCGCTCACGGTCTGGTGGCTGCTCTGGCAGTTCAAGAAGCGCCGCTGGTTGTGAAGCGCACGGCTCGAATCAGGGAACGGAGCGGCGGGTCACAGACCCGCCGCTCGAGCCAGACTGGATTTCAGAGCTTTTGCCCGTCGTGAACGCCGCCCCAACGCGCGAGCTGGCCCTCGCGGGTCAGCAGGTACGTGTTGCGATCATCGGTGATCTGAGCGCGCAGCACGCGCAAGACCTTGCGCCTCGCGCGGTCGTCGGTGATCGGGAACAACAGTTCAAAGCGCCCATCGAAGTTGCGCGGCATGGCGTCCGCCGATGACGCCCAGACCGCCCACGCCCCACCCTGTTTGAAGGCCGCCAGGCGCGCGTGCTCGAGGTAACGCCCGATGATGCTCTTGACCGCTACGCCGTCCAGGAAAGAAGTCAGCGTGCTCCTGACGATCACGTCGATCTTCGCGCCGCGCCGCTGGGCGTCTTCGAGGGCGGCGATGATTTCGGCGTCGGTGATGTGGTTGAACTTGAGAACCATCGCGCCCTTCGGGTGCGCCTCGGCGCGGATGCACTCGAGCAGGGTCTGGCGCACGTCGGAAGCGGTTCGCAGGGTCTTCAGGTTCGGTGCACGCTCCTCTGAAAGCGCCTCGAAGAAGGCCAGCGCGTCCCGACCGATCTGTGGGGCGGCAGAAAAAAGCGACACGTCCGTGTACAACCTGCCGTTGACCGGGTTGTAATTGCCCGTCCCGAGGTGAACGTAGGTGCGACCGCCGCGCACCACGCAAAACGCTTTGGCGTGAACTTTGCGCTTCGGCAGGGGCAGCACCCTGATTCCGGCGCTCTGGAAGCGCAGACTCCATTCCAGGTTCGAGAGTTCGTCGAAGCGTGCGCGGCCCTCGAGCAGCACGGCCACGTCCTTTCCGGCTCGGGCGGCCCGGATCAGGGCTTCCGCGATGCCGTTGGTGCGACCGATGCGGTAGAGCGTGGATCGCACCTGCGTGACCTCGGGATCGTTGGCCGCCGAGAGCGCGAAATCTTCGACGTGCGCGTAATCGTCGAACGGATGGTACAGCGCCAGTTCGCGCCCGCTGTCCAGAAAGGCCCACGGGTCGGCGCTGAAGCTGCGGGACTTGCGGCGTTTGATCGGCTCGAAGCGCTCCTGACCGGAGGCCGCCGAGACGATCGTGGTGACGAAGCTCAGATCGAGCGGTGGCGCGAGCCTGAAGACCTCGTTGCGTTCCAGCCCGAGCGTGGTGCGCAGCGTCTCGGCCCAGGTTTCCGGGAAATCCTGCTCTATTTCGAGGTGGTTGACCGTGCCGTCCAGGCGCGTCTCGAGCGCCTCCGGCAGTTCGTCCCAGTCGGCCCTGGATCGCGCCAGTTGCGCCAGTCGCATCAGTCGAAACTCGAAGAGCGGGCTGTCGATCGGCAGGAACAGATCGCTGCGCATCCGCACCAGCGCGCCCAGGCGCACGTAACTGCCGTCCCGTCCGGGAACCGGCAGCAATCGCGGCAGGCCTTCGGGCAGGCGGATCAGGCGTTGCAACTCGCCGATTCCGGCGGCCAGGTAGAGCGCCTGGCTGTTCAGTTCGGTGTTCTCGTCGGGTTCGATCAGGTCGGTCAGCGGCGCGACTTCCTCGGCCAGGTAGGCCCCGAAATACCGCCGCTCGGTTTCGGTCAGTTCAACTGGATCGAGGATGTGAACGCCGAGCGGTTCGAGCGCATCGAGAAATTCCTGGTAGCTTCTGGCCGCATCGAGCGATTGCTCGAGCGCTTCTTGGAGCAGCGCGTTGTAGGTTTCGCCGCCGCGCTCTTCCAGGAAAGCCCTCGAGATTCGGGCCGCGTAGAACTCGTCCATGTTCGAGGCCCAGATGCCCAGGAACATCAACCGTTCCAGGAGCGGAAAATCCGGGCGGCGCGTCTGATCCAGGACGCGGCGGTTGAACGACAACCAGGATGCTTCGGGAATAATTTGCATGGTTGGCATCACGCTTCAATCTACGCGTCATCGCCGGGTCAGGCCCGGATCAACAGGCGCGCCAACAAGAGGGACGCCGTCCAGGACACAAATCAGAGGATGCGTACTGGACGGTGTTCTCTTCGAGTTAATCTCTTCGAGCGCATCGCGCACTCGAGCCCCATCAGAGGATTTGCGCAGTGCGCACCAAAACGGGCACACTTAGACGGGCGCACTCGAACGGGACGCCATCCTCTGAGCGGTCGCGTAGACTGTTCAGGATGCCAAACCCAATCAAAGCGCTGATCGCCGTACTGCTCGCCCTGGCGCTCCTGGCTTGCCGGGATCAGGCTTCCGACGCGCAGGGAAACCCGAGCGACGCCACCCCCCAGACCGCTCCAGCGGACGCGCTGGTGCTGCCGATGATCTACGGCAGCGAGAAGCAAGCCTGGATCGAGGCGGTCACCAAGGATTTCAACGCGCAAAACCAGAAGTCCACGACCGGTAAATCCATCCGCGTCGAGGCCGTCCCGTTGGGTTCCACGGAAGCGCTCGAGCGCATTCTGGACGGCAGCCAGCGTCCGGTGATCTGGAGTCCCGCCAGCCGCCTGCTCTTGCCGGTGGCCAACAAGCGCTGGGCGCAAACCCACGCGGGCGCGAAACTGACCGGGGACAGTCCGCCGCTGGTGCTTTCCCCGGTCGTGATTGCCATGTGGAAGCCGATGGCGCAGGCGCTCGGCTGGCCTCAAAAGCCGCTGGGCTGGTCTGACATCGCGGCGCTCGCCAGGAACGGCAAATCCTGGAAGGATTTCGGTCACCCGGAATGGGGCGCGTTCCAGTTCGGTCACACGCACCCGGATTTCAGCAATTCCGGCATCTCGAGCATCCTCTCGACCGTCTACGCCGCCAGCGGTAAGACCGAAGACCTGAGCCTGGCGGACGTGAACAAGCCCGCCGCGGCGCAGGTGATGGCGGACGTGGAACGCAACGTGATCCACTACGGTGAAAGCACCGGGTTCTTCGCCAAGCAGATGTTCACGCGCGGCCCGGCGTACCTCTCGGCGGCGGTGCTGTACGAGAATCTGGTGGTCGAATCCTACGACCGCACCAAGTACCCGGACATGCCCTTCCCGGTGGTGGCCATCTACCCGAAGGATGGCACGTTCTTTGCGGCTCACCCGTTCGCGGTGCTGAACGCGCCGTGGGTCACGGACGAGGCTCGAGCCGCCGCCGAAACCTACCGGACATTTTTGATGTCCGAAGTCCAGCAGCGCAAAGCCCTCGAGTTCGGTTTTCGTCCGGCGGGTGCGAACGTTTTCACGGGCGCACCGATTGATGCCGCGCACGGCGTCAATCCGAAAGAACCCAGGGTGCTGCTGCAAGCCCCGAACGCCGACGTGATCGAAGCGACCCGCGCCCTCTGGGGCCGAACCAAGAAGCGCGTCGAGGTCGAGGTCGTGCTGGACACGTCCGGCAGCATGAAAGACGAGAACCGGCTCGGGCAGGCCAAGGCGGCGCTCTCGCGGTTCATCTCTCGGCTGGACGACGAGGATTACCTGGGCGTCACGACCTTCAGTTCGACGGCGGTGCAACTGACGGAGGTCTCGAAGCTCGGCCCGAAGCGCAAGGCGGTGCAAGAACGCCTGAACGGCCTGTTCCCGAACGGCGGCACGCGATTGATCGACACCGTGCTGGAAGCCTACGGTCAGGTTCAGGCGCGACCTTCCGGTCAACGCATCCGCGCCGTGGTGGTGCTGACCGATGGCACGGACAACGGTTCCAGCGCGCCTGCAGAGACCCTTCTGGAGCGCCTGAAGGCGGACGATGAAGGCCGGGCGGTCAAGGTTTTCACCATCGCCTACGGTACGGGCACGGATGTCAACGTGGATTTCCTGAAAAATGTCGCCCAGGCGAGCGGCGCGAAATCTTACTCGAGCGACCCGACCCGGATTGATCAGGTGTACCGCGACATCGCCACGTTTTTTTGAATCTCACGTTTTTGAATCCTACGCGACCTGTTCGGGTTTTCGTGGTGGCATCGCTCGGAATGCTGATCTCGAGATTCGGCATCGAAAACGCTCCTTGAGCCTTCGGGGCGAGCCACCCTTTGAGTCTTCAGGCTCGAGAAACCCTGGCGGCTCGAGGGCGGGCTTCGGGAAGACCGTCCAGGACACGTTTTTTGGGTGTGCGATTCTTGCGTGCTGGACGGTCTTCTGCAGATTTGATCGCCCCACAAAAACTCGAGCCGCCCGTGGAAACAGACTGTAACGATCCGCGCAGCTTGCAGACCGATCACACAACCGTGATCTTCTGCCGGTATGATCGCTGACCGTCCAGCCCAGCCGAACGCGGAGGACATCCGCCGAGAGTTCCTCGAGAACCTCACCCTGATCCAGGGCACGACGCTGGAACGCGCCACGCCCAACGATTGTTACCTGGCGCTGGCGGTCACGGTGCGCCAGTACCTGGTCGGGCAATGGCTCGAGACGCGCGAGACGCAGGTGCGCCAGGGCGCGAAGGTCGTGGCCTACCTGTCCGCCGAGTACCTGCTCGGGCGGCAACTGGGGAACACGCTCTTGAACACCGACCTGGAACCCGTCGTGCGCGAAGCACTCAATGACCTCGGGCTCGACCTGGACGCTCTGGCGGCACTCGAGGTCGAACCTGGGCTGGGCAACGGCGGCCTGGGGCGGCTGGCGGCCTGCTTCGTGGATTCGCTGGCCACGCTGGGCTATCCGGCCATCGGTTACGGCATCCGGTACGAGTACGGCATCTTCCGTCAGCGCTTCGAGGACGGCTGGCAGGTTGAGCAACCCGACAACTGGCTCTCGCACGGCGAACCGTGGAGCTTCGCGCGCCCGGAGCGCGCCGTCGAGGTCGGTTTCGGCGGTCGCACGGTTCAGACCACCGACGCCGACGGTGCGCTGCACGTGCGATGGCACCCCGAACGCTGGGTGCGCGGCGTGCCGTACAACCTGCTCGTGCCCGGTTACCGCTCCGGCGCGGTCAACACGCTGCGGCTGTGGGCAGCCCAGGCCAACCAGGCCTTCGACCTCGAAATCTTCAACGACGGCGATTACGAGCGCGCCGTTCACGCGCAAACCCAGGCCGAGAACATCTCCAAGGTGCTCTACCCGGACGATTCGACCGAGCAGGGCCGCGAGTTGCGTCTGCAGCAACAGTATTTTTTCACCGCCTGCTCCCTGCAAGACCTGATCCGCGAACGGCTCGCCTCGAGCGCCCTGGCCTACCTGCCGGATCGGGTGGCGGTGCAACTCAACGACACCCACCCGACCATCGCCATCCCCGAACTGATGCGTTTGCTCCTGGACGAACACCGCATGGGCTGGGAGGCCGCCTGGGACATCAGCTCTCGCGTGTTCGCCTACACCTGCCACACGCTCCTGCCCGAAGCGCTCGAGACCTGGCCGGTGGGCCTGTTCGAGCGGCTCTTGCCGCGCCATCTGGAGATCATCCTCGAGATCAACGCGCGCTTCCTGAAGACCGTGCGCCAGCGCTTTCCCGGCGACGAGGATCGGGTGCGGCGCATGAGCATCATCGCCGAGGAACCCGAGCGGCGCGTGCGCATGGCGCACCTGGCGGCGGTCGGCTGCTTCAGGGTCAACGGTGTGGCCGAACTGCATTCCAAATTGCTGCGCGAGCGCGTGCTGAACGACTTCGCGGATCTGTGGCCCGAGAAATTCACCAACGTCACCAACGGCGTCACGCCCCGGCGCTTCGTGCGGCTCTCGAACCCGGCGCTCTCGGAATTGATCACGCACACCATCGGCGAGGGCTGGCTGCGGAATCTCGAGCAACTCCGCAAGCTCGAGCCCTTCGCCGACGACCCGGATTTTCGCGGTGCGTGGCTGGCCGTCAAACGCCAGAACAAGGCGCGGCTGGCGCACACGCTGGCCGAATCGGGCTTGCACGTCAGCGCCGATGCGCTCCACTCGGGCGCGATGCTCGACGTGATCGTCAAAAGGCTGCACGAGTACAAACGCCAGCTCTTGAAATTGCTGCACGTGATCGCGCTCTACCAGCGCCTCCAGGCCGATCCGGGACTGGACGCGTTGCCGCGCGTCGTGCTGTTCGGCGCCAAGGCCGCGCCGGGCTACCGGATGGCCAAACTGATCATCCGCCTGATTCACGGCGTCGCCGAGGTCGTGAACAACGACCCGATGGTCAAGGGGCGTTTGAGCCTGGCCTTTCCGGCGAATTACAACGTCAGCCTGGCGGAGTTCATTTACCCGGCGGCGGATGTCTCCGAGCAGATTTCCCTGGCGGGCAAGGAAGCCTCCGGCACGGGCAACATGAAGCTCGCGCTGAACGGCGCCGTGACCATCGGCACGCTGGACGGCGCGAACGTCGAGATTCGCGAAGCGGTCGGGGTAGAAAACTTCTTCCTGTTCGGCCTGACCGAACCCGAGGTCATCGCCACCAAAGCCCAGGGCTACGATCCGCGCCGCCACGTGGAGACGGAACCCGAATTGCGCGCCGCGATCGACGCGATTTCCCAGGGGCATTTCTCGCGGGGCGATGCGGGACTGTTCGAGCCGATCGTGCGTTCGCTCCTGGAGCGCGATGAGTACATGGTGCTGGCCGATTTCGCGCCGTATCTCGCGGCTCAGGCGGCGCTCGAGGCCGCGTACCGCGACGAGCCGCGCTGGACGCGCATGAGCATCCTCAACGTGGCCCGCAGCGGGCATTTCTCGAGCGACCGCACCATTCGCCAGTACGCCGAAAACGTCTGGGGGCTTCAAGCGGTCCTGCCGACCATCTGAGGCGTTCAGCCTGAGAGATCGCCAAGACGCTCAAGAACACCGTCCTGGATGAGGTTTTGGGCGCACTGTCCCGGACGGTGCGCTCTGGATTTTTGATCGAACCTCGAACTGCAAAGACACCCCGAGATCGAGATCGAATTTTTGAAGATCATCGGCTGTGGACGGGTGGAATATGCGGGTTCGCGCCGGACTTGGATTCCGTCTGGGTGCGCTTGGAGCGTGACAGCGACATGATCTCACCCGATTAATTTCAAGTGGCCAAAGAAGGAATTCGACCATCCGCAGTGCCCAGACCAGCCGTGAACTCCAGGAGGCTCGAGATGACCCAGGACATGACCTTCGTACACCTGAGTGACCTGCACATCGTTCACCCGGACGCGCAGGACGATCATCTCTTCAGCGACACGGCCAGCACGCTCCAGGCCGTCAAAGCGGCGATTGCGGCGCTCGAGCCGCGCCCGAGCTTCGTGGTGATCTCCGGCGATCTGACCAACCGGGGCACGAAAGAAAATTTCCTGGAACTCAAACGTTTACTCTCGGACATCGAAGTGCCGGTGCTGCTGGCGCTCGGCAACCACGACAGCCGCGAGGGTTTCTACGAGTTCGTGCTGGACGAGGGCGCGGGCAAATCGAGCCCGTACTTTTACAGCCGCACGATCGATGGGCTGCACGTGATCGTGCTCGATTCGAGCACGCCGAACAAGGTTCACGGCACGCTCGAACCCGAGCAGTTCGAGTGGCTCGAGCGGGAACTGGCGCAGCGCACCGACCTGCCCAAGATCGTGGTCGTCCACCACCCGATTTCACCGATGCACCTGCCGATTTTCACGACGATCAATTTTGATCAGGCCGACGCGGCGCGGCTCGAGGCGATGCTGGAACAAAAGAACGTCATCGGCGTGCTTTCCGGCCACGTTCACTTCGATCAGGTCTCCGTGCGGCGCGGCGTGCCGTACATCATCAGCACCGGTTTGCACAACCTGACCGACGTACTCGAGCGCGATGGCTTGCGGGCCGTTCAGGGCGCGAGCTGGAACCTCTGCACGGTGCGCGACGGCGAACTGAACGTCATCAAGGTCCCCCTGCCGAGCGACCACAAGGAGCTGCACCACATCACGCAAGCCTGGATGGACAACTACCGCGCCGAACTGGCCGCCAAAGAAGCCGAAACCGTCAACGCCTGAAAAGCCGCGCAATAGACCGTCCTGGACGCAATCTTGAATATCGAAGGAACACTGTCTGGGACGGTGTTCTCAAGGAGCCGAGGCATGAAACGACTCAGC
>CAXTKV010000013.1:23824-43515 GCA_964244895.1 uncultured Deinococcales bacterium
AGGAACACTGTCTGGGACGGTGTTCTCAAGGAGCCGAGGCATGAAACGACTCAGCACGCACACCGGTCTCTCGAGCCTCGCGCTCGCCGTCCTGACCGCCGTGGCGCTCGCCCAGAGCGGCACGCTCGCGCCGCTGCCCAAAGACGCCAAAGTCTCGATCACGTTTTACAACTACAACCTCGCCTCGGCGGGCATCGGGGCTGAAGGCACCAAGCAACTGATCAGCGAATTCGAGGCCGCCAACCCGAACATCAAAGTCGAACCCGTCCCCGCGCCATCGAACGAACTGATCGCCCGCCTTCAGGCCGACGTGGCCGCCGGGCGCGCACCGGACGTGGCGCAGATCGTCTTCAGCGACCTGGAATTTGCCGTCACGAACTTCGGGATTAAGCCCCTGGAGGAACTGATTCCGGCGCGCGAGCTCCAGGCGCACTACATCGGATTGCACCCACGCGGTCTGGATCTGGCGCGGCTGAACGGCAAGACCTACGGCCTGCCTTACGTCTTCAGCACGCCGGTGCTGTTCTACAACGCGGATCTGTTCAAGCAGGCCGGATTGAACCCGGACAAGCCGCCCAAAACCTGGGCGGAGATCAAGACCTACGCCCTGGCGATCAAGGCCAAGACCGGCAAGGCGGGCTTCTTTCCGGGCGTTTACGGCGCGGCGGACTGGATGTTCCAGTCGTTGCTGCTCTCCAACGGTGGGCGCGTCATGAGCGAGGATCGCAAACGATTGACTTTCGCCGAGACGCCCGCGCTCGAGGCGATCAACATGCTGCACGATCTGGTGACTTCGGGGGCGCACCCGAACATCTCGGCTGCCGACGCGATCCCAGCGATGGGCGCGGGCAACATCGGGATGTACCTCCAGACGAGCGCCCTGCAGGGCTTCCTGATCGGCGCGAGCAAAGGCAAATGGGAACTGCGCGCCGCGCAGATGCCGCGTTTCGGCACGAGGGCCGCGCGCCCCACGAACTCTGGCAGCGGTGTGTTCATCCTGGCCAAAGACCCGCAAAAGCAGCGCGCCGCCTGGGAACTGATGAAGTTCCTGACCTCCAAGCGCGGTTACACGATCATCACCTCCAAGATCGGTTACCTGCCCCTCCGCACCGAGATCGTCAAGGACCCGCAGTACCTCGAGGGCTGGGTCAAGGACAACCCGATGATTTTGCCGAACCTCGAGCAACTCGACCGGCTTTCGCCGTGGGTTCCGCTGCCGGGCCCAAACTACCGTCAGATCAACAAGATCATGATGGACGCCTTGGAGCAGGCGGTCTACAACGGTGATGTCGAGACGGTCATGAAAGACGCCCAGCAGCGCGCCACGCAACTGATGCCGCGCAACTGATGGGCCGCTGACGGAATTCAGGAATGATCTCTGAGAACACCGTGCTGGACGGTGTTCTCGTGAATCCGGGGACGCCGTCCAGGACGGTCTTTTCGGATCGCCCACCTCGGGTTTCTCGAGCCCAGCGCCATTCGAGCCATCACCCAAGGAGACGCGCGTGAAACAGGCCGTTCTCGGCACCGACAGCCTGGCTCGCGCCCCGCGCCGACGCAAGCCCCTGCTGGCGCGACTCACGCCGTACCTGTACTTGCTGCCCGCCCTCTTGACCATCGGGCTGTGGGTCTACAAACCCGTCGTGCAGACCTTTCAGCTTTCGTTCTTCGAGTGGAACCTCTTACCGAGTTCGCCCAGAACCTTCGTCGGATGGCAGAACTACGAGCGCCTGCTCGGGCTGCCCGAGGTGCGCCGGGCGCTCGTCAACACGGTCATTTACATCGCGGGCCTGATCCCGATGGCCATGCTGATCCCTCTGGCCGTGGCCATCCTGACCGAGAACATCCGGGGCCGCGCCCGCAACGTCTACCGCGCGCTGGTCTTCGTCCCGATGGTCATGGCTCCGGTGGTGGTGGCGATCGTCTGGCGCTGGCTCCTGAACCCGACCCAGGGCGTGCTGAACGTCTCCGTGCTGGGTGCGTTCGGTGTTCCCCCGATCAACTTCTTGCGAGAGGGCGGCTGGGCGATTTTGACCATCGTGTTCATCACCGGCTGGAAGCTGATCGGTTTTTCCACGCTGATTTTTTCCGCCGCCATCGCCAACGTTGACCGCAGTTACCTCGAGGCGGCGCGGCTGGACGGCGCGAACGAATGGCAGATCGTCAGGGGCATCACGCTGCCGCTGATCTCGCCGACGGTGCTGTTCGTGACGATGCTGACGGTGCTGCTGGGGGCGCAATGGAGTTTCGCGTACATCAACGTCCTGACGCAGGGCGGGCCGGGCAACGCGACCACGAACATCTATTATCTTCTGTACCAGTACGGCTTCGGCACCTTTGCGGTCGGCTGGAGCAGCGCCGCAGCAGTGCTGTTGTTCGTCGGTTTCGGCCTGATCGCGTACCTGTGCTTGAGGCTGATCAACCGCTACGCCATCTACGAAACCTGATCTCGAGCGCATCCCGTCTGACTTGGCTCATAGAACACCGTCCTAGACGCAAAAATACGATGCCGTCCAGCGCGCCAGAACCCGTATCGCCCGAACCGCAGAGGTCAGAATGCTGCCCAGCGTCCCACAACTCGAGACCACCGAGACCGCACCTTCGAGCGCCGACTGGCGGCGCGGTGGGATCGGCGCGGTGGCGGGCCACGCGCTGCTGATCGGCCTGAGCCTGCTGGCGCTCTTCCCGGTGTACTGGATGATCGTGACTTCCCTGCGCCCCCCGAACGATGTTTTCTCGACCGCGATGATCCCGACCGCGCCGACGCTCGAGAATTACGGGGTCGTCTGGAACAGCATCCCGATCCTGCGGATGCTGCTGAACACGCTCGTGATGGCGGCGCTCGTCACGGCCTTCCAGATCGCGACCTCGATCCTGGCGTCTTACGCCTTCGCGCGCTGGGCGTTCACCGGCGACCGGGTGATCTTCGGCTTGTTCGCGCTGACCTGGCTGGTGCCGTTCCAGGTGACGATGATCCCGAACTACGTGCTGATCGCCGACCTGGGCTGGATTGACACGCTGGCCGCCATCGTCGTGCCGCAAATGGCGTCCGCCTTCGCGGTCATGCTGCTGTTCCAGAGCATCAAGGCCTTCCCGCAGGAACTGATCGACGCGGCCCGCATCGATGGCGCGAACGACTGGCGAATCCTCTGGCGGGTGATCGTGCCGAACCTGCGCGCCAGCCTGGCGGCGCTCTCGATCCTCTTGTTCATCTCCGCCTGGAACGAGTATTTCTGGCCGCTCCTGGTGACGCGCCACGCGGACAACGCCGTCGTGCAGATCGGTCTTCAGATGTTCCTGACCGCCGAGGGCGACCAGTGGGGGCCGTTGATGGCCGCCGCCACGCTGGCGAGCCTACCGATTCTTTGCCTGTACGTGGTGCTGCAAAAACAGATCATCGAATCGTTCATGAAATCGGGGTTGAGATGATACGAGAACCCGCCGAAACCGCCCGCCACATCCCGCTCTCGGGCGCGTACAACATCCGCGACTTGGGCGGGTACGAGACGCCATCCGGCGAGCGCACGCGCTGGCGTCGGCTGCTGCGCGCCGACAGCCTCCACGCCCTGAGCCCCGAGGCCCGAGATGCGCTGATCACGATGGGCGTCACGACCGTGATCGACCTGCGCCACGCGGACGAACTGGCGCAATCGCCGAACGTCTTCGCGGATCATCCGGGAGTCAGGTACGTCAACGTGCCGTTGTTCGCGGGCATGTCGCGCAGCCAGAGCATCGCATCCGCGATTCCCACGGACGCGCCATCGGGCGCGAGTTTCGATCTCGAGGCGCTGTATAAGGGTGCGCTCGAACGCTGCCAGGACGCCTTCCGCGAGGTCTTCACGACGATTGCGGCCTCGGATGGCGTGACGCTTTTTCACTGCACGGCGGGCAAGGATCGCACGGGCCTGATCGCTGCGCTGATCCTGGGCAGCCTGGGCGTGTCGGACGATTCGATCGTCGAGGATTACGCCCTGACCGCGAGCTACATTCAGCCCCTGCTCGAGACGCTGCGCCAGGAAGCCGTCAGCAGGGGGCACGATCTGGGCTGGTACGAACGCCTGTTGACTTCTGAACCCGCCACGATGCGCGCCACGCTCGAGCACCTGGGGCAGCGTTACGGCGGCGCGGGCGGTTACCTGAAAAGCCTCGGGCTGAGCGAAGATCAACTCTCGGGGCTTCGCGCCACGCTGATCGAAGGCTGAAGCGGCGAAGGTGGTTCTAGAAAGACCGTCCAGGACAGCTCGACCGGAAACGATAAATTTGCGTCCTGGACGGTCTTTGCGGTTATGGCAAAGCGGTTTTCGTTCGTCACCGCTCTGGAGCCTCAACCGACGGATTCCAGATTTGCGGCCATCTCGAGATCGGACGCAACACCTGTGGGCGATGACCGCCCGATCCCGATGTACTCGAACCCGGCGCGGATGATCGCGCCCGGATCGAGCGCGTTGCGCCCGTCGAGCATCACGCGCCGACGCATCAGCCGTCCCAGACGCGACCAATCGGCATCGCGGTAGACCTGCCACTCGGTCACGAGCAGGGCTGCGTCCGCCCCGTCCAGGCAGGCTTCCAGGTCGTTTGTGACGAGCATTTCGTCCGGCAGGATGCGCCGGGCGGCGCGCGCCGAAACCGGATCGTGAGCCGTCACGCGCGCGCCGCGCGCCCGCAACTCGAGCGCGATCTCGAGGCCGAGCGATTCGCGCAGATCGTCCGTGTCGGGCTTGAAGGTCAGGCCCAGCACGGCCACGGTCCGCCCGCGCAGACCGTCCAGGCGCGCCTCGAGTCGGTCGAGCGCGCGGAAGCGCTGCGCTGCGTTGACCTCGATCACGGCGCGCAACAACCGGAAATCGTAGCGGCTGCGGGCCGCGATCTGCGAGAGCGCCAGCGTGTCTTTGGGGAAGCACGAACCGCCGTAGCCCAGTCCGGGCCGCAAGAAATCGCTGCCGATGCGCGCGTCGCGCCCCAGCACGCCGACGATCTCGGAGACATCGGCTCCGGTCTCGTCGCAGAGGTTGGCGATCTCGTTGATGAAGCTGATCTTCATGGCCAAAAAGGCATTGGCGGCGTACTTCGAGAGTTCCGCACTCTCTGGGCTGACTTCCAGCCAGGGAATCGGGCTGCGCGGTCGGTGCGCCTCGAGCGCGTTGGGGACGGGCAATCTGGCCTCGAGCAACGGCTGATACAGTTCGCGCAAGTGCGCCAGCGCCCAGCCTTCGGTGCCGCCCGCCACCACCCGATCCGGGAAAATCGCGTCGCGCAGGGCTTGGCCCTGGCGCAAGAATTCGGGGTTGCTACAGATTGCAAAAACCGCGTCCGGTGCGAAGCTCCGCAGGCTTTTCGCTACTTCTTCGTGCGTACCGACCGGCACGGTGGATTTGATCGCGATCACGCGCGGCCTCGCGTCCAGATGCGCTGCCAGCTCCTCGAGCGCCCCGAAAAGTTGCCTCAGGTCAACCCCGCTCGAGGGCGTCGGCGGTGTGCCCACGGCCAGCATGATCACGCTCGAGGCGGATACGGCCAGATCGAGTTGAGCCGTGGGCCGAAGTCGGTCGCCGCACTCGCGCAGGGCGGATTCCAGGCCGGGTTCAGAGAACGGCACGCGCCCAGCCTGCAGCGCCTCGAGCCTGCTCGCGTCGCGCTCCACAATCCAGACGCGATGCCCGGCCAGCCCCAGCGCCACCGCCGTCGAGAGTCCGACGTATCCAGCGCCGATGATTGTTACCTCGAAGGAATTCATAGCAGAGTCGTACTCTAACAACCCCGGAGTTGCGTCAACGCCGTGTCAGCCCTGAAAGGATTCGCTGAAGTGCGCTACCAGCCGATCCAGTTCTGCATCGTCCTGAACGGTGTCCCGAACAGGTTCCAGGGCGCGCCGCCCGACGCTCCTGAGGTGAAACGCGAAGGGTCGATCGTGCCAGTAGAATTCTTCCCAGCCGCTCCGGTAGGCCAACGGTGAAAGGCCGCGCAAGAAACTCTGCTCGGTCACGGCTTTTGTGCGCGGGATCGGGCTGCGCCGATCGGGCAGCCAGCGTTGCGCCAGTCGGTGAAGTGGGGGCGCATCCTCGAGCGCCGCGCGAACATCGAAGTGCGGTGTCAGGCATTCAAACCGCAGACCCGAATCGCGGAATCGCTGTCGCACGCGCCAGCCGGTATCGCGGAACTGCCCGACCTGCAAGAGCGTGCGCAACGCGCCGGGGATCGGCAATCGCGGATGGCTGATCAGCGCGTCCAGGCGGTTGGAAGCCATGTCCGGCGCAAAGTCCAATTCCTGCACGGGCACTCGCTCGAGATCGATCAGCATGAAATGCACCGATGGGAAATCTCGCGGCTGGTACGACCAGCGCGGATGCCAGACCGACCCGAAGAACGCCAATCGCTTCGTTTGAACGCGATCCAGAACCTGCCGTATCCAGTCCGGGCGAATCACGAAAAAATCGTGGTCGAGCAGCAGCGCGTAGCGGCTCGAGACGAAGCGCAAGCCTTCCATCAATGCCGCCGCGTGGTGGGCGCTGCCGCGATCTTTTTGAGCTTTTTCGGGGGTGGGCGCCACGCCCGGTACGACGCGAAAATCCGAAGCTGAAGCGGCGAAATCCGGATCGGCGTCGTTGTTGACGACGATCCAATCGTAGGCCGCAGCGGGGTTCAGGGCGCGGCACAGCGCGGCGTTGCGCTCGAGCGGCTGGCTCGAGCCGTACTTGACTGAGATGATCGTCAGCAGGGCAACCTCGGCCTTCTGGGCGCATTCTACGCAGATGGGTGCGGATGCAAAATAGCTGACGAGAACCTGACATGGCCCCGCGAGCGTGAAGCTGTGAACCAGCCCGAGATCAGCCTGATCACCCCGACGCGCGACCGCGCCGATCTATTGCTGCGCACCATCCAAAGCGTTCAACAGCAAGACCTGACTGGATGGGAACTGATCGTGGTGGACGATGGCGATGGTTCAGGCGCGAGGGCCGCGAACGGCGTCAATGACCCTCGGGTGCGGGCTTTTCAGAACCCCGGTGCGGGACAGGTGGACGCCCGCAACGCCGCCGTCGAACGTGCGCGAGGCGCAATCATTCACCTGCTCGATGACGACGATCGTTGGGCGGATGCGCACCACCTCGAGCGCGTGCTGGAAAGGTTGCAAGATCAGATCGGGTTGGTGCATTGCGGTGGATGGCTGGTCATTGAAGACCCCGAGGATGGCGGGTGGATCGAGCGCCGACGCATCCCGTTTCACCTACCGACCACGACGGAATCGTTGCGTCTCGACAACACGCTCCTGACCTCCGGCGCGGCCTACCCGAAAAGCCTGCACGATCAACTGGGTGCGTTCGACCGGAATCTGGGAAATTACTGGGATTGGGACTGGTTCCTGCGCGTCACGGCGCTTTACCCGTTGTTGCCGCTGCAACCGCCGTGCGTGCTGATGAGCTGGCGCGGCTCGAACACCTCGCGCGATCCGCACGAACCGCAGCGCGTGGCGTTCCTGGAAGCCCTGAGCCGGAAGCACGGCCTGGGTACGATCCCGCCGAAGAACCACTTGACTGTTCTCGAGCCCTGAAGTCGTTTAGCCCCGCGCACCCGGTGCGCTCAGCCCCGCGCACCCGGTGCGACCGCGCTGGGCGCGCGATGGTTCGAGCCCGCGAGCTTGGGGTGACGATAGGTGAACGCCAACCCCAACAGTCCGACCTGCACCAGCACACCGGGCGCGAGCAGGGGTGCGAAACCGTCCAGCCCCGAAACGATCGCGCCGATCGTGGTCGGGAAGCGTTGGCCGCTCTGGAGCGTGCCAGCGTTGCGGGCGTTGGCCTTGAGGTGTTCCAGAATGCCGATGCCGCTCGAGAGGATCGTCAGAACCATCACGATCTGAAGGGCGCGCAGCGTCAGGGGCGTCTGTCTGATGGCCGCGACTGCGAGCGCCAGGATGGACAGGCCCAGCGTCACGAACGGAATCAGTTGATCCTTGCCGTTGTAGTGGTGCAACAACAGCAGTTCTGGTACGGTTCCAATCGCGCCGAGCGCAGCCAGGGCGAGAACGAATGTGCGTAGGGCGGTCGTGGTCGAATGCTCGAGCATGAGCGGCAGGCTAAAACCGAACGGTTACGCGTCGGTTACGTTCCCAGTCCGAATGAGGGAAATATGGCCGAAAGCGTCCACGACACAATGTGAACCAAATGAAAATACGTGTGCTGTACGGTGTTCTCGTGTAACCCAAGCGTAACCGAAGCTGAATAAGGTTGCGGCGGAGGCACACATGAACGACACCGACATCAATCACGTGAAGATGGCTCAGGACGCGTCCGAAATCGACCAGAGCGCCACCTCGCGCCGAGCATTCTTGAAGCGCACCGGGCTGGTCGCGGCTGGATTGGCCTTATCGGGCGCAGTCTCGGCGCAGGACGACGAGAACCGTGGCGCGATCGCGCAAGCCGCGAACAAGGGTCTGGTGGATCTCGGGCCCGTGACGGCCTTTAAAGCGGGCAGCCTGACCGACCGCACAAAAGATTCGGGTGTGCTCATCTCGAGAACATCCGATGGCCTGATTGCGCTCTCACCGGTCTGCACGCATCAGGGCTGCACGACCCACTACGCCAGCGACGCGAACAATCTGGCCTGTTCGTGTCACGGTGCGCGTTTCGGGACTGATGGCAGCGTCGCACGCGGCCCGGCTCGTTCCCCACTGGCGGCCTATCCGCTTCAGGTCAAGAACGGGCACCTGTTCGTCAACACCAACAAGCTGGTTCAGCGTTCCAGCGTGCAGAAAACGGATTTCTTGAAGGTGTAAATCGGTTTTGACCCGCAAAGAACACCGTCCCGGACGGTGTTCTTTGCGATCACGCCCCTGCGTCCCGGACGGCGCTGCCCTGTAACCGACCTGAAACTGGCGCGGTGCAAAATGATCGAGGAATGCGCAGTAGGCTGCAACCATGAAGGTCTTGCTGGTCGAGGACGAACCCGCCATCGCCACACCCGTGATGCGCGCTCTGCAAGCCCAGGGGCTCGAGGTGCGCGTCGCCAACGATCTGGTGACGGGACGCGAGGCGATCGCCGAGGCGGAACCGGACTTGATGATCCTGGACGTGGGTTTGGTCGAACACGAGGATGGCGGTTTTATCCTGGCGCGCGAGGCCAGAAACGCCGGATTTTCGGGCTCGATCCTGTTCCTGACGGCCCGCGACGCCCTGATGGATCGGGTGCAAGGTCTGGACGAGGGCGGCGACGATTACGTCGTCAAACCCTTCGAGTTGCTCGAGTTGATGGCCCGTGTGCGCGCCCTGTTGCGCCGACCGACCGAGGCGCGCTCAAATAGATTGCGCTTCGGGGCGCTCGAGATGAACCTCTCCAGCCAGGAGGTGCGCTTTGAATCGCGGCGCGTGGAGCTTTCCAGCCGCGAATTCGGATTGCTCGAGCGCTTGGCGCTCTCGCCGACGCGCGTGTTCAGCGCCGAAGAACTCCTCGACCTGGTCTGGGGCGATGCCGCCTCGACCCCCGGCGTGGTCAAGGTCAACGTTCACCGCTTGCGCGAGAAGCTGTCCCCGGTCATCGTGCGCAGTTCGCGGCGCGGCTACCAGTTCGGGCTCGAGCCGACCGAGCGCCGCGCGTGAGCCTGCGAATCCGGCTGGCGGCCTTCATCGCGCTGGTCGTGGCGTTGGCGCTGATCGCCCAGGGAGCGCTCGGTTACGTGCGCTTCGAGCGGCTGGCCTTCGCGGACACCGACCGCGACCTGGAAATCTTCTTGCACGGCGTGACTGAGCGCCTATCGCGCGGCCTGGAGATGGACGGCATCCCGAGCGATGAACCGCGCGGCAACCCGAACCTTCGCGCCCGGTTGTTGCGCGGCGATCTGGTGATTGCGACCTTCGGCCCGGCCTTTCCCACGAAGATCAAACCCGGAGCCGTGGGAGCCCGCAACGTCGACCAGTGGCGGGTCATGTGCGTCGCGCTCGAGTCCGGCCTGCGGCTCGAGGGCGCGATCTCGACCAGCGAACGGCGTCAGGGCGCGCAGCGCTACCTGCGCGCCCTGACGCTGACCGTACCGCTGTTCGCGGCGCTCGGGGCGCTGGTGGCCTGGTTCGCGGCGGCTCGCGCCCTGGCTCCACTGGAAACCACGATCCGCGCGGCCAGCCGCGTGGCCGAATCTGGCGATCTGACCGAGCGCGTGCCGGACGGTTCCGGGCGCAGCGAACTCGGGCGATTGGCCGCAGCCTTCAACCGGATGCTCGAGCGCTTGCAGGCCTTCCGCACGCGCGAGTCGAGCTTCGTGCGTTACGCCTCGCACGAGCTGCGCACGCCGTTGACCGCTATGCGCGCCCAACTCGACGCGGAACGCCAGGGTTGGGTCACACCCACAGAGGCGCTCGAGACGGCCCGCGATCAGGTCGAACGCATGACGCGACTCTCCGGTGCGCTCTTGGTGCTGGCCCGCGAGGGGCGCGCCGAAACCGTTCCTTTCGACCTGGCGCGATTGAGCCGCGAGATCGCGTCGCGGCACAGTGCGAGCTATCAGGGGCCGGATCGCCTGGAATTTCGGGGCAACCCCGATCTGCTCGAACGCGCGCTCGAGAACCTTTTCGACAACGCTTCCAAGTACGCGCCCGGCGCACAGGTCGGCCTTCGGATCGCACCGAAAAATCCGCTCGAGTTGAGCGTCCAGGACGACGGCCCCGGCCTTCCCGCCGATGCGCTCGAACGCGTGCGCGAGGCGTTCTACCGCGCGCCCGGAACCCGCGCGCCGGGCAGCGGTCTGGGGTTGGCGGTGGTCGAACACGTCGCGGAAGCGCACGGTGGCGTGCTCGAACTCGAGAACGCCGTGCCACACGGCCTGCGCGCCACGTTGAAGCTCAATTTCGAGCCGGATGCTCGAATGCCAAAAGCCTGAAAGTCCGCGGACACCGTCCGGTACGGCTCTCGTGACGGTTCAAAAATACTGTCCCAAACGGTCTTCTCGGCGTGCCGATCATTCCAGATCGCTAGCGATCCGATCCGAAGTCCATTCCGGCACGGCGCGACGGAAGGTTTCAGTCACGATCCGTTCCGGCATCCGGCGCAGAAAATCCACCGTCGAGAGCGCCTGCGTGCGGTGGCTGGCGATGGCCTTCAGTTTGGGCACCAGGTAAGCCGTCACGTCGCGCTCGTGGGTCGGCGGGCGGTACGTGTCCGCCCAGTCGGGGTTCACCAGCTTCGGGGTGGCAAAATAATACAGGCTGGTCGGGTTTCCCAGCAGCCCCGAATGCTCGAGTGCACCGTAAGCCGCGCGGTGCGAAACGATGTGATCCGGGTGGCGGTTGCTGCCGTCCGGCGCGAAGCTGATGACCACGCGCGGGCGCATTTCCAGCAGGTCGCGGGCGGTGCGTTCGATCAGCGCCCGCAACGGCACGTCCTGAAGGCCGCCCTGGAAGGTTCCGGGTACGGTCACCTGGCCGGGCGTGTCCCTGGACGGCGGGGTCGCGTCGGGGTACTCGTACTGGCGGAAATCGTGAATCCCCAGCGCGCTCACGCTCTCGAGTAATTCTGCGTCGCGCAACGCGGGCAGGTCGGCGGGTTCGCACAGCCCCAAGGTGCGCCCGTTGCCGCCGCGCGTCAGGGTGATCAATCCGGTGCGCCGTCCGGTCAGCGCGTACTCCGCCAGGGTTCCACCGACGCCGTAGGCTTCGTCGTCCGGGTGCGCCACGATGACCAGAAGATCGAGCATGGTTCGAGCGTACCGTACCGGTCAGAGATCAGGGGTCAGAACTCAGAGGAAAGACCGCCAAGCCTTGACGCGCTCGAGCTGTTGCCTCATGGCCCACAGATTACCGAGCGCACCGTCCAGCACGGTTCTTTCGGAGCATCGAAAACACCGTCCAGGACGGTCTTTGTACTTCGGGGCTCGAGCCAACGCACACGCCCAAAGCAAAGCGCCCTGTTAGCATCACCGGGATGCGAGAACCCAGCCAAGCGCCGATGCCGAACCGGGATGAGCTGGAACAGGAACACCCTGAGGGACGGGGCGTCACGGGTGACATGCTGAACCTGTCATCGGGCATGCTGGAACGGTTCACGGCGCTCTTGGTGGCGCGCCCGACGATCGAGGAAGTGCTCGAGGAGACCTTCGCGGGCTTGCAGGAAATGGCGGACATCGAGTACCTGGCACTGCTGGTTTTCGAAGACGGACGGCTGGTGCCGCGAATGGTCTGCTCACTGGACGAAGCCGTTCAGGACGCGATCCCTTTTCAGAGAAGTCCGATGGATGCGCCGTCCGGCACGGTCTTGTTCAACCCGCAATTCGTGGACGACACGCACCACGAATTGCTGCCCGGCATCATTGCGCCATTGGAAACCTCGAGCGTCTGCAGCCTGCCGTTGCAGCGCGGCGATGGTGTTCACGGCTTGCTGGTCGCGGGGCGTTTCGGCGCGCCGCGCGTCTGGACGCGCTCGCAGCGCATGATCCTGATCGCCGTCAGCCGGGTGGTGGCCGCCAGCGTCGAACGGGTCGAGGGCGTCCAGGCGATCGAGCGCGCCGGGCGCGAATCCACGGCCTTGCTGGCGCTCTCGAGGCTGCTCGAGGGCGTGACCCACGTTCACCAGTTGCGGCGCTCGGCGCTCGAGACGCTCAGGCCGCACTTTCCGGGCGCGTCGCTGGGCTTGGCGGTGCTGGAACGCGGGCTGATGCGGGTGGTGGATTTCGAGGGCGACGAGGAACTCGCGCTGCGCGCCGGGTTGTTCGAGGCCAGGACACCCGCCGACCCGCAAGTGCTGCGCGCCCTGGAAGGCCGCGAGACGCTCTGGCGCGACGAGTACGGCGCGACCAGCCCCGACCAGCGCTGGTTCGAGGCGGGCATCGGCGAAATCGCGATCGTGCCGTTGCAACCCCAGCGCGGCCTGTACTCGAGGCTGGAAAGCCTGGTGGCGCTGCGCCGCGCCCGCCGCCGCCCGTGGAGCGAACTCGAACGGCGCTTGCTGACGGCGGCGGCCCGCACGATCACGGTCGCCTTCGAGCGGATCGAGGCCGCCCAGGCGCTCTCCGAGGCCCGCGAGCGCGCCGAGATGCTGGCGGCCTTATCGGATGCCCTCCAGAACACCATGACCGCCGAACAGGTCGCGCAAACCGCGATGGAATGGCTCGGGCCAGCCCTGCGGGCCGACAACATCCTGACCTTGCGCCTGACCAGCGACCGCGTTTACGGTATGGGCGTCTGGGGCGAAATCCCGGACGCCTACAAGGGCTATTTCCGGCGCGAGGGCGTGCGGCTCGAGGCCACGCGTTTGACGCGCACCATCGCCGAGACGGGCGAACCGATCTACGAACTGGGCTACAACCGCGGCGAGAGCGCCCGCCAGAGCGACCGCCGCAAGGTCGCGGTCGGCCTGGAACCGATCAAGGACGCCAGCGGACGCGTGGTCGCGATCTTCTCGGTGGCGCGCGATCCCAGGATCGGCGACTGGCTCGAGGAAGAGCGCGAACTGATGGCGCGCGCGGCGGGCACGGTCGGGTTGGCGCTCGAGCGCGCACGCGTGCGCGAGGAACTCGAGTCGCAGAACACCGCCCTGGAACAAAAGAGCGCCGAGATGGAAGCCTTCGTCTACAGCGTCTCTCACGACCTGAAAGCCCCGATGGTCAGCCTGGAAGGCATGAGTACGTTGCTCTTGGAGGCGCTCGAGGCCGGTGATGCCGAAGAAACCCAGTTTTTCGTCTCCAGGTTGCGCGCCAACGTCGCGACCATGAGCGCGCTGGTCAACAACCTGCTGGAACTTTCCAGGGTCGGACGGGTGGACGACCCGGACGAGATCAACGATGTCGGCGCAGTCGTTCAGGGCGTGCTGGACGAACTCGAGACGACCATCAAGGCCAAAAACATTCGGATCGCGCTGCCCGGTCACTGGCCGCACGTGCGCTACCCGCACTCGAGGTTGTACCAGATCTGGGCCAACCTGATCGGCAACGCCGTTAAATTCATGCCGCCCGACCGCGCGCAGGCGCAGATCACCGTCTCCTGGGACTGGCGCGATGGGCTCGAGTTCGCCGTGACCGACAACGGTTCCGGCATTCCGAGCGCCCTGCGCGCCAAAGTTTTCGAGCTCTTCACCCGCCTCGACCCGAGCGTCGAAGGCACGGGCGTGGGCCTGGCGATGGTCAAGCGCATCGTGGAATCCAAGGGCGGCACGGTGCGCCTCGAGGACAACCCGGACGGCATCGGCGTGCGCTTCGCGTTTCACGTGCCCGTCTCGCGGATCGTCATGCCGGACGTTTCACCCGAATCGTCGTTGCAGTAAGAACACCGTCCAGGACACGTTTTTAGAAATGCGTCCTGGACGGTGTTCTCGCGTCGGCTCGAACCGTGAACCACGAGCGAGGTTCGGATCTGAAACGAACCTTCGATGGCCGGGTTCCAGCGGCGAGCGATCTCGAGGCACCGCCGACCGCCGTGCTTCCATCTCGAGACAGTGCCGTCCAAAGACTTCTGGCGAACGTCTGATCCGATGATCGAGCGTTCCCCCGCCTCAGGCTCAACCTCTATCGATCGCGATTCTCGCGAGGACTTCCACGAACGAAGCCTCGAAAAGATACCTTCTTGGGGCTTCGCGGGTTAGGAATTGTTTGGGTATCGGCTCAGCGGGCGCTATCGGCCCGGTACGGATCGCTGAACCCGCCGTTTTCCAGCATCTTGCGCTCTGCGGGCGTGGCGAGCTGGAGGTTCGAGGCGGGGTGCATCAGGCGGCGGTGCTCGCGCATCGCGTCGCGGTTGAGCGGGTTGGGGCGGGACGCCATTTTTGGCGCGGGCAGGGCGGCCTGTTCGCCCTTGACGGCGTGCCAGATGATGTCGTTCAGCACGGCTTCATTCGCGCGATCCGCGCGGGAAAAATCGAGTCCCTGTGAAACAGCCGCGCCGTAAGCCAGCGCCGTGTTGGGCGTGTCCAGCGCCTGCTTGGGCGTCACGGCCTTGTAGGGTGCCAGGTTCGGCGCATCCTGGAAGGCCGCGACCATCGGCGTGGCGGCGGCATCAAATTGCGTCATCGGCGACAGGCCCAGAACCAGTTCGATCGTGCGCAGCATCGAACTGGTCGAATAAAACGTGTGATCGCGAACCTTGCGCTTGGAGTACGCGCTGATGGCGAGCACGGGCATGCGGTGCGCATCCACGTGATCCGCACCGTTCTGGGCGTCGTCTTCCAGTACGAAGATGGCGGTGTCTTTCCAGTAGACGCTGTTGCTGACAGCCTCGACCAGCTTACCGAGCGCCAGGTCGTTGTCGGCCACGTAGGCCGCCGGGATCGGCGATCCGACGCGCGTGCCGTTGGTGTGATCCCTGGGCAAGCGCACCACCGACAACTGCGGCAGTTGGCCGTTCTTGGCGTACTCGTCGAATTCTTTTTTCCAGGCCTCGAAGCGCACCTGATCGCTGATGCCCATGTCATAACCCGGAAAGATCGGCGAAATCCGGCCCTCGAGCGCGGGCGCGAAGGCGGCGGCCTTGACGTTCGGCGGGCTGCTGGTGAAATCGTTGAACTCGCCGTAACTGCGGTAATCGAGCTTGGCGCGCTGGGCGTAATCGAACAGGTAACCGCCGGTCGGGGCGGGCGCGGTCGAACCCGCCTCGAAATCGTAGGCGCGGCCTCTGGGCGAATAATTCGCGGGCCAGTTCTTCTGCACGTAATCGGTGGCGATCGCGCCCATCGTCCAGTTGTGCCCGTCGGCGCTGACTTCGGCGTCCGCGTAGAAGTTATCGAACAGCCCGAACTCGAGCGCCAGCGCGCGCTGGTTGGGCGTCACGTCCGCCCCGAAGAGTTCCAGCGACGCGTCGCCGTTGCCTTCCTTGAGGCTGCCGAAGACCTGATCGTAGGTGCGGTTCTCCTTGATGACGTAGATCACGTGCTTGATCGGCGAAGGATCGCCGGGGCGCTCTGGGATGGCGCGGGGCGCGGTGCTGGCCGCCGTGCGGGTCAGCATCTGGCGCGTCTCGTCGAAACCGTTGTTCTTGACGACGGCCTTGGTGTACGCCTCGAGTTCCGATGCGTTGGGCGCGCCGATGATGCTGAGCGTGCCACGGGCCATGCTGGCGATGTACTGCTCCGCCGGGTTGCGCTTGTCCGGCACCGGCCCCGCCGGGTTCGGCCCCGCGCCCAGGCCCTTCATGTTGGCCGCAAAGATGAACTTGCCGTCCGGTGAAACCGCGACTGCGCTCGGGAACCAGGCGGTCGGGATCAAGCCGGAAACCTTGCTGCTGGCGGCGTCCACGACCGCCAGGTCGTTGTTGCCGCCGTTGGCGACGTAAAGGGTCTTGCCGTCCGGTGAAACCGCGACCGCGTTCGGCATCGAACCCATCGGAGCCTTGTCGTAAGGTGCCAGGTTGATCGCGCTCGAGACCTTGTTGCTGGCGGTGTCCAGGGCGCTGAGCGTATCCGAATTGGCGTTGGCGACGTAGAGCGTTTTGCCATCCTTGGTCAGGGCCATGCCCGTCGGGTGATCGCCCGTCTGAACGCGGGTGATTTCCTTGGCGGTCGCCGGATCGATCACGCTGATGCCCTTGCCGTTCCAGAGGCTGGCGTAAAGCGCCTTGCCGTCCGCAGAAAGTTGCAGCGCGTACGGCAGCGGCCCGATGTCCTTGGCGTTGGCCGGATCGCCCAGCTTGAGGCTCTTGAAGGTCGTCTGGGTGCGGCTGGCGGCCAGATCCACGAAGGCGATCGTGTTGCCCAGGTTGTTGGCCACGTAGAGCGTTTTGGCGTCACCGGAAATGGCCAGTCCCGCCGGGTAGATCGGGGTGCTGGCGTCGCCCAGCACGATGCTCGAGCCTTCGGTCAGTCGGCCCGCGTCGAAGCTGTAGGAGCGCACCTTGTTGTTGCCGCCCGCCGAGGCGAACAGGCTCTTGCCGTCGGGACTCCAGACCACGCCCAGGAACAAGGATTCCGGCGCGGCGTAGGGAATCGTCTGCACGACTTTGCGCGTGTACGAATCCACCAGCGCCAGACTCTGCAGGCCCTGACCGCAATTCACGATCGCCAGGTAGCGCCCATCCGGGCTCCAGGCCATGCCCATCGGGCGGTCGCCGATCTCGAGTTGTAGGCCTGCTGGTGTCAGCTTCCAACTGTTCGGCGTGACGCCCGTGCCGTCCGGTTGCGGCCCGATCAGCCCAAAAAAGCTCGAGTTGGCCGCCCCGACCGCGCCCGCTGCCAACCCACCGACGATGACCAAGCCCGAAAGAAGCTTCTTGCTGTTGAATGTGCGCATTCGTGATGACCCTTTCTGAATAATGGTTCGCCCTCGTTGAACTTCGGGCGATCCGGGTTCACACCGTCCCAGACGATGTTCTTCATGAGACCGTCTGGGACGGTGTTCTCGAGGCTGATGCTGACCCGGTGCGCTTCGAGACCAGAAAATACGGAGGTTCTCGTGATGGCCTGACCATCGTGAAGTTCATTTCTCGAGCGAGTCTGTTCAGCGCATCCGATCACCCGTCAGGCCGTTCACGCCGATGCCCTGCTCGAGATTCCTGACGACGGCGCGCGTCGCCGCGTCGCTGCGCGAGGTAGCCCGGCCCGCGATGAACCGCTCGAAACGGGTGCGTTCCCACCAGGCCGGGTGGTTGACGCGGCGGCTCGAGTGAACTTCGGGCATCGGCGCGTTCGCGCCCTTGGCATCGTGCCAGAGGATCTCGTTCAGCACGGCGTCGTTGACCCGATCCGGCCTGGAGAAATCGAAGTGCGATGATTCCCTGGACTTGTACGAGGCATCGGTGTTGAGTTGATCGAGCGGTTGCTTGGGCGTGATGGCCTTGTACGGCGTCAGGTTGGGCGCGTCCTGGAAGGCCGCGATCATCGGCGTCGCGGCGGCGTCGAATTGCGTCATCGGCGGTAAGCCCAGGATCAGTTCCATGGTGCGCAGCATCGAAACCTGCGAGTACTGCGTGTGGTCGAGCGCCTTGCGCTTGCTGTAGGCGCTGATGGCGAAGGCGATCGTGCGGTGCGCGTCCACGTGATCCGGGCCGCTCTGCGCGTCGTCTTCCAGGGACAGAATCACCGTGTCCTTCCAGTACGGGCTATTGGAGACGGCCTCGACGATCTTGCCGAAGGCCAGGTCGTTGTCCGCGACCATCGCTTTCGGTGTCTGTGCGCCCTTGCTCGAGCCGTCCGTGTGGTCGCGCGGCAGGGCCACGATGGACAGCTGCGGCAGGTTGCCGCCCTTGACGAAGCCATCGAATTCCGCCTTCCAGTTTTTGAAGCGATCCTGGTCGCTGTAGCTCATCTCGAAGCCCAGGTAGGTCGGCGACCAGTGACCGACCAGGTTGGGTTGCGCGGGTGACGGCTTGACGTTCGGAACCTTCGAGGCGTAATCCCAGAACTCGCCGTAGACGCGGTAGCTGATGTTCGCGCGCTTGGCGAAGTCGAACAAAAAGCCGTTGGTCGGGTTGGCGGCGGTCGTCGCGCCCTCCCAGTCGTAACCCCGGTTGCGATCCGAGTAATCGGACGGCCAGAAGCGTTGTGTGTAATCGCCCGCCGCCGCCGCCATCGCCCAGTCGTGACCGTCGGCGGAGACTTCGGCGTCGCAATAAAAGTTGTCCAGAACGCCGTACTCGAGCGCCAACGCGTGGTGGTTGGGCGTGACATCCTGCCCGTAGAGCGTCAGGCTCGGGTCGCCATCGCCCACCTTGAGGTCGCCCAGCACCTGATCGTAGGTGCGGTTTTCCTTGATGACGTAGATCACGTGCTTGAAGACGCTCGGGTCGCCGACGCGCCGTGGAATCGGTTGGGCTTTGGTGCTGGCGGAACCCTTGAGGAGCGACTGGCGCGTCTCGTCGAAACCGTTGTTCTTGACGACCTGCGCGGTGTAAGCCGCGAGCGCCTTGTCGTCCGGCGCGGCGATCACGGACACCGTGCCGCGCGCCAGTCCGGCGATGTACTGCTCCTCTGGCCTGTCCACGCCGTCGATCGGGCCGAGCGGGTTGGGGCCAGCCCCCAGACCCTTGAGGTTGGCGACGTACAAGAACTTGCCGTCCCTGGACGGCGTCACGGCGCTCGGGTACCAGGCCGTCGGGATCAGGCCGCGCACCCTGTTGCTGCCCAGATCGACCACCGCCACGTCGTTGTTGCCGCCGTTGGCGACGTAGAGCGTCTTGTCGTCGGGGGACAGCGCCAGCGCGTTCGGCATCGAGCCGAACGGCGCGCCATCGTAGGGGCGCAGGTTGATCTGAGCGCGCACCGCGTTGCTGGCGGTGTCCACCAGGCTGACCGTATCCGAATTGGCGTTGGCGACGTAGAGCGTCTTGCCGTCACCGGAGAGGGTCATGCCGCTCGGTTGGTCGCCCATAGAAATTTTCTTGATCAACTCGAGCTTTTCCGTGCTGATTGCGCTGACGGTCTTCATGTTGGTGTGCGAGACGTAGAGCGTCTTGCCATCCTTGGACATCTGGAGCGCGTAGGGCAGCGTGACCTTGCCCGTGTCGCTCGAGGCTTGACCAAATTTCAGGTACTTGACGCCCAGGCCGTTGCGCCGCGTCGTGTCGATCGCGGCCAGCGCGTTGCCGTAGTTGAGCGCCGCGTAGAGCGTCTTGCCGTCCGGCGATAGCGCCAGTCCCGCCGGGAAGATCGGGCTCGAGAGATCGCCCAGGATGAAGGGTGCGCCCTCGGTCAGCAGTTTGCCGTCGAAGCGGTAGCTGCGAATCTTGTTGTTGCCGCCCGCAGAGGCGTACAGCGCTTTGCCGTCCGCGCTCCAGACCACGCCGTAGAACAGC
>CAXTKV010000014.1:0-18764 GCA_964244895.1 uncultured Deinococcales bacterium
GAAAATTAAAAGTTTAACAGAAATTGTATTATGTGTTTCAGTATCCATCTAGAATAGTATTTCTCAGTATTTTGCTAACGGACACTATCTTGCGCGATTTCAAACTTGTTTCGACACGCAAACATGTTAATTGAGGTCATTAAAACATGAAAATTCTTTATTTGATTACACGATCTGAACCTGGTGGGGCGCAATCGCACCTCAATACTCTAGTCGGGCATTTTGGTTCAGAAGTCGTCGGTGTCGCCGCTGGAATCGATGAAGACAACGCGCTTGAGAGTGCAACGCGAGAGGCCGGGGTCGAATTCATCCCGATCAAGCACCTGATGCAACCCTTGCATGTAGTTAACGATCTCAGGGCGACCCTCGAGATTGCCGACCTATTGCGCCGTCTGCGACCTGATCTGGTACACATCCACTCCTCAAAAGCTGGAATTGTTGGCCGAATCGGGGCACGAATGGTCGGTATCCCCTCGGTCTTCACGGCTCACGGCTGGGCTTTTGCGGATGGTGTTTCGTGGAAACGAAAAATGCTGGCTCTTCCGAGCGAGTTCGCTTTTGGGCGGCTGACCGATCAGATCATCACAGTTTCAAAGACGGATCAACGTCTGGCGCTCAATCACAATGTCGCGTCCTCCAAACGCATGACGGTCGTCTGGAATGGCATTGAAGACACGCCTCATCGTGCAATGCCGGGGGTTGGCGATGAGGTTCGCATCGCCATGGTAGCTCGTTTCGCACCGCAAAAAGACCATCAGACTTTGTTGCGCGCCCTAAAAGGTGTCCAGGGAAACTGGCGTCTTGTGTTGATCGGTGATGGCTCATCACGAACCCATATCGAGTCGCTGGCAGGCGAACTGGGAATTGCCAATCGGATCGAGTTTCTAGGTTCTAGGAAGGACGTTCCAGAGATTCTTGCGCGAACCCATGTTTTTGCCCTTTCGACGAACTGGGAGGGATTACCGATCAGTATTCTCGAGGGCATGCGAGCTGGGCTGCCGATCGTCGCTACCGACGTTGGTGGTATATCCGAGTTGGTACAGAGTGGGCAAAATGGGCTTCTCGTTCCGAGATCCGACACTCAAGCCTTGCGCATCGCCCTGGAGCGTTTGGTGAATGATCAATCCATGCGTGAACGCTTTGGTCGCGCCAGTCGGGAACGGTACGAGGCCGATTTCACCGCGCAACGCATGTTTGATCAGACGAGAGCTGTATACGCGTCCGTGCTTCAATCAAGCCGGGAATGAATTCAGGTGAATCCTCGCGATCACCTGCATCCAAGCCATTTGGGCCTGAGAAATACTCGAACCATTGCAGGCAAGTCTCGAGTAACACCCGAGAAAATGAAGCCTCGAACTGCACGATTCTCGAGTCTCAAGGCACTGAGCCAGAATAGTCGTTGATGTGATGGCGGGTGTATTGGGTAGCGCCGGATGCTATCCCAGAAAAATTGTTGCCCTGATTTTGCCAGACCGTGTCGTATTTGGTTTTGTCATTGCGGAATTCACTGATTCCGGTGAAGCGCTGGTTCGCGAATGTCACACCAGAAACCGCCGTTCCTTCAGCGTCATCAGTGAAAACCCCCGCTAAATAAGAGCTGATAAAGCCGTTCTGGATGGTATTGCTGTGGCTGGCGGCCAGACTTTCTCCGGGAACAGGATTCAGGCCCGTGTAGGCAGGATCAGCCCATTCGGTGATGATCCCGAGCCTGGTGTGAATTCCTGCTGGCCCTGCAGTGCCCGTCAACGGGCCGATTTGGAAGCGCTCAAAGATCGTGTTGCGCGTCCAATGTTCGACGTAGATGCCTTTGTCCGTATCGAGGATGGTCAGGTCCGAAAACCTGGCGTTGTTGGCGTTACTGCCCGTCCACAAGCCCATCCAGCCGCAATTTTGCAATCGCACCCGGCGGACTGTAGCGGTCACGCCGATCCACATGCAGGCTTCGCTTTTCCCGTTATTCGAACCGCGAAGGTCGCGGTAGACGTTCTTGACATCGCAGTCCTCGATCAGCGGCGTCTGGTTTGGGACGTAGGTGTAGGCCACGTTGCCGTAGCCCTGAAGCAAAATACCGGCATCGTACACGTCCGAAATCGCGCACCGCCGAACCACCAGGCCGCTCGAGTTGAAGGCCTGAATTCCAGCGTTGACGCTGCGATTCCCGTTGATGGTTACGTCCTCGATGGTGACGTTGGTGTTGGGGGCTTGCGCGATGCGAATCACGGCAGAATTGGAGGTGGTCGCGGGGTTGGTGATGTCGAAGTTCAGACCGTGAACGGCAGCGCCCGCCGAGGAAAAGTTGGATTCAAACGCCAGCCCGAACCTCAGGCGCGCTCCGCCGAGCTGCGCGGCCCAGATGCGGTGCGGCGCGGCAGCCATGACTGGCGCGGGATTGTCGTAGGTGCCGTTCTCGAGAACGATGTCTTTGGCGGAAGAACTGGTGAATTGTTTGATGAAATCTGCCGTGTTGGTCACGCGCACCGCATTTGCGGGCAGCGTGTACGGCTGCGGTGCGGTCGGTGGGGTCGCGTATCCGGGACCCGGTGGTGGAGACGGCGGAGGGGCGGGTGGTGATGCGGGTGGTGGCGGTGCGGGCGGAGGTGGCATAACGTTGGAGATCTCAAAATTGCGCTGTGCCACGATCTGCTTCCCATCTGTCAGGGTCGCTACCAGACGGACAAAATACGCGCCGTTGGCATATTTCGTCGTGTCCCACGCACCACAGGGGTTGATCACGCAGCCAGCCCCACTCGCGACGGTCGTGTCTTGCAGCCAAGTTGCATCGCTTTTTCTCAATTCCGTGACGATAGATTTCGTCGCGGCGTTGAGGATCTTTCCGCCTGGCGATTGGACGGTACTTTTGAACACCTGACCTTCGGTGATGTTCACGAAGACCAGTTCTACCGCTGGCGGCGGTGGAACTGTAGTGTTCGCGATCTTGAACCCAAGTTGTGCTGTCATCTCTTTGCCATCGCTTAGGGTTGCGATAATGCGCACGAAATACGAACCATCAGGGTATTTTGCCGTGTCCCACGTGCCACAAGGATTGGTCACGCAGCTCGTGCCGGTGGTCACGCTGCTGGTTTGTAGCAGGGTCGCGTCACTTTTTCTGAGTTCGGTCACGATTAATTTCGTGCTGGCGTTGAGAATCTTGACGCCGGGCGCGGGAATCTGGCCTTTGAGGGTCTGATTTTCGGTTACGTTGACGAACTCGACTTTTGGTGTTGGTGAGGCAGGTGGTGCGGGAGGCGCGACGGGCGAGGGCGCGGGAGGGTTAGGGAGGGCGCTGTTGACGTTGCAACCCTGCACCAGCAGGGTTGCAACGAGAAGGGCAATCAGGGCTGGTGAAATATGCAACACGTTTGTCAAGCTACTTTTATTTGCTTCCGTTGACTATGAAATAGTTAATTCGCTTGCGGGACTTTTGTCTCGAGCAATCCAATTCGTTTTTCGGTGCGTTTCATCTGGATTTCCGGATTTGAGGGCTTCGGAAATTGCAAAATAGCGTCTTGGCGTAGGATCGGGCCTGATGCGCTCAGGTTCCTAAATCTGTGCTGAACTTTGATGGCTATACTTCAACGGTGAACTCGATTCCTTCTTATCCATCGCCGTCGAGAGACGAGATCGATCTTCGGCGCATCGCCCGAGTGCTGGTCGCGCAGTTGCGTTACCTGGTACTGGTGCCGGTCGTGTTTGGTGTGTTGGGCTACCTGATTTTTCGGATGCCAGCACCGATGTATTCGGCGTCCGTCAAGCTGGTGGCAGCCAACAACGCTACCGGTAATCAGGTGGTGAACGCCACGCTGGTGAGCGCCCCGCCGTTGCCCAATGGCACGCTGGACAGCGCCCTCTCGAGCCTGACGGTGTTGCGACAGATCGAGAATCGCGTTGACAGCATCCAGGCGGCATCACTGGCCCAGAAGGCCGAATTGAAAAAAAGGCTCGAGGCTTCGATCCGTCGCCAGAAAGCCGATGGTTTCAGCTTGAGCGGCAAGGTTGACGATTACTCCTTGAACGGCAATTACACCCTCAGGGCGGAGCATCGCAACCCCGAGGTGGCAGCGGCGCTGGCCAATTTTGCAGCGGATGCCTTGATTGACTGGGACACGCAGCGCGCCATGCGCACCGTCAACGCTTCGCGTGCGGCGCTCGAGAGCGCCATCAAGGACATCGACGCGCAGCTCGCTCAGCTCGGGGTGATCGGCAAGGTTCCGACCTTTCAGCAGCGATCCTTGCTCGATCTGCGCGCGGCGCGCCTGAGCGAGTTGAACGGCGTGCAGCTGTTGAGCCGCGCGGCCCTGGGAAGCCTGAGCGTCGTGGCCGAGGCGGTTCCGCCGCTCGATCCCGTGTCCCCACGTCCGGCCCGCGACGCCGTGCTTCTGGCGTTCGTGGCGACCTTGCTGGCGGTGCTGTTCACGGTCATCCGCGCGGCGCTCGTCAAGGCGCGCATCGAAAACGAATCGGATCTGCGAACCATCGGCCTGGGAGAGATGGCTCGAGTCCCGCGGGTTCGTCAACTTCCCGAGAACGGTATCCGAAGCGCCATGACCAAAGGCGCTTCGGCGAACGCCTTGCAGTTCGTGGTGGCGAACCTGAATACCACTCTGGCCAATCAAAAACCGAAGGTCATCATGTTGACTTCAGCCGCTCCCGGCGAGGGCAAGTCCAGTTTGACTGCGGCCCTCGGGCAGGCGTTCGCCGCGTCGGGAAGCAGGGTGTTGATCGTGGACGCCGACGTTCGCAAACCCAGCCAGATGATCATCTGGGGGGATGTCATGCGGCGCATGGCCGGGTCGGATCAGAACCTTTCGAAGGCTGGGGCGAATTTGCAGAGCGCACTGATGCTGCGCGACAGCGCCGAAGCATTTCAGTTGTCTGCGAACCTGTACCTGATGCCTGCGTTCGCGTCCAGCGCTGGGGCGCAGGTCATCACGCAGGAGCGTTTCGTTGACCTGCTCGAGCGCTGGAAGGACGCCTATGACGTGATCCTGGTTGACACACCGCCAGCATTGCTGGTGGCCGATTCGCTGGTGATTGCGCCACTGGTGAGCGGCGTCGTGGTCGTGATCGAGGCCGGTAAAACCGCGCAGGAATCGGTGGCGCGAACCGTGGATTCGCTGGTGATGACCGGAGCTCGGGTGCTGGGAGCCGTGATGAACAAGACCGACGTGCGAAGCGCCCTGAAAGAATACGGTCATTACCTCTCCAATGAGGGCCTGACCAGGCTTTCGGAAGATGGTGCGAAAGCCGCCACCGGGATTGCGGCGCCACAACCATCGAATCGTTGAGCGACATTTTGCAGCGATGTTCGGGGTAATCCGCAACCGCTTTCGCTCGATTTGAGGATGATCTCGGGCCGTCTGGGCAATCGTTCATGCCCTGAGACAAGACCGTCCAGTACGCAATACTGAGTTCTCGAGGAACACCGTTCTTGCTCACAAAATAGCACCTCACGGGCTGTTCGCGCTCCTGGACGGTATTCTTGAAGCTCGATCGACCAGAGGGCGGCTTCAGCGCGGGCGATCCGCGATCAGGTTGCCCAACCCGACCTGATCGACCGACATCAGGCTGTTGGCCACGCGATCCAGTTCCGTTTTGGGCATGTTCGCGACCACCCACAACCACGTGCCGGACACGTTGCGAACCGCCAGCTTCAGCCCGGCGCGGTTCGCAACGGGTGAAAGTACCAGCACCATCCCGGAGAGTCCGTTCGAGGCGCGCACCTCGAGCCCCTGCTGACCGTTGACCTCGCGCGGGCGCAAGCCCACGATGTGAAAGCCTTTGGGCAGACTCAGGCCAGGCAGGGCGGTCAGGACGGTCGCCTCGAGTGACGGGTCGAAGGTGTAGCGGTTCAGGCGGCGCGGATTCTTGAGGACTTTTGGCGCACCGTCCAGACTGGTGAAGCGCGCACTGTCCGTGACGATCCCGCTCGAATCCATCTCCTCGTAGCCGAGGCGAACCAGCCATTCGCGGTCGATCCAGAAGTGAAAGCTGGGCGCGTCCGGGTTGGTGGCCTGCAAGGTCAAGCGCCAGGTTTCACGCCCGGCGATCAATTCACCGGCTTCGATGGTGGCTCGGAAGTTGTGGCGGAGCAATTGGGGTTCCGTGATCGGCGGCGGCGGCAATTCCGGCAGTGAGCGTTCCGGGTTTTTGCTCGGCGGGAAGCTCACGGTTTGCGAAACCGTTCCGGTCAGTTTGATCTTCGCCTCGCGTTCGAGGGAGTTCGCAAAGAAAGGCGCTGGACGCAACGGCGCGGTGATCGCATTTTGCGCCAACGCGATCACCCACGAAAGCGCGACCGCGACCAGCAAGAAACGCAGAGGAAGCGGTTTCATGCTCACCAGCCCTGGTTGGCTTCCTGGTAGGCGGTGTAAGCCTCGCTCGGGTCGGCGGTGGCTGGGGCGCGCAGCACCAGCGCTCCCGCGATCACGGCGGCTGCCGCGAAACCCGCGATCACGCGGGACAGCACCAGGCGTCTGTGTTGGAGGCGCTGGCGTTCGGTATGAACGGCCTGTAGCGCGGGTCTGACCGCCGCGAAGTCCGATTTGCGCAGGGCTGCCGCCCTCGAGAGCGCCCGATCCCAGTCATCGCTCGAGGTTTCCTGAAGGCGCGCGCGCTCCGAGCGCAAACCGGCCATCACGGCATCGGCGGCGTTTTCGTCGGCGGCGCTCAGTCGGCTCGCGCCGGACAGGAGCCGCGCCCAGGATGCGTCCTCGGCGTTCAATCCTTCCAGATTCCGCTCGGGTTCGTTCATGGCCTGTACCCTTCCGCCTCGAGAATCTCGCGGAGCGCACCCCTGGCGCGCGACATGCGCGATTTGATGGTGCCGACTTCGACGTTCAGCACGTCCGCAACTTCAGCGTAATCGAGGTCGCCGAACTCGACAAGCGCGAAGGTCTCGCGGAATTCGGGCTTGATGTTCTGCAATGCTCGCTCCAGGGCAGCGCGCAGGTCGCGCCGTTCGGCGGTCTCGACCGGGCTGGGGCGGTCATCGCTGACTTCGGCGGGCATCGAGAGGTCGCTGGCGGCGTTCGGGTTCTTGCGCAGCCGCGCGTAACAGCAGTTCAGCGTGATGCGGTGCATCCAGGTCGTGAACTGCGCCTGATCGCGGAACGAGCCGATCGCTCGGTAGGCGCTCACGAACGCGTCCTGGACGACATCGTGGGCTTCCTCGCGGCCTACAATCCGGCTGGCAACGGCGTGCAATCTGGGCGCGTGCCGCCGCACGAGTTCATCGAAGGCCCCATCTCGTCTGCTCGCATCCCGGTCGGAACGCGCGATGGAGACGAGCGCGATGTCCTCGAGCGACTCGAGGCTCGGGACGGCCAGGCGCAGATCCATGACGAGCGTCATTCTAGTTCTCTGATGCGTCAGGGCTCGGTCAGGTTCCCGAGAAGCGATTGCAGCTGACACCGTCCAGCACGTGGTTCAGAAAATGCGTGCTGGACGGTGTCGCCGTGCATCAGCGATGCTCGAATCGGGGCGGTGGTCTCGGGCGCAGATCGCGAGAGGCTCAATCCAAACCCCGTTACCCGCGCTGCTTCTCGAATTCCCAGGTCAGGTCTCGAAGCAACCAGCCGCGACCGGAAACGCTGACCTCGCCGCTGCGCAACGCGGTCACCAGCCAGATGCGCAGCACTTCGGGTTTGAAGCCGATGCTGATCAGGTCGCCCAGGTTGCGTTTGCCATCCAGGTACGGTGGCAGGTCCGACAGCAAGCGCGTCAGCGGCAAGCGTTCGACCTTGCTCGAGGACGCGTGCTGGACGCGCAAACCGTGCCAGGCGTAACGCGGCGTCAGGTTCAGGGTCTTGTTCTCGAGGCCGCGAACGGCCTCTTCGGTCAGGCTCAGGACGCTTACATTGAGCGCCCTGGAGAGCGCCCGGATGGACTTGCCACCCGCGAATTTTGACGGTTCCGGCGCGGGCGGCCCGACGTACTCAATCACGCGCGATGGGCTATCGATCGCGTTGCGCAACCGATCCCATTCGTCGTTGATGCGCGCCCATTCGGTCACGAACGTCGAAAACGGCAGTTTGAAAGCGGTCGGGCTGGGATTGATGGCGTCCTTCTGAAAGCGGAAGGTGCCGGATTGTTCGTGCAGCTTGAAGCTGCGAACCGCGTCCAGGTCCGTCCAGTCCAGGATGCCGCCGGACTGAACTTCGCCTTGCGCCAGGTGCAGGGTCAGCGGCACGTCGGCATCCACCGTCACCAGGCCGGATTGTTGGGTGACGTGAATCAGTTCCAGCACGCTCTCGAGCGAGGTTTCGCGCAGGTTACCTTCCACGGATGGGCTCCTGCGCGAGGCTCGATTCGTAACCGCTGGCCGGGCGCAACCGCAGCACGCGCGGGCTGTAGGCGTTCAGGGCGCGCACCACCGCTTCCGGCTCCTGGGCGATGGCGGCCACGGACGGCCCCGCGCCCGACAGGAAGGCCGCCAGCGCCCCAGCGTCAATCGCGGCGTCTATGGCGCGCTGCAACCCCGGCACGAGCGGCGCGCGGTACGGCTGGTGGATCGCGTCGCGGCAGGCTTCACGCAGCACCTCGAAGCGCCCCGTAGCGATGCCCGCGACCCACAGCGCCGCCCGCGAGAGGTTGAAGACCGCGTCGGCTCTCGAGTACGCGTCGGGTAACGCGCCGCGCGCCTGAGAAGTCAGCAGTTCGCGCTCCGGAACGGCCACCAGGACGTGCCAGTCGGCGGGCAGCGGCAAACTCAGGCTGACCGGGCCGGAATCGTTCATGGCGGACGCCGTGAAGCCGCCCAGCACGGCGGGCGCGACGTTATCCGGGTGTCCCTCGAGTTCCGCGCAGACGCGCAGCACGCCGTCGCGTCCCAGCTTGCCGCCCAGCATCGCGTCCGCCAGGGCCGCACCCGCCACCAGCGCGGCGGAACTCGAACCCAGACCGCGCGCCAACGGGATCGGATTGTGGGCGCGGATCGTGACCATCGGGGGCTCGAGCCCGAGCGCTCCGAAGGCCGCCCGGAAACCCTGGTGGATCATGTTTTCTGGCGTGTCCGCGATCGCGCCCTCGCCGTCGTACAAAAAGTGATCCGCATTGGATCGTTCCGCGCTCGCCTCGAGCCACAAGCCCATCGCCAGACCCAGCGCGTCGAAGCCCGAGCCCAGGTTGGCGATGGTGGCGGGAACGCGAACCTGAGCCCGCAACGAATCCTTCATCATTTCGATTCTATCGGCTCGAGCCGCGCCAGGTCGTGCAAGCCTCGGGCGATGACCCGACACCGTCCAGCGCGATGCGCCAAGAGCACCGTCCTGGACGGTGTTCTTTATTCAGTGCGCGCTCACGACGGGGTCTGATTCGGCCTCGAGCCGACGCGGGTGGTTTATCACCGACCGAAAACCTGGGCTCGCGTATCTTGAAAGCGTGCGGCGAGCGTTGATCTGGATCGGATTGATTGGAGCCTGTCTGGCGTCCTCGGGACGAAACCCCCAGGTCGTTCAAAGTCAGGTATCGCACCGTCCGGCGCTCTTCGAGCAATCGGGCGGCGTGCAATGGTCGGTTTCACCGCCGTCCGGCAGCGCACCGCTGACCGTGACCTTCGAGGCGACCAGCAACAACAAAAGCGCCAATTACGCCTGGAATTTCGGCGATGGCAGCGTCGGCAGCGGCCCGAAAGTGCGCTACACGTTTTATCGTCCCGGCGAGTACCGCGCGCGGCTCGAGGTGCGCTTCCCGAACGGTGCGCGCTCCCAGGGTGAAATTCCGATCCGGGCCGTGGACGCCGGGCCGGAACGCGCCCGCATGACCGTGCTGGTGGACACGGGCACGCGCGTGATGTTCGACGCGCGCACCAGCGTGGTCTACGCGCCGTTCACGACCGCGCACTGGAACTTCAGCGACGGCACGAGCGCCGACGGTCTGGTCGTACACAAGATCTTTGCGCCCGGTCAGTATGCGGTCTCGCTGGAACTGAGCGCGCCCTCGGGACGCCTGACGCAGACGCTCAAATTGCGTACCGGAACGCTGTCCGGCAACGCCAGCTTCGAGGACGACGTGCTGCGCCTGACCAACGATGCCCGCGCCCGAGGTTACGACTGCGACACCAAAAGCTATCCCGCTCAGGTTCGAGCCCTGAATTCCCTGCGCCGCGACGCGCAACTCGACGTGGCCGCCCGCGCCCAGAGCGCCGCCATGGCGCTCAACGATTACTTCGCGCACGAAAGCGCGCTGGACGGTTCAAAACCCGCCGACCGCGCCACCTCGAGCGGTTACGCCTGGTGGAACATCGCCGAGAACATCGCCTCCGGTCAGGAGACGCCCGCCGCGGTGGTCACGGCCTGGTTGCAGTCGCACCCGCACTGCGTCAACATCATGGCGGCTGATTTGACGGAAATCGGCATCAGCTACGTGCTGAACGCGCAGAACCGTCCGTACTGGACGCAGGTCTTCGGCAAGCCGCGCGATTGACACAGTTCTCGAGAGGCCGTGCAGAACGGGTTGAACGCCCGAATTGGCCGTGATTGATTGATCCCAAGACCGTCCAGGACGGGATCATTCTGTTCCATAGACAGTATTTTGCGTGCCGGACGGTCTTTCTTTGTGAAGAAAAGTTGATCCAGGCTCCGTTTCCTGGGGCGAGCCTCGAGATACTTACAGCTTCGCACCCTCGAGAACGCAAAACGGCTCGAACCCGAACCGGCCTCGAGACACCTTCCAGCACCTGGAACAACGCATCGCCCGGCGATCACCGGGCGATGCGTTCAAGACGGGATTCCAGCAAAGAACTCAGGCTTCGACACCATCATCTTCTCGAGGAATCACGGACAAGCAACACCCGAGAAACAACATCAGACCGGCGTAAGCGCTGATCCCGATGAACCACGGGTTGCGAAACGGCAGGTTCCTGAGAAATTCGACCAGCCCGGCGGGCAGCGCGAACCCCTGCGCGATCAGCACGACCATCGCGCCGAGCAGAACCGTCGCGACCAGCGCCCACGACGAAACACCCCTGGCCTGAAAAAACGGGCTTCGGACGAACTTGGTACGGGATGAGCCGTGCCGCTCAGATCTCATAGGTGCGCATTTAACACGAACTCATATCACGAAACACTGACTGGATGCACGAAAAGCGCGCGCCTGACTCATTGTTTATCCCTCGGGGTTTTCTCGCGACCGCAGGGCGGATGTCAGCCCGGACGGTGACTCGAGCACCAGAAGACTTCGGACGCCACCCTATGATGGACGCGTCATGCTCGAGCTTCAGCCCGCCACCGCCAGACAGCGTGAACCCGCGCCGGGTATGTTGAAGCTCGTGCTGAAGATCCTGCTCGCGCTGTTCATCCCATCGGTCTTGCTGATCGTTTTCGTTCAGTCGTGCAGCCCGAACCTGTACTCGCCCGAACGACCCTGGGAGACCGTCAGCATCGCGCCGCCGAAAGAACCCCAGCCGTACCAGGTGCCTACCGACGCCGTGCGGGTGTCCAACACCGCTGAATTCATCCGCCAGTTCACCTCCGGAACCCCTAAGGACATCGTGCTGACCGACGGCCTGTACGACAACGCCAGCCCCGTCAAGGCCGGAGCCGCGCACCGCGTCTGGGCCGCCCACGTCGGCGATGCCCGATTGACCTTCGGGCTCGAGTTCGATTCGGATCAGGGCGCTCCGGGCGCTGCCGTTCACGGCCTCTGGTTCGACATCAAAAACAGGACCGCGGGCGCTCGAGACGGCCCAATTGGTGATCCCAGGGTCGCGCGGGCCGCCGTGCGCATCGCCGGAACCAACAACAGCCGTTTCAGCATCGAGGACGTGACCATCTACGGCAACCGCGCCATTGACGCGGGCATCAAGGCCCTCAACTCCGACGGGCTGGTGGTGCGGCGCTGCGCCGTCAGCGACGTGCTCGATTACGGCGTGTTCGCTCACACCTTCGGCGATCAGGTCTACACGGTTCACCTGCGCACGCCCGCCGTGATCGAGGATTGCGACATCAAGAACGTCTACCGCACGCCGCGCGCCTCGAACAACGGCAAGAGCGAAGCCTGCCTGTGGGTCGGCGTCAACGCCAGCGTGGAGCGCGTGCGCCTGCACAACTGCGGCTGGATGGGCCTGTGGACGGGCGGCAACACCAACGATTCCAGGTTTTCAGACCTGAGCATCGACGACACCGACACCGGCATTTACGTCGAACACTGGACGCGCCGCAGCGTTTTTGAACGCTTCCAGATCGGGCCGAGCGAGGGACTGACCGGCAGCGCGGGCTTCAGAACGTCCATCGGCATCACCACCGAATGGGCTGACCCGGCTTACGCCGGACTGAACCCCGTCTTCGGTCAGAGCCTGGCCGCCAGCCACGACAACACCTTCAAAGATGGCACGATCAATTCGTTCGTGACGGGCATCTTTACCGACGACAGCCAGGGCACGACGATCTCTAACGTTCGTTTCGTGAACCAACGCTTTTCCGGCATCAGCGAATTTCGGAATTCCAGAAGCGGTTACGACAGCCAGTGGCAGGGTCGCGGCAACGATTTTTCCGGGTTGTCCGTCGGGGCTGAACCGTACAACCGCTCGCACGTCAACAATTTCAAGGAATAGTTCAAGCTGGGCGAATTCTCGAGCCGATAGTAAGGAACACCGTCCAGCACGCATTTTATGACTCGCGTGCTGGACGGTGTTCCCTCGAGATCAACCGTTTCTGCGCGCGTTCGGCTCGATCACGCCGAGGATTCCCCGGAATCCAGAAACTCCTGCACCAGCTTCACGGCAGCCAGTTTGCTCCTGCGGTCAAAATCGAAATCCTCGACCAGCGGCGTGCTGCCTCTGGATGTGTTCACGGACAGGCGGTAGCTCGAGCCTTCGGATTCGCCGTCGAAGCTGTGCTGACGCTTCTCGAGCGCCAGACCCGAGAACTCCGAGACCGGGAAGGTTCGCTGGTCTTTTCCGGGCACGCCCCAACGTTCGATCAACACGCGTTGATCCCGAAGGTTGATGGTCAGGATCACGAAGCGCATCCTCCAGAAGCAAAACCCTCCAAACACCACGAACACCGCGCCGAACGCGAACAGAACCGGATCGAGCCGCATCGAGATGCTGAACGCACCGATGCCGACGCACAGCGATCCCGCGACCAACGCGCCCACCGGATCGAGACGGATCGAGAGTTTTTGCGGTTCGCGCGTCAGGACTCGCATTGATCTCAGCTTATGTTCCCTCAATCACCGTTTCATCACGCTAGCCCTTGACCGCGCCCTCGAGCCCGCGCATGAAGTACCGCTGAAAGAACAAGAAAATCACGATGATCGGAATGATCTGCAAGACCGCGCCCGCGCTGATGGCGCGCGTGTTGGTAGAAAACGTGCCCGCCAGATCCAGCAAGCCCGCCGACAACGGGTACAGGTTGCGGTCGCGCAGCACGATCACGGGCCACAAAAACGTGTTCCAGAACGCCACGAACTGCAGGATGCTGAAGGCCGCAATCGTCGGCATGGTCAAAGGCAGCATGATGCGCCGCCAGACGGTCAGTTCAGATGCGCCATCCATTCGCGCCGCCTCGAGCAATTCCAGGGGAATGGACAGGTACGCCTGACGCATCAAAAACAACCCGACCGTGCTCGAGAGCGCGGGCAGGATGATGGCCGCGAACTGCCCCGGCACGCTTCGCAGCAAGCCCAGCTTGACGGTCGTGATGTAGTTGACGATCAGGCCCGATTCGTTCGGCAAGACCAGCGTGGCCAGGATCGCGTAGAAGATGAAATCCCGACCCCAGAAGTTCATCTTGGCCAACGGGTACGCCCCAAGCGCCGCCAGCAGCACGCTGCCGCCCACGCCGAGCGTGCAGATGATCAGGCTGTTCAAGACCTGCTGCCCGACCGGGATCAGGCTGAACACGTCCGTGTAATTCCGCAAACCCGGCGCGGAAGGCAACAAGGGCGGCGGAAACTCGAAGGCCAGGCCACCTTTGGTTTCCAGGCTGGTCACGAGCGTCCACAAAAACGGGTAGATGGCGATGATGGCAATCGCGATCAAGGCGGCGTACACGATCAGATTCGCCAGCGCCGCCCTGGTGCGTTTGCGCGCCCGGAATTGCCGCAGCATCTCGAGGTCGTTGCTGGTGGTCACGCGGAACCTCCAGCGTCGTTCTCGAGAACACCGTCTGGGACAGTGTTCTCGAGCTTCGATTTATTGCGTGCCGGACGGTGTTCCCGACGAAACGACCAATTCCCAGGACGACTGTGGGTTGTACTGAAATCGTGGCTCATGCGGCCTGGTTCCCTCGGGTCAAACGAAAATTGATGACACCAAAAAACAAACTGACGACCGCGATCACCAGACCAGCGGCGGCGGCGTAGCCGAAACGGAAATCCTGAAAGCCCTTGGCGTACACGAAGAACATCGCCGTGTACGTGCTGCCCGCCGGCCCGCCGGAGGTCATGACGTAGATCTCCTCGAAAACCTTGATCGCGCTGATGGTCGATAGCAAACTGCACACCAGAATCGTCGGGCGCAACCCCGGCAGCGTCACGTTCCAGAAGACCTGCCAGCGCGAAGCACCGTCCACCACGGCGGCCTCCTCAAGGCTCCGGTCGATGCCCTGCAAGCCCGCCAGGTACAAGACCATGTAATAGCCGACGCCCTTCCAGAGCGTCACGAACATGATCGCCAGAAGCGCCAGCTTCGGGTTGGAAAGCACGTTGGTCGGGTTTTTGGCATCCATCAACCCCAACCTGGTCAGGATGAAATTGACCGGCCCGAACTGGTTGTACATCCAACCCCAGATCAAGCCGACCACCGCGAAAGACGTGACCACCGGCACGTAAAAAGCCGTGCGGAACAACCCGATCATCGGAATCTGGCGGTTGACCAGCATGGCCAGCCCGATCCCGAAGAACTGAATCACCGGCACGATCAGCACGTATTTCAGGGAATTCGTCAACCCGAACCAGAAATCCCGATCCGCGCCCTTGGCGGCGAACTCGCCGATGCCGAAGAGCTCGCGGAAGTTTTTCAAGCCCACGAATTTTGTTTCCAGCACGTTGGAATCTGTGAACGCCAGGTACGTGCCGAACAGGATCGGCCAGAAGGTGTACACGAGTTTCACCGCCATCACGGGCAGCAGAAAGCTGTACGCGATCAACAGCGTCCGGTTCAGTCTGGCTCGAGTACCGCGCGCCAGATCGGCCTTGGTCACGCTCGGTGCGCTCACGCGGGGCGCTCCGGGTTCTCGAGCCCATCGACGAATTCCGTAGGGGCTCGATCAATCGCGCCCAGATGCGCTTCAAGTCGAGCGGCAACGTGGGACGCACGGCAGGGCGCAATGAATTGCGCCCCTACAGACCCGCGAATGCTCGAGATGGAAAACGGCCACTGGTTTTCAAATTCAGCCATGCAGGTTGTTCCTCGAGTCCAGCTTATCGCGCGAGAACACCGTCGCAGACGCATTTTAAGATTCGCGTGCTGGACGGTGTTCTTTCAGGGCGCACGCTCGAGCAAGGTCGCGCCGATCAGCGTCGGGTTGGACTGCAAGCCCTCGCTCGAGAGGGTGATGGTCTGGATCGGTTTGGTCGGGTTCGGGTTCGTCCAGACCCAGGCGGTCAATCCCACGTCCAGACCATCTTTGGTCTTGCCGCGCCACGCCTGGTCGTAGACGATGGTTTTGGGCGTCACGTCCGTCCAGCCGGTGATGTTGCGCCCGTACTCCAAAGGCACAATCAGGCTGGTGTTGTCGCTGTACTGGATCGTGTACGCGCCGATTCTGGTGCGCGGGCTCGTGATGGCGCTCGTCCAGCCGGTCGTGTGCAGGAAGGCGATGGCGGCGGCCTTCGCGCCGATCTCGAGGGTGGCGCTGGCGGGCAGATCCTGAGCGGCGGGTCGCGCGCCTTTGAGCATGATCGCGCCCGAAACGTGAAAGCTGTACGCGCCGAGCTTCTGTGCCCCAGTCGGCAGGCTGGACAGGTCGATTCCCGCACCTTTCTGAATCCATTGCGTCTCGTCAATGTCGGTCAGTTGGCGCGTCACCAGAGATGTCAGATCGAGCATCGCGCCGGGAATGCCGGTGAAGCTGACGGGTTTGTTGGCGTCGCGAAAGAAGCTGGCGTTCTCGCCGTTCCCGATCGGTGCGTCCGGGTTCCAGAAGCTCGCGCCCGCGTTGACGTAGGCCAGTCCCTGTTCGGTCTGCCCGTCAAAGATGGCGGTGTTACCGAAGTAGCCCGTCCAGCGCGTCTGCACCGCCCCGAGCGCGCGTTCCTGCACGACTGCCTTCGCCATCGCTTCCGGGTTCTGGGGCGCGAACCACGACGCGCCCAACGTTTGAAATCCGGCGTCCCTGGCGAGCCTGAAGGTTTCGTACTGGCTGGCGGCGGCGTAATGCCAGTTGACGATCACGATGTCTTTGGGCAGGTTGGGCAGGATCTTGTCGCGGTGCGCTTCACTCAGCACCATGTCGTGCCAGATCATCGTGCCGACGTTCAGGGTTTTCAGGTAATCGTGCAGGCGCGTGGCGTGATCCACGATCAGTTTCTCGAGCCCAATCACCTTGCCGTTGTCGCGTCCAGGAAACGCACCGCGATCCTGCGCGGCCACTTCATCGTGACCGATGTGGACGTATTTGGGCTTGAAGACATCCACGATTTCTTTCAGGACAGGCAGGATGATCTCGTAGACGCGCGGGTTCAACGTGTCGTACGCGTAAGGGTCGCGGGCGGCGGGGTCCTGCACCAGGTCGCGGTTCTGGTTGTTGTAAAAAAGCCATTGCGCGTGACCGGGCGTTTCCAGCAGCGGGATGGCTTCCATGCCGTTGGTGCGGATCAGTTCCGCCACGCGTCGCGCCTCGAGCTTCGATGCGCCTTGCGGGTGCCAGATGTTTTTGGTGGTGTCCCACTGCACGTAATCGCACATCACCAGCACCTGTGAAAATTTCAGTTTGGCCAGAACCGGAATCAGCACATCGTTGACGGGCTTGGAGTTCGAGTCCAGGTAGATCATGGCGACCCGCATGGACAGCGTCGGCGCATCGCGGATGGCCGCGAACCTGAAGCCCTGCGGCGTCAAGAGTTGCCGCAGGGTCTGCACGCCCCGGTACGCGCCCTTGGCGTCGAAACCCACGATGGCCGCGCCGTTCGCGTCCACCCACAGCCCGTAACCTTCTGATTTATCCGGCGTCAGGTTGCGCGATTTGGCCTGCGCCGCCAGTTCCGCGTTCTCGAGCGTGCCGATGCGGATTTGTTTTGTCGTAGTCCCAATCTCGAGCGTGCGCACCAACCGCGATCTGGCCTCGAGACTCAGATCCCGAGCCGCCCACGTCAGTTCTTCCTGCGTGCCGTCCAGCTTGATGCTCAGTCCGTCCAGCGCGAGCGTCCCGTCGCTGAGGCTGATTTCCCTGGGTCGCGGAATCAGGTTCGTCACCGGGGCAGCCTGCAACGCGTTTGGCGTCGGAATCAACGGCAACGGCGCAGCCGATGCGCCAGAGAAGGACGCCGCGAGCCACAAGCCGCAAGTAGCCACGAGCCGCGAGCCGCAAGCCGCAGGGAAGACCGTCCCAGACGGCGTTTTTTGGGTTCTAGGAACGGCGTCCAGAACGGTCTTCTGGCTCGAGCCGAAGCGTCGTGAACGGTCTTTCCTCGAGCCGACTGCATTGAATCGCATACCTTGAGTGTTCCCGACAACCGTATGTGTTCGATGTGCAAAACCGCATCGAGGGACGCGTCGTGCGTCCCTCGAGCCTCAGCCTCGCTTTTGCTTGCGGCCTATGGCTTGCGGCTTGCAACCCTCACTACAGATTCGCATTCCAGACTTTCACGATGTCATCGAGCGCCTGCTTGGCGGTTTTCTGACCGTAGATGGCGGCTTCGATGTTGTCCTTGAAGGACTTGTTGAGCTCCGACGCGTTCGGCACGGGCACGGTCAGGTCGCGCCCGTTGCGCATGGTCTTGGCGGCGGCGGCCCGAGCCTTGTCGTTGACGCTTTCCCCGCCGCTCGAGAGGAACGGGTCGCGCGCGGCCTTGATGGTCGTCGGGAAGGTCGTGCCGGTGCGCTTGGAAAACGCGAGTTGCTGCTCGTCGTTGGTCAGCCAGGCGGCCAGCGCGGCGGCGGCCTTCGGATCCTTGACGCCCTTGGGCACGGCGTAGGCGAAGGTGCTGGCGTTGACGACCTGTCCGGCGCTCAACGGGTGCGGCGCGACTTTGGTGAGCTTCCAGACGGCGTTGTTGTCTTTTTCGAGGCGCGGCATGAACTGCGGCCCGATCACGATGATGCCCAATTTCCCGGCGCTGTACAGCTCGTAGGCGGCGGTGAAGCCGCGCCGCATGACGTCCTCGGGGAAGTAATCTTTTTTGCGCAAATCCACGTATTGCTGCAGCAGCGCCACGTAAGCGGGGCCGTTGAAGATCGCCTTGTCGCGTTTGTCGTTCAACAAGGGCAAGCCCTGCTCCAGGAAGACCTTCTGGAAGTCCACGTTGGCGATCAACGGTGCGAAACCGTAGACGCCCGCCTTGTCCTTGATGGTTTTGGCCCAGGCGATGATGCCCGCCATCGTGCGCGGCGGCGCGTCGGCGTCCAGTCCGGCCTTCTGCAAGATTTCCGTGTTGAACGCGACGATCCGCGTGCTGGCGTAATCCGGCAGGCCGTAGAGTTTGCCGTCGAAGGTGAACGCGCCCAGCGCGGACTTCTGGTACAGCGCGATCGTTTTGGCGTCCAGAAGGTCGTTCAAGGGCAAGAGCGCGCCCTGCTGTGAGAGTTCCAGAATCTGCGTGGAGTTCATCTGCGCCGTGTCCGGCGGGTTGCCCGCCGCCACGCCCGCCAGCACCTTCTGCTG
>CAXTKV010000014.1:18864-30418 GCA_964244895.1 uncultured Deinococcales bacterium
TCGTGCGGTGCGCCGATCCTACCGTCTCGAGGGCTGGCTTGAAAGCCTCGAAATCTGAAGTTTTCTCATCCTCGCGGTTCGGGATGAGAATGGGAGAACCGTGCTGGACAGTGTTCTTTTCAGGTCAAAAAACACTGTTCCAGACGGTATTCTCGAGAAAATCCTTTAGAGTCCGAGGCGCGCCGGGTGCGCGCACACCCTGGCCGCACCCTCGAGCATCGCATTCGAATGTCGGTCTCAGCCCTTGACCGCACCCGCCGTCAGCGCCCGCGCGAGCTGGCGGTAACTGAACAACCCGATCACCAACGGCGGCAGGGTGCTCAAGACCATCGCCGCGCTGATCTCGCCCCATTTGACGCCCCAGGAGGTGATGAACAATGTTGCGCCGACCGTGACGGGCGTGGCGTTGCGGGTGGTCAGGATCAGGCCGAACAGAAATTCGTTCCAGACGTAAATGAATGACAGGATCGCGGTCGCGGTCATCGCGGGGCGCGCGAGCGGCACGATCACCAGCCGGAAGACATCCCAGGTTCCGGCTCCGTCCACGCGGGCGGCTTCCTCAACCTCGAGCGGGAAGTCCTGCACGAAACCCACGAACAACAGGAGGGCCAACGGGATGTTGATGATTGCGCCGATCAACCCCAGGCCCAGGTGCGTGTCCAGCAATCCGACGGCTTGGAACATCAGGTAAAACGGGATGGCGAAAATCACCAGCGGCACGGCTCGCAGATTCGTGATCAGCGGCAACAGCACCCTCGAGCCAATTTTGAAACGCACCATCGCGTACGCGGCGGGCAGCGTCAACGCGATGGCGATGACCGTGCCCAGCGTGGCGATGACCACGCTGTTGAGCAGGTAACGCGGAAAATTCAAGGTCGGGTCTGACAGCACGATTGCGTAATATTTCAGCGTCGGCGAGAAGACCCACACGGGCGGGTTCTTGTAGATGTCCGCAATCGGTTTGAACGACGTGAAGGCCGTGGCGATCAACGGAAAGTTGATCAGCAGCACGACTGCGCCGAATACGATCCAGCGCAGCGTCTCGAACGCGATGCTGACCGGTGATTGGCGCTTCACCACGACCCCAGCCCCGAGCACTCGAGTCTCGAGCGAAACAAAAGTTGATTCTCGTTTATGTGATCACTCACGACCGCTCCCGCGAACCGCGAACCGCATCGAAATCAAAAGCGGCACGAGCGAGATCAGCAAGAGCAAAATGGAGGCCGATATCGCCGGACCGAGCGCGTCGGATTGAAAAAAGTGCTTGTAGATGTAGATGCTGATGCTGGTCGTGGCCGTGCCCGGCCCGCCCGCCGTCAGCACGTAGATGTGATCGAAGACGCGGAACGAATCGATGAAACGCACGAAAGCGCTGATCGCGATCGCGGGTGTCAACAGCGGCAGCACCACGAAGCGCACCGTCTGGGTCGATGTCGCGCCGTCCACGCGGGCCGCCTCGAGCAACTCCGGGGGCACGGTCTGGAGGGCGGTGTACAAAATCAGAAACGCGAACGAGGTCCATTGCAAAATCTCGATGGCCACCAGCGTGACCATCGCGGTCGAGGGGCCGAACAGATCGGTCGGCGGCACGCCCAGCAGTTCCAGGTAGCGCGGCACGACACCCACGAAATCGTTCAGGATCAACCGGTACATCACGCCCAAGAGGGCGGGCGAAATCATCATCGGCAGCAACAGCAGCGCCAGCAACCACTTGCGCCGCTCCAGGAGCGGCTGGAAGTACAGCGCCATACAAAGACCCAGCACGACTTCCAGCAGCGTGCAACTGAGGGCGAAGCGCAGCGTGAACCACAGCGCCTCGTAGAACTGCGGGTCGGAAAGCGTCTCGGTGTAATTCCTGATGCCCACGAATTCCGGCGTGCGGAGCGTGCGCAGCGTGAACGAGGTCAGGCTCGAGACGAGGTTCGAGACGAGCGGGTAACCCAGCATGATCGCCAGGAACACCAACAACGGTGCGACCAGCGCGAGCGCGGCCCGGTCGAACCTGGGTTTTCTCGAGCCCTGAGGCGCGGGCGTGACGAGTCTTTCCTGCATCTGTTCCTCAAATCGTCCCACGAGAACACCGTCTGGTACGGTGTCTCGAGATCGCGCGCTGGACGGTGTTCTCGTGGGGTGCGCACCGCATCCCGATACTCGAGCCCTCGTGAAGGGGCGAGGTGCGTCTCGCCCCTCCAAAAAGACCGCGCTCGAGGCTTACTTCCCGCTCGAGAGTTTTGTCATCTTTTCCGTCGCGGCCTTGAGCGCGGCGTCCACGGTTTTCTGTCCGGCCCAGACCGCGCTGAATTCCTCGGCCAACGCCGTGTAGACGGGCACGGCGTAGGCGGCAGTTCCGCCCGTCACCACGAAGCCGTACTTGCCCAGGTGATCGGCCACGATCGGGAACTCGGGGCGTTGGGCGGCCATGCTCTTGAGCACGTTCGCCACAGGCGGCAGGCCGCCAGCGTCGGCGTAGATCTTCATGGCGGCCTCAGAGCCCAGGTAGGCCAGGAACTTGCCCGCCGCGTCTTTTTTCTCCGAGGCTTTGTTCAAGCCGATGCCGAGGCTGTGAACGTGCGTCTTGTGGCCTTTCGGCCCGGCGGGCATCGGCGCGATGGCGACCTTGTCGAACACCAGGGGTGATTTTTCCTTGTCGGAGAGTTCGTTGAAGGCGGCGCTCCACTGCAAGGTCAGCGCGACGTTGCCGGTGCGGAAGGCTTCGTTGGCCTCGCCGTACTCGTAGGTGGTCGCGCCCGGCGGCACGGCCTTGTTCTTGATGATCGTGTTGTAGACGTTCAGGCCCTGGCGCGCGGCCTGAGAATCGATGGTCGGCTTGCCGTTCTTATCGAACAGATCGCCGCCGTAGCTGACCAGCGTGCTCTGCCAGATCATGATGTTGAACAGAATGTTTTTCATCTGCAAGGCCGCGCCGTAGGTGGTCGGCGATTCTGGGTTGAGGGACTTGGTGAAGAACAAGGAGGTGGCGATGAAGTCGTCCCACGTCCAGTCCTCGGCCTTCTTCGGTACGAGCGCCTTGCCGAGCGCCTTCTGCGAGATGCTCGCGTAAGCCGCCTTCCATTTGGCGTCCGTCAGGAGCTTCTGAACCAGGTCCTTGCGGTAGTACGTGAAGTGGTTGCTGACGTCGGTGGGCACGCCGTACTGCTTGCCGGTGAAGTTGAGCGAGCTGACGGCGGACGGCAAGAAGCCCGCGATGCTGGTCTTGTTCAGGTAAGCGTCGATGGGCTCGAGGTACGGCGCGTACCGCCCGAGCGTGTAGGTCGTGATCAGTCCGAGATCGAATTCTTTCGAGCCCGCCGCCAGATCGGTCTCCTCTTTCTCGAAGTAACCCTGTCTGGAAAAAAGAATCTGCTTGACGCTGACGCCGTCCTTCGCGCCCACCCCCTTGTTGTAATCGTCGATGACTTTCTGCATCGCTTCCGATTCCGGGCCGGGCCAGAACAGAAGCCCGACCTCGGTGGGGGATTGCGCTCTCGAGAGCGAGAACGTCAGCGCGGTGGCGGCGGTCAGTCCAATTCCGACGAGAATCCGCTTCCTCATGTAGAACTCCTTCCCAGGCCAGCGTCTGCTGGCATCACTGGCTGATACGGCGGTACTGCGCCCACCACGTGCATAATTTATCAATTTCGTGCAATTTTTTGCAACGCACCTTTTTGCTCAATGGTTCGGTCGAAAGCCGCCCGCTCGTCCTTCAAAAACTTTTATCCACCACGGCTTCGGCGGTGCGGCGCACAGCCTCGCGTCCACCCTCGAGCCGCGCCAGCAAAGCCGTAAAGATCACTTCCAGAACCAACATCTGACCGACCTTGCTGCTGACCGCACCGCCTTCGGTCGGACTTTCCGGGCTGGAGGTGTACAGCACGGCGTCGGCAGCCGTGATCGGGCTGCGCGAGCGGTGCGTGATGGCGATGGTGAACGCGCCAGCGCGCCTGGCCAACTCGAGCGCGTGAACGGTGTCCTTGGTCGAACCGGATCTGGAAATACCGATGGCGACGGTATTTTTGCTCAGGTTGGCGGCGCTCATGGCGGCCATGTGCGGGTCGGTCTGCGCCAGCGCGTTCAGACCCAAGCGCACGAATTTGTACGCGAAATCCTGGGCAGTCACGCCGGAGGCGGCCACGCCGTAGACCTCGATCCGCCCGGCGGTTTCCAGGGCGTCCACCACGCGATCCACGGTTTCGGGCTCGAGAATCTGCGCGGTTTCTTCCAGCGCGCGCTCGGCGCTGTGAACCGCGTGCGCGATGATGGCTGGCGTGCCCTGAAGCGCACTGGACGGGCTGGAGACGTTCGACGAGGCCAGGTCAGCCGTCAAGGAGAGCTTGAAATCCTGGAAGCCCTGGTAGCCCAGATCGCGGCACAATCGGATCACGCTGGCCTCGCCGGAACCGGAGAGTGAAGCCAGCTCCGTGACGGACAGGTAGATCACGTCCTCGGGTTTTTCCAACGCGTACTCCGCGACGCGTTGCAGGGCGGGCGTCAACGATGGCAAACTCGAGCGCAAGCGCGCGACCGTACCCGCCGTCGGCGCGAACCTGGTCACGGGCGCGACCCGAAGGTGAATCGAGAAACACCGTCCGGGACGCGCAATTTTATTTGCGTCCTGGACGGTGTTCTCTTGAACTGGAATCGTTCGGGACTCATCAGCGACCTGCCGAGCGCACCGCGTTGGCGTACCAGCCGACCACCACGTCGGGCCGCGTGATGACCGTGCCGACCACCACGGCGTGCGCACCCAATTCCAGCGCTCGTTTCGCATCGGTGGGGCTCGAGATGCGCCCCTCTGCGATCACGGGTTTGCCCAGCCCAACGGCGGCTTCGATGAAATCCCAGTCCGCACCCATCACGCCCGTCAGCGCATCCGGCGCGGGTCTGGGCGAATCCGGCGTGTAGCCGCTCATGGTCGTGCCGACGAAATCCGCGCCCACCGCAATCGCTTCCCTGGCGTCCTGAAGCGTCGCGCAGTCCGCCATGGCGAGCGCGCCCGCCGCGTGAACGGCCTCTGTCAACTCGAGCACGCTGTGCGGCCTCTCGCGCCGGGTGGCGTCGAAGGCCACGATGCTGGAACCCGCCGCGACCAGCGCCCTGACCTCGTCCGGCGTGGGCGTGATGTAGACATCGAAGCCGTCCATGACGCGTTTGGTCAGACCGATGATCGGCAACCGCACGGCCTCTCGCACCGCCCGCACGTCGTCCACCGATTGGATCCGCACGGCTCGAGCCCCACCGATTTCCGCAGCTCTGGCGAAGGCCGCGATCACGCGCGAATCGCGGAACGGGCTGCCCGGATCGGCCTGACACGAGACGATCAGCGCACCGCGCAAGGAGTCCAGAAGCTCACTCACAGCCATCCTCCATGGGTTCGAGAAAACCATCGCACCAGAATTTCTCGAGTCTCGAGCGCACCGTCCTGAACGGCTTTCTTTTGACCACGCTCACGATTTCACCGCGCCATCCAGCCCGCGCATGAACAAACGTTGCGCCAGCAAAAATACGATCAGCACGGGAACCATCAAAATCATCGCGCCCGCCGCCACGTTGAACGGCGAGTAATTGAACTGACCCTGAAGTTTCAGCATCGCCACCGAAAGCGGATGCAGATCTTCCGCGCCGATCAGCGCGATGCTCGGCCAGAAGTACGCGTTCCACGTGCCGACCAGCGTGAAGATACCCAGCGCCGTCAGCGACGGCACGGACAGCGGAATCATCAACCGAAACAGAATCCCGAATTCCGTGGCGCCATCGATCCGCGCGGCCTCGAGCAACGAATCGGGAACCTGCATGTACGCCTGGCGCATCACGAAAATTCCGAAAGCGGTCGCAATCACCGGGATCACCACGCCCGCGTAGGTGTTCAGCAAACCCAATCTGTTCAGGGTCAGCACCTTGACGATGAAGCTCGTCTCGTCGGGCAGCACCAGCGTCGCCAGGATGGCCGCAAAAATGATCGCCTGGCCCGGAAAGCGCAACTTGGCCAACGGGTAGGCCGCCAGCGCCGAGACGATCAGCGTACCCACGACCGTCAGACCGGAAATGATGATCGAGTTCAGCAAGTATTTTTGAAGGTTGAAGACCCGGAAGACCTCGATGAAATTGTCGATCGTGACGCGCGACGGGAACAGGCTTTTCGGGAAATCGTAAATGCCCGCGCCGCCCGCAACCGTTTTATCGGTGATCGAAATGGCCAGCGTCCACAAAAACGGGAAGAGCGCAAAGACCGCGATCAGCACCAGCACCAGGTAGGTCAACGCGTTCGAGAAGACCTTGCGCCACGGGATAACGCGGGTGTTCGAGCGCTCAAAGGTGGGAGTGGAGAGGCTCACGAAGTTTCCTCGAGAAAGGGTGCGATTTGCGGGTTCGCGCGAGGGCAACCATGAAGGTTGCCCCTACAGGACAGGATGTTGTGGGGGTAGGCCTTGTCTCTACCTTTCCCTCGGAACGTTTCTGAGCGCTCTCGCAGGAGGTCTGATCTTTTCGCGCGCGAGGGCAGCGTCTGGCACGCACGCTCGGAATCGCGTCCCGGACGGTATTTATTGGGCTCGAGCTTCACGGCTTGACCTCGTTCTCTCGGGTCAGGCGGAAGTTCAGGTAGCTCAGCACGAAACCGAACGCGGCGATCACCAGTCCGGCGGCGCTGGCCTTGCCGAAATCGAAATCCAGCCCGATGCTCTTGCGGTACACGTACAGCAAGGCCGTGAAGGTGCTGTTCAACGGGCCGCCCTCGCCCCTGGTGAAGACCAGGATTTCTTCCAGCACGCGGATCGCGGCCAGCGTGGACAGGAGTGAACACAGCAGAATCGTGGGTCGCATCAACGGCACGATGATCCGCCAGAAGGTCTGCCAGGCGTTCGCGCCGTCCAGCCTCGCGGCCTCCTCGAGTTCGGACGGGATCGCCTGAAGGCCGCCCAGGTACAGCACCATGTAATAGCCGAAGCCGCGCCAGAACGTCACCAGCATGATCGCCCAGAGCGCCGTGGAGGGGTTGTTCAACCAGCCATCCTTGTTGACGACGCCCAGAAAGGACAATCCCCAGTTCAGCACGCCCTCGCGGGCGTAGACCCATTCGAACATCACGGCGGCCAGCGTGATCGACGTGATCACGGGCACGTAATACGCAGCACGGAAGAACGTGATGCCGACCAGTCGGCGGTTGACCAGCACGGCCACCGCCAGCGCCGCGACCTGAAGGATCGGAACGACGATCAGGTACTTGGCGGAATTCCACAAACCCGTCACGAACAAGGGATCGTTGAAGACCGTGCGGAAATTTTCCAGACCGATCCATTTGGGCGCTTCACCCGCCCCGAAGGTCGCACCCGTGTACTCCGTGAAGCCCAGGTACGCGCTGTACAGCACCGGATAAAACGTGAAGACCGCCATCAGTAAGAGCGCGGGCAGCAACAGCCCGTAAGCGATCAAGGTGATGGTCGGTGTTTGCCTCATCGTGAACCTCAAGATCAAAAGTGGGCGCGTGCTCGAGATTCACAGCCAAATGATCATGCTCGAGAACACCGTCTGGAACGTGCTTTTTTATTCTTTGATTTGTGCGTGCTGGATGGTCTTCGTGAACCCTCGACTCGAGCATCTCGAGTCAGGCCGGAAGAGGTGGAGGCGCACACGCGTGCGCCTCCACCTGGAAATTACTTGTTGTTCGCGTTCCAGTAAGCGGCTGCGTCCTGAAGCGCCTGGAGCGGGGTTTTCTTGCCCAGGAACGCGGCTTCGATGTTGTCGTTGAAGTTCTTCAGGATCGCGTCGCTGTTCTTGGCGGGTGGCGTCCAGCCGGGGTTGATGAAGCCGCCGGTGGTGGCGACCATGTTGGTGGCCTTGGTGATCGCGTCGTCGCTCGCGCCGTCGAAGGCGGGGTCTTTCTCGGCGGCCTTGGTGGTCGGCACGATCGGCACGACCTTGGCGAACTTGATCTGGTTGACGTTGTTGGTCAGGAATTGCGCGAACAGCGCGGCTTCTTTCTTGTTCTTGCTGGCTCTGGGCACGACCACGTTGAACGCGCCGCCGGTCTGCACGCCCGCGCTACCGAGGGGCGCGGCCACGACTTTGGTCTTGGCGTAGATGTCCTTGCTCGAGTCTCGCACGCGCGTCAGGGCTTGCGGGCCACCGACGATGAAGGCGGCTTTGCCCTGCGTGTAGAGTTCGTTCGTGACCTGGAAGGCTTCTTTGCGCAGGATGTCCTGCGGGATCACGTCTTCTTTCATCAAATTGACGAAGGTTTGCAGCACGGCGGCGTGCTTGACGGTGTTGAACGCGGCCTGACCGTTGGTCGTGATCGGCAGTCCTTCCAGGAAGAACTGTCCGAGCATGCTCGCGCCGTTGGGGTCCTTGACGCTGGGAATCCAGCCGTAGGCGCCCGTCTTGCGTTTGATGATGCGCGAGAGGTTGATCAGTTCCTTGTTGGTGGTCGGCAGTTTGGTCAGTCCGGCCTTCTTGAAGAGTTCGCTGTTGTAGGCCATTACGCCCTGATCGACGTAGCCGTACCACGGGAAGCCGTAGACCTTGCCGCCGATGGTGAAAATCTTGGTGACGTTCTCGTAGTAAGTGCTCTTGACGAAGTCCGCCGGGACGAGTTCATCCAGGGGCGTCAAGAGATTGCTTTGAACGGCGGCGAAGGTGCTGTCGTTCCAGAAATTGACCACGTCCGGGGCGTTCCCCAGGTTGATCTGGGCGACAAAATCGCGCTCGATGGTGTCCTGCTTGTCGACGTGCTTGACCTTGATGCCGGGGTTGGCTTTTTCAAAATCGGCGATCACGCCGTTGATGAAGCCGTCGAAGTTCGGGCTGAGGTACCACGTCCAGAATTCGATTTCGGTCGGTTGTTGGGCGCGGGCGGCCAGGAATCCGAAGCCGAGGCTCGCCGTGAGGATACTGGCTGCGATCAGACGTTTTTTCATACACCCTCCTGCTCGAGAACCGCTCGTTCGCGCGCTCGAGAACGCGCCGTCCGGGCGCAGGCGTGCACCTCGGGCGTTTGGAGTTTTATTCCAACGAGAGTCTGTCAGTTGGAGTGTTACCCTGTCAAGGGGTGGCTCGATTCGGGACGCGTGAACAAAAAGATCGTCCTGGACACGATTTATCGAGATTCGGAAAACACCGTCCCAGACGGTATTCTCGAGCAGCCATTTTCAGCGTTCCGGGACGCTCCCGCGCGAACCCATCAAGTTTGGAGAGGACAACATGATCAACCGACTCGTGATGGTGGACATTCCCGGCTACACCCTCTCGCCCGAAACGCGCGCGCACCTGGAGCGCTACAGACCGGGCGGCGTGATTTTATTCAAGAAAAACATTCAAACCCGCGATCAGGTGCGCGCCCTGACGGACGACCTGAAAAGCGTTCTCGGGCCGGAATTGCTGATCGCCATCGACCAGGAAGGCGGCGGCGTGCTGCGCACCAGCGACCTGCCATTCGCGCCATCGGCCATGAACCTCGGCGCGGCCAACGACGTTGAAAATGCCCGAGCCGTCGGCGCGCTGATCGCCCGAGGCTTGCGCGCCATGGGCATCAACTGGAATTTCGCGCCCGTGATGGACGTCAACAACAACCCGCAGAACCCCGTGATCGCGGATCGTTCCTTCGGGGAAAACCCGAAGCGCGTCGCGGAACTCGCGCTGGCCTACGCGGACGGGTTGATGTCGGAAGGTGTCGCGCCGTGCGCCAAGCACTTTCCGGGTCACGGCGACACCTTCCAGGATTCCCACCACGACCTGCCGACGGTCGCGCGCACCCTCGAAAGCCTGGAGGAATTCGAGTTCGTGCCGTTCCGCGCGGCGGCAGCGGCGCAGCTTCCGGCGATCATGACGGCGCACATCGTCTACCCGGCGATCGACCCGGATTTGCCCGCGACGCTTTCCAGGAAAATCTTGACGGGCTTGCTGCGCGAACGCGGATTCGAGGGCGTGATCGTGACCGATTCGATGGGCATGAGCGCGATTGACCAGAACTGGGGTCGCGGCGAGGCCGCCGTCATGAGCCTGCTGGCGGGTTCCGACATGGTCGAAGCGCTCGGGTCGCTGCCATCGCAGATCGCGAGTATCGAGGCGCTGGAAAGCGCCGAAAAAGACGGCACGATTCCCGCCGCGCGCATCGCGGCATCCGTCGCCCGACTGCGCGACCTCGCGCGGCGCTTTCCCGCCGTGGCCCGCGATTACCCGCGCGATCTCGAGGCCGCCGACCGCGCCTTCGCGGTCGATGCCTGGGGAAAGGGCATCACGCTTCACCGCGACCCGATCATCCCGAAACCCGGCGCGCGCATCGCGTTGATTGCCGCCGAGGGCGTCCCCGGCGAGAACGTCGCGGAGGCCGGACTGGACGGCATGGAACTCGGGTTTCAACTGGCGCAGGTCTACGCGGTTGAACCGATTCTGTACGACATGTCCAACCCCACGACATCGCTCCAGGCCGTGCGCGAGGCCCGCGCGGGCGGTGCGACCATCGTGTTTGCCGCCACCAGCCGCCACCGCCTTTCGCCCGCCGCGCGAGAACTGGCTCGAGCCGCGAAACCCGACCTGACGCTGGCGCTCTGGAACCCCTACGCGGTGGTGGACGTGGACGCGCCCGCAATCATCACGTATGGCTATCGGCCAGAGGGGATTCAGGCGCTCCTGCGCGTGATGCGCGGTGAAAAGAAGGCGTCGGGAGTCCTACCGATCGAGCTGTAATGCCTGAGAACACCGTCCCGGACGCATGCCCGGAATTGCGTGCTGGACGGTGCCCGCGAGTTTATCGCCACGGGTCAAGCCGATGGAACGGACTCGGCGTGCTTTCTGAAATTCTCGAGAATCGCCGACCAGCCCGCGCGCTGCATCTCGTGCGGGTTGGTTCCCTCGGGCTCGAAGCTTTCAACCAGCCTGGTCTTGCCGCCCGGAATCTCCTCGAAGCTCACGCGCATCAGACGCCCGTCACCGAGGGCGGATTCGATCAGGCGATGCTCGATCACCCTGCTGTGGGTGCCGCCGAAATCGAAGCCGAGGCTGCCATCCTTGGCAGCCATTCGGTAAGAGAACGAACCGCCGTCCCGAAGGTCGTTGGTGGCTTCTGGGCAGGCCCAATCTTCGGACGCGAAGTTCCATTGCGTGATGTGTTCGGGTCGCGTCCAGGCCGACCAGACGCTCGAGATGGGGCGGTCTATCACGGTTTCAATGACAATCGGATCGTTCATCTGAACCCTCCTGTTTCGTTGCGGCACGCTTCGATCAGAACCATACCGCGCACGAACCCGGCGCGACCGCGAACAGATTTCAGGTCGCTCAGGACAGTCTTCTCGAGCGTTCGACCGGAGTTCGGAAGCCCGTTCTCGCGTCCGCAATCCGGGGGTGCGGTGTGATGATTCTGTCAGGCCACCTGGACGATCATGAAACCACAAGCAATGCGCGTCAAACGTCACGGGTGGTGACGCCGCACGCGCACCTGGAGGTGTCTCGTGATCGCCCAACTTTCCGCGACCATCGCACGGTTCAAATCGAGCTTTCGTCCGGCGCACGAGAAGCGCCACGAACGATTGTTGAAGCGCACCAGGCGGGCGTTGCGCGCAGC
>CAXTKV010000014.1:30518-42886 GCA_964244895.1 uncultured Deinococcales bacterium
CACTGATCGCAGAGCGCGCAGCGCACTGAGGTTCGAGAAATCGATGCTTCGAGAACACCGTCCAGCACGCATTCCTGAATTCGCGTCCAGGACGGTGTTCTCGAGCTAGCGCATGGTTGTGTACAGCATCCACACCACCAACGCCCCGCGCAGCGTCCAGGCGATGGTGCGAATCCAGTTCGTGTCCACCAGCGTCCGGTAGGCGCGCTGATCGAAACCAGCGGACAGAATCGCGTGCTGCGGCACGCTGACGAATCCCGTCACGAACCACACCAGCCCGACCAGCGCAGCACCGACCCAGAGCGTCCAGGGCGGAATCCCATCGGGTCGCGCGAGCAACAACCAGCCTGCGGTGACCATTTCCAGGAGCATGGCGGGGCCGACGATCACACTGATGCGGTTGCTGTGCGCGGCCTCGAAGGCGCTGAAGTTGGCGCGATCCGCCATGTTAAAGAGCGGGTAGTGCACGACCTGCACCATCCAGATCAGTCCGACCAGAAACAGCGTCGCGGCGGCGTTCGTGAGCAGGACGAGTTTCGTTTCCATTCAGCGCAATTCTAGTCGGAGGGCGCGAGCGCGAAATTGCTTCAGGTTCGAGTTGGCGAGTTCGAGTCAGACAGTTCGGGTTGCCTGATTTGATTTGAAGCCAGGCTCTTGCGGTTGCGTTTGTCCTCGTAAAGCTTCGTGTCGGCGGCGTGCATGGCCGCGTTCAGATCGCGTTCCAGACGCGCCCAGCCCGCCGATACGCTCGGGAATCGGCGGCGCGCGCGGGCGATCAGGGCTTCGGGCGCGGTGCGCGTCAGGCTGACGAATTCGTCGCCACCGGTGCGGTAGGAAGTGTCGTGAAGTTCCAGCGATTCGGACAGGGCTCTGGTGAATTCCATCAGGTATTCGTCACCAGCCCTGTGCCCGAGCGTGTCGTTGACGCGTTTCAGGTCGTCCATGTCCCAGAGCGTCAACCAGCAACCGTCGAAGGCCGTGTAGTCCGCCTCGAGCGCGCGGCGGTTGCCCAATCCGGTCATGGCATCCATCAGGGCGCTCCGCTCGAGTTTCGCGTGGGCTTGCACGAGTTGGTCGAGCACGTAGCGGGTCAGGCTGCCGAACATGCCGATACTGAAGATGACGTTGGCTCCGGCCAGCAGTTGCAAGCTGTTGCCGCCGTGACCGAGGGTCAAAAGCGCGATCGCGGTTCCCGCGACGACGCCGAACCAGCGAGCGAACAACCCGAGCGAAAACAGTATTGACCCGGAAAGCAATATTCGCGTGGTCGGTGAGGCGTCCAGCCCACGGATCACGTCCGCCTGTGCGCTCAGCCCGAGCGCCGAGATCGGCAGCAGTCCGAGCAAGCACACCGCGACCGCCGCTTTGGGCCAGCGGATCGCCAGGGCGCGGCAAAGGCTCAACCAGCCGAGCAGCACGATCAGATCGCTAAATCCGCTCTCGAGCCAACGCTCAGGATGCAGAATCACGGGAGCGTGCAACGGCAAAAACACGATCAACGAGCCGAACAGCAGCCACCACAGCGCGCGCCGCAGCCATTCGAGCAGCCTGGCGGGCCTGATGTCGAGTTTCGGTGAGATCGGCACGGTTTGAATCTAACGGATTTGCGCGTCCAGGTTCACGAAAATCCAGCAGGAGAAGAGCGAAATAGCGCGTGCTGGATGGCCTCGAGCGGAGCTTCACGCAAAGGAACACCGTCCGGGACGCAGTTACAAATACGCGTCCTGAACGGTGTTCTCGGGGCTCAACGCCCGCCAGCCGCGCGGCTGGCGGCTCGAGCTGAACGAGTTTATTTTGCTGGAATCCAGATGCGCGCCGATTGATCCCGCTCGAGGATCACGAACTGGTCGGCGCGCAAGCTTTCCCACGCACCGGCCTTGCTGTCGGGCCAGCGCACGCGCACCTGCGCGGATTCCGCGTCACCCAATCCGACGTGAATCCAACCGATGGAACCGCTGGCGTGTCCACCGCCGATGGTTCGCTCGCGCCGGATGGTGCGTGCGCCCAGTTTGACCTCGAGCCACGCACCAATGGCGTCACGGTTCGCGCCGGGTTGCTGGAGCTCGACCTGCAACCAGTGGCCGATCGGTGCGGGTGTTTCCACCGTGCCCGCGCCGAGGTTGCGCCAGACTTGCGCCTCGTCCCAACGGTTGACCACGACCAGATCGAGCAGCCCATCGGCGTTCAGATCGACCACCGCCGCACCGCGTCCGCGTCTGGTGCTGGCGATGCCCGCCTTGTCGCCGACCTCGAGAAAGCGCCCGTCGGCCTGCCCCAGCAGCAGGTTGTTCGGGTCTTCTTTCGCAAAATCCGGCATCTCAGCCACGTTGCCCTTGCTGATAAACAAATCGATCAGGCCGTCGTTGTTGATGTCCTCGAATTGCGCGTGCCAGCCGGTAGACGGGTAGGTGTTATCGCCCACGTAGGGTCGGTGCGCGGTCGCGCCGCGTTTGAAAGCCTCGTCCGCGAAGCTCGGGGCGGTCGGGCTGGTGCGGATCTGAAGTTTGCTGTCCGCCATGCTGGTCAGGAAGTAATCGGGCAGGCCGTCGCCGTTGACATCCGTACTGGCGATGCCCATGCCCCAGACCTGAAGTTTCTTCCAGCCTTCCGCTTCCGTGTACGCTCGCGGCGGCATGCCGGGCGTCATTTTCCAGAGTTGTTCCTGGCCGCCCTTGTAGTATTCACGGTCGTTGCTGACGCGAAGCGCGGGCGTGCCGGAGCGGTTCCAGTCGGTGAACAGCATCGAGAGCGAGCAGAAGGATGGCTTGAGTACCTGCGGCGCATCGAATCCCGTACCGCCCGCGTTGGGGCGCATCAGCCAGTTGTCGGTGCAGTGGCCCCACGGGAAATCTTCTTTGGTGCGATCGATGTAGCTGCCCACGGCCAGCGTCGGCCAGTTCCGGTCGCGTTCCCAGGTGGCGGAAAACGCGACGTGCCAGGCGTCGCCGCCGTCGAAACCCCAGTCCTCGTTGGCGCGCTCGAACTGGCAGTTGCCCAGGCCGCGGTAAAGCACGTTCTCGCCGACGCGCAGCACGGCCAGGTCGGTGATGCCGTCGCCGTCCACGTCCAACGGGTACGCGCCCGTCACGTCCGTCATCTCGAGCCCGGAGGGTTGCTCCACGAATTTCAGCGCGCCGCCGATAGCGCTGGCGTTGCGGTAGAACTTCGATGCGTTGGTTCCGCCCGCCAGATACAGGTCGGGCAGGCCATCGTTGTTGCAATCGAAGCTCGCCACGCCGCCGCCGACCATGAATTGCCAGTCGCCGTCATAGCGGCTCGAGAGGCCGGAGGACGCGGTTTCCTCGGTGAAGTTGGGCGCGACTGGAAGCTGGTTTTGCGCGCGCGCCGCGATCACCAGTCCGAGCGCGAGCGCCAGACTCGAGGCGATGGGCTTCACGCGCGACGGCTTTCGAGCGGTGACTCGAGGTAGCGAACGGTCGGTCATGCGCGCAGTATTTCACGCCGCGCAAGGACTTTTTGAGCGAACGGCACGGTTGCAAAAATCGAGAATCCCAGCGTACCAGACGAATCCGGATTGCAATTCATCGTGTACGACGGTGTTCTTAGGACTACGAGAACACCGTCCAGCACGGTGTTTCTCGAGCAAATCATTTTATGCGTCCAGCACGGTGTTTCCCAAAAATCGGCCATCCGCAGGAGGTTCATTCCGTTTCCGCTGCCTGCAACAAGCGGTGCCAGGCGAAACCCGCCGCACCCATCGCGGGCGCGTCCAGGCCGTGCTCAACGCGCTCAACGATGATCGTGCGGTGCGATTTGCCGAACAGACGGCGCTGCATCTCGTCGCGCGCGGGTTCCAGAAGCGCCTCGCCGAGTTCCGCGACCCGACCGCCGACGATCACGACTTCCGGGTCGAGGGTGTTGACCAGGTTGCCCATGAACACACCCAGGTGCCGCGCTGCCCGAGCCACCACACTTTCCGCGATGGGATCGCCGCGCCCGAGGCGTTCCTTGATGCCAAAAATGCTGACGCGCTCACCGGTTTCCTTGTGCATCTCGCGTTCCAGCGCGGTCAAGCTGAACAGCGTCTCGGCGCAACCGCGATTACCGCACGAGCACTTCGGGCCGTTCGGCACGATCGTGACGTGCCCGATCTCTCCGGCAAAACCGTGGCGGCCCCGGTACAGCCTATGGTCGTGAATCAATCCTCCGCCGATGCCGTGCGCCAGGTGAATGTACAGAATATGGCCGCAACCCCGGTGCGCTCCGAACAGATATTCGCTCATCGCTGCCAGGTTCGATTCGTTGTCCACGAAAACGCGATCCGGCGCGATAAACGGCAGGTGTTCGCTCGCCAGGCGCTGCATCGGGATGTCCTCCCAGCCGATGTTCGGCGCGAACGTCAACAGGCCGCGCTCGAGATCGACCGGCCCCAGCACGCCGATGCCGACGCCCAGCACCTCGCGCCCCTGCGCCACCGCTTTGGCCTCGAGCTTGCGCGCGGCCAGTTCCAGTCGGTTGAGCGTCTCGCGCAGGTTGTAAACTTCGCCCTCCTGATGGACGGTTCCCAGGCGCGCACCGTAAGGGTCGATGCTGACGGCATTCAGCCGCGTCACGTCCAGTTCAAACCCGATCAGCGCGAAGCGTTCCGCGTTGATTCTCAACGGAATCGAAGGGCGTCCCGGCGCGCTGGTGCCGCTCGAGTCGCCATCGAACAACCAGCCTTCCTGAATTAAATCCTGCGCCAGCAAACTGACGGCAGATTTGGTGATACCGATGCGGGACGCGAGTTCGCTCCTCGAGATGCCGGGGTGCTTCCAGACCAGACGAATGACCGCCGCGTGGTTCAGGCGGCGCAACAACGGGTGGTCTCCAGCCAGGGGTCTGGTCGTCACGGACAATCCTTGAGCGGTGCGTCCTGAGGGGCGCGACTCGCCTGAAATAGTTCAGATGGTGAACATAATACCCAAAGCCCCGGATTCCACAAGCTCGAGCCCGGACGAAAAACCTCGGGGGCGACCCCGAAATACGAAAAAAACCCCGTGCACCACGGAGTAAAGCTGGTTCAAAACTCTAAATCGTCACGGAATGCACGAAATTCCCGCCCGACCAGCATGGAGTTCCAAAAACGCGACAGACAAATCTTCGGGAATCATAAAACACCGCTCTGGACAGCGTTTTCTCGAGACGCACCGATCCTGAACGGCCTTCATGCGACCTTTAGCGTTCCGGGCGGCACTTGACACGGTTTCTCGGGCGTGACTATCATTCGTTTGTCGCAAATTTGAACTAACCCGGAACCACCCGCACGGCGCACTGTCATGCGGCAAAGAACCGGGCGCTTTTGCCAGAATGGTGGTTTGCAGTAAGCTTCGGCGTACCCGCAATTCCAGAAATTCTTGAAATGCCAAAAGTTTGGCAGGAGGTTGTATGAAGAAATGGCAACTCGGAGCAATTGGGGCACTCACCGCAGGCATGATGGGCGCGTACATCACCACCGCAGCCACCGCACAGAGCGGTCTGGTCGTCGGCGTGAGCTGGTCGAACTTCCAGGAAGAGCGCTGGAAAACCGACGAAGCCGCCATCAAGGGCGCACTCGCCAAGGAAGGCGCGACCTACGTCAGCGCCGACGCCGCATCCTCGGCTGAAAAGCAACTCAACGACGTGAACAGCCTGATCGCCAAGGGCGCAAAAGCCCTGATCATCCTCGCGCAGGACAAAGACGCCATCGGCCCGGCCATCGCCGCCGCCAAGGCCGCCAAGATCCCGGTCTTGGGCTACGACCGCCTGATCGAAGACCCTTACGCCTTCTACCTGACCTTCGACAACGTCGAAGTCGGACGCATCATGGGTCGCGAAGTCCTGAAGAAGGTTCCCAAGGGCAACTACGCGTTCATCAAGGGTGATCCGGGCGATCCGAACGCCGAATTCGTTTACGGCGGTCAGTACGAAATCCTCAAGGCAGCCATCGATAAGGGCGACATCAAGGTCGTCGGCACGCAAGCGACCGACGGCTGGAAGCCAGACGTTGCCCAGAAGAACATGGAAGGCATCCTGACCAAGAACGCCAACAAGGTCGATGCAGTCATGTCCAGCAACGACGGCATGGCGGGCGGCGCTGTCGCAGCCCTGACGGCAGTCGGTCTGGCTGGCAAAGTGGCCGTCTCCGGTCAGGACGGCGACCTCGGCGCGCTCAACCGCGTCGCGCTCGGCACGCAGACCGTCAGCGTCTGGAAGGATTCACGCGCACTCGGCACCGCCGCTGGCGAAATCGCCGTGGAACTGGCCAAGGGTATGGCCTCCGACAAGGTCAAGGGCGCGAAGCCGTTCTCTGACGGCCCCAAGAAGGTCAAGATGAACGCCGTGCTGCTCGCACCAGTCGGTATCACGTCCGCCAACCTGAAGGTTGTGCTGGACGCTGGCTGGATCAAGAAGGACGTGCTGTGCAAGGGCGTCGACGCGGCGAAAGTCGCCGTCTGCAAGTAAGCTGAAGCCCTGAAGATCTGGCGCGGGCGGGCACGCGATTTCGTGTGCCCGCCCGCGTTTCTGGTTTAGAAGCTCGAAAGCTGGCGGCATTCTCGAGCGAATTGATCGACTGTTCTCGAACCAGATCGAAGCGCTCTCGAAGCAAATTGACGCTCAAAGCCTTAAGATCAACCTCGAGAAGCACCTCCGGGCCTTTGAGTAATAGAGTTAGAAATCGCATCCTGGATGGTCTTTTCTAAGATGCGAAAGCTCTGAAAATAACATCCTCTTTTGCTCGAGACTTCTTTCGGGCGCAACCAGCCGAAACCCTGAGCCGATTCACGAACGATGCGCACAGCATCTCGAGGGAGCGATGCAAAAAACACTATCAGACACAAAAACGCACCGGGTGGGGTTGATCGCGAGCCTCGGGGTCGACGTGCGCCAACTGCAAATGGTCGGCGTACTCGCCTTGGTCTGGATTATTTTTCACATCATCACTGTGGCCTTGAAACAGCCTGGCACGTTTTTGAGCGCTCAAAACTTGTACAACCTGGTGGTTCAAACCGCCGTCGTCGGCATCATGGTCGGTGGCATGGTGCTGGTGATCGTCATGCGCCAGATCGATTTGAGCGTCGGTAGCGTGTTGGGCTTCACGGCCATGACGATGGCCTTGATCCAAGCCCCTCCGCCGCTCGGCGCTGGATGGTACTTTTTGATCGCGCTCGTTTTGGGTCTGGCCGTGGGCGTCGCGATTGGCGCATTCAACGGCTATCTGGTGGCGTACTGGAGCGTGCCATCGTTCGTGGTGACGCTGGCAGGATTGCTGATCTTTCGCAATGCGGCATTCGTGGCCAGCAGCCGCACGATCAGCAATTTAGCGCCGGAATTCGTATGGCTGGGTCAGGGTTCCATCGGCGTGATTCCGACCTGGATCGTCGGTCTGCTCGCCATCGCCGGAATCGTTTATCAGGCGATCCAGAGCCGTCAACGCAGCGCGAAAAATAATTTTGCGGCCCGTCCAATATGGGCCGAGTACCTGGTCAACGGGGTATTGATTGCGCTCATCCTGGCATTCGTGCTGGTCATGAATTCTTACGTGCCCTTTGAAGGCGCACCGCCCGCCGGAATTCCCGTGCCGGTGATCATCATGCTGATCGTGCTGTTGTACCTGGCCTGGATGACCCGCTCCACGCGTTTTGGACGCTACATTTACGCCATCGGTGGTAACCCGGAAGCCGCACTTCTGGCGGGCATCAGCGTCAAGAAAATGACGATCTACGTCTTTGCGCTGATGGGTTTCTTGACAGCCTTGGCGGCCATCGTTCAATCCGCGCGCCTGGCATCTGCCACCACCAATTTAGGCAAAGACCTGGAACTGTCCGTGATCGCCGCCAGCGTCATCGGAGGCACGGTGCTGGCTGGCGGTAACGGGACAATCATCGGGGCTGCCCTGGGCGCGTTGTTCATGGAAAGCCTTCGCAACGGTCTGGTGCTGTTGAACGTGCCGACGGAATGGCAGAACATCGTGATCGGCGCGGTGCTGTTGGCTGCGGTGATCTGGAACACGGCCTACGCCAAATCCAGGAGGCTTTCGTGAACACGAGCGCAGCACCGCTGGTCGAGATGAAGAACATTTCTTTGAGCTTCGGCGGCAATCAGGCGCTGAATGACGTGTCCATCAACCTCTTTCCCGGCGAGGTGGTGGGCTTGCTGGGTCACAACGGCGCGGGTAAGAGCACGCTGATCAAGGTGCTTTCCGGCGCGTACAAGGCGGATTCCGGGCAGATTCTGGTCAACGGCCAGGAAGTCAAGATCAACAACCCGCAAGATTCGCAAAAATTTGGCATCGAGACGATCTACCAGAGCCTGGCTCTGGCGGACAACTTGGACGCCGTAGCGAACGTTTTCCTGGGCCGCGAAAAAGTCAACGGTGTCGTACTGGACGAGGACACGATGGAGCTCGAGGCCAGAAAAACGCTGGACAGGCTGCGCGTCAAGATTCCGAGCTTGCGCGTGCCGGTGGCCAACATGTCGGGCGGTCAACGCCAGACGGTCGCCATCGGGCGAGCCGTGTACTTCAAGGCCAAAGTCCTGATCATGGACGAACCGACCGCCGCGCTCGGGCCGGAAGAGACCAAGAAGGTCGGCGAGTTGATCAAAGCGCTCAAGGCCGAGGGCGTCGGCATCTTCTTGATTTCTCACGACCTGCACGACGTGGCGGATCTGTCGGATCGGTTGACGGTCATGAAAAACGGCAAGGTCGTCGGCACGGTCAACACCAAGGACGTGAGTGAAGATGACGTGCTGGGCATGATCATTGCGGGAACCACGCCGAAGCACCTGGCGGTGTAACTGTGCTGATTCAGCGAAGAACACCGTCCTGCACGGTGTTTCTTGCTTTTCATGTCGAAATCTTGGCGGAGCCAGGTTTTGACTGTTTGCGCGGCGTCCAGGACGGTGTTCTCGTGGGATGGTTTGAGGTGAAACCATGAATGTGCGATTTGAGAAGCTCGAGCTGCCCCAAATTGATGCGCCGGGTGACGCACCGGAACTCGAGCCGCAGATCTTTGCAGCCCGATTCGATCAGCTCGAGCGCGCCCGAGAGGCTGCGGGGCTGGACGCGATCGTGATCTACGCCGACCGGGAACACGCGGCCAACATGATGTGGCTGACGGGCTTCTCGCCGAGATTCGAGGAAGCGTTGTGGGTGCAAGTTGCCGGTCGCACACCCACGCTCTTGTTGGGCAACGAAAACCTGGGCTTCGCGCCGGGGGCAGTCAAGCTCAAAACGGAGTTCGCGCTGTACCAGCCGTTCAGTCTGGCGGATCAACCCAGAGACCGGGTCGTGAGGCTCGAGACGCTGCTCAAAAACGCGGGATTGCAACGCGAGATGCGCGTCGGTCTGATCGGCTGGAAACCGATGCCGGAACTGGACGCGCCGCACTGGATCGTGCGCGCCGTTCAGGACCGAACGAACCTGGAGCCGACGAACGCGGCGCACCTACTGATGGACGCGGGGACGGGCTTGCGCACGGTGCTCGAGCCGCAGATGATCCGGTTCGTGGAACACGCCGCGCGCGTCACCAGCCGCAGCGTGCGCGATCTGGTGTTCGCATTGAAACCCGATCTGCACGAGTGGGAAGCGGCGCAGCATTTCAACTCGCGCGGGCTGGAACTGGGTTGTCACCCGATGGTCAACTTTGGGCAATCCATCCCGAGCGGCCTGCGCAGCCCCAGAAATCGCCGCGCCGAACGGGGCGCTTACGCGCAGATGGCCTTCGCCGTGATCGGTTCGCTGACTTGCCGCGCCGGACGGCTCGTGATGCACGATGACCCGGACAGGGACGGATATCTGGGGATCGTGGCGAATTACCTGTCGGTCGTGCGCGCCTGGTACGCCAGTTTGCGCGTCGGTGAGACGGGCGGCCAGGTTTTTCAGGCCACACAAAACGCACGCAGCGACGCGTGGGATCTGGCGCTCAACCCAGGCCATTTGATTCACCTGGACGAGTGGGTCTCGAGCCCGTTCTACCAGGGTTCAAACTTGACGCTGCGATCCGGCGCAGCCATCCAGCAGGATTTGATTCCCGTGCCGCGCGAGGGGGACGCGGTCGTCAACATGGAGGACGGTCTGGTGCTGGCAAACGCGGAACTCCGGGCAGAACTCGAGCAGCTCGATCCCGAAATGATGCGGCGCATCGCGGTGCGCCGCATCTGGATGGAACGCCTGGGATACGAACTGCACGATGACGTGCTGCCCGTCTCCGACATGGCGGGCGCGTTTTTTCCGTTCCTGCTCGAGCCCGGTTACATCGGCGCGTTCGGGTAAAATCCTGTCCCGACGTTTCTCTCGAGCCCAACCCCAAAAGGTGATTGCCATGTTCAAACGCTGGAGCAAGATGGTTCTGAGCCTCATCGCAGCTTCGATCCTGGGGCTGATGATCGCGGCGCGAGCGCAGACGGCGCAACCCTCAGCGCAAGCGCTCGAGACGCGCACGGTCTTCACCTGGTTTCGAATCGCGCTCGAGTTGACGCGGCACACGGCGACCTACATGCCGCCCGTCGCGGCGCGCACCTTCGGTTACATGGGCGTGGCGCTTTATGAAATCACGGCGGCGCAATCCAGCACGCTCAGATCGCTGGCGGGCCAACTGAACGGCTTTTCTGGCGTGCCGCAACCCACGGCGGGCGCGAAGTACGACAGCGCGACCGTCACCGACGCGGCCCTCTCGAGCCTGGTCAGGAAGCTGTACGCCAACACCGGGCCGTCCGGTCAGCGCGTGCTGGAGATTACGGCCTCGCGCAGCCTGAAATTGCTCGAGGCGCAAAAACTGCCCGCCGACGTGGTGGATCGAAGCACCCTTTACGGTCAGAGCGTCGCTGACGCCATCTACGCCTGGTCGCAGACGGACGGCGGCGCGAGCATCACCAACATGGGTTTTCCGCTGACCTGGCCCAAACCCAAAGATGCCTCAGGCTGGTTGCCGACCACGACCGGTGGCGAGTTTCAGGCTCCGCTCTTGCCCGACTGGGGCAAGAACCGTCCGTTCGCGCTGAAGGCCGGTGACGAGTGCCCGCCCGCGCCGCACCCGGCGTATTCGGAGAAACCCGACAGCGCTTTTTACGCCGAAGCGCTCGAGGTCTACAAGACCGCCAAAAGCCTGACGCCCGAGCAGCGCGCCATCGCGCGGTTCTGGTCGGACGACGCGATGCTGTCCTTCACGCCGCCCGGTCACTGGATGGCGATTCTGACGGACGTGCTGGAGCAAAAAAACGCGAACCTCGAGACGATTTCAGAAGCTTACGCGCGGCTCGGGATCGCGCTGGCGGACGCCTTCATCGGGTGCTGGAACGCGAAGTACAAGGACAACCTGCTCAGGCCCGTGACGTACATCCGGCGCGTGATCGACAAGGCGTGGGATCCGTTGCTCTCCACACCGCCCTTCCCAGAATTTCCGAGCGGCCACAGCGCCCAATCCGGAGCCGCCGCGACCGTGCTGAGCGCGATGTTCGGCGATAACGCGGCCTTCACCGACAGGAGCGCCGAACCGGACGGCCTGAAAGCCCGCAGTTTCAAGAGTTTCTGGGATGCCGCGCGCGAGGCCGCGATCTCGAGGTTGTACGGCGGGATTCATTTTCGCAGCGCGATTCAGAACGGTCTGGAAGAGGGTCGCTGCATCGGCGCGAAAGTGAACGCCTTGAAGTTCAAGCGTTAGGTTTTAGCGATCTCGGGCGCACAGGGGTACCGTCCAGCACGCGTTTTCTCGGGATCGAGATTCTGCGTGCTGGACGGTCTTCGCGGTGTCGCAGACTCAGGCGTGATCGAGAATCAGCACTCGGGTCTCGGCGGGGATATCGGCCCGAGTCAACTCGATTTCGCTGGCGCAGGCGAAATCCACGCTCGAATCCGCGAAGTACGCCAGGAACGATTCAATCCAGAGCGTGTTGCGCGGCCTGTAGGAGAGCGTGCGAAAGTGCATCGGCACGACCAGTTTGGGCTCGACGCGGTCGATCACGGTTTTCAGGTCGGTCAATTCCAGCGTCGGGTGGCCGCCGGTCAGCGCCAGCAGCACGTCCAGTCCCTCGAAGAACCCAAGTTGCGCCTCAGTCAGGGCGTTCCCCACGTCGCCCATGTGCCCGATCTCGAGGCCGTCCACGGTCATGCGGTACATGCCGTTCTGGTCGGGGTCGTGTTCAATGTGATTCAGGGCTTCCATGGCTTCAATTGCGCGGAAACGGATGCCGCGCTCCAGGCGTTCGCCGCCCGTTCGCGCCAGCTCGAGCGCGTCGATGGTCAGGTGATCGCCTGGAACCAGCTTTTCGTTGCAGTGAAACGAATCGTTGTCGGAGGACATCACCACGATATCGGCGGGTTCCGTGAACGGCTTGTAGCCCGACGTGACCGGGTTGTACGGGTCGGTGACGATGCTCACCCCGTCCCG
>CAXTKV010000015.1:0-42384 GCA_964244895.1 uncultured Deinococcales bacterium
ATGTTGCGCAGATTGGCTTAGAGGGCGTGCTAGACAAATTCAAACAGGCTCTAGAAGCGGATTTCTCTTCCGGCATCACGTTTGACAGTGCAGGCAAGTTGTGGATCACGGACAGTGGCGGCGTCAAGAAGTACGAACCGCCAACCGCGAGTGGCAAGCCAGCCCCGCTATTTACCCTGAACCGATCTGCTGGTTCTGGCGGTCCTGCCGCTGACGGTTTTGTCAACGCAAGTGCAACCGCGTTTGACAAGGCGGGCAACTTATGGGTTCACGACAACTTTGGCATCTACGAGTTCACCGTCGCGCAAATTACGACGCCCAAAACGGTTCTCGTCGCTACCCCAGATCAAAAACTTCTTTTTAGTGCCCTCAAAAATTACGCCTTGCGGTTTTACCCAGTGCCAACCAACACGCCGCTCTACCACTGACCCGCTCGAGGGAAAACCAATCCGTCCGGTTCGAGGTTGAACGCTCAAGCCGTGCCCAAAGGAGATGGTGATGACCCAGCAACCAAACTGGCAGGGCACGCTCGAGGCTCCCATGTTGAGACGCGATGCGCTGCGCGTGGCGGCGGGCGATGGGGGCGCTTGGATTACCGTTCGTGCGATCCGCTGCGCTGGCTCAGAGCGCGGCAGAAACGGCGACCGATTACACGCTGCGATTGGCGCAACAGCCGCCCGCGACGATCCTGACGGACGTGAGAGCCCGCAAGGGCAACAAGGAAGCCTGGGCGGTGCTCGAGGGTGTGTCCATCGCGCAGGTCGAGGTTTCGGTCGGTGGCTGGCGAGCGCCGCGCCTGCACACGAATACGCCGGAACTGGCGGTCGTGTTAGCGGGCACGGTGAAGGCGGGGCTGCAAACGCCACGGAAAGAATGGCTCGAGGTGGACCTTGAGGCGGGCGATTGCGTCTACTTCCCGCTGGGCTGGCCGCACTGGTTCCGCAACGCGGGCAGCGGCGTGCTGAGGGCGTACTTCAACTACGGGCACGCGCGACCCAAGACCATTGAGGTTCAAAGCTAGATCGGCCTTGAATTTCGAGCCGCCCGAGAACACCGTCCAGTACGGTGTTCTCGGGGTCAGACGCGACAGCTTCGCGCGCTGGCGACACGGGTTCGTCTTGACCGGTGCGCCCAGGGGGAACGTGGAGGTCGGATTGAAACAACGGTTGCTGCTGGGGGTGCTGGTGCTCTGCGCGATGCTGTGCGCGGGGTCAGGCGGGCGCGCCGAAGGGTTCTGCGTGGGGTTCGGGTTCGGCTTACCCACCTTCGCCGAGGTGCAGTTGGGCTATGCCGAACAGGACTTCGGCGTGAGCGTCTACAGCGGGTCTTTCCTCATCACCGCGCTCGGGGTGGACGGCTACGGGCGCGTTCCGACCGACTGGGTGCGTGGCACGTCGACGGTGGCGTGGCGTACCTCAACGAGGGGTTCACCAAAACGTCCTGGCTGGCCCTCCGTGCCCTGCTGGGCGCGGAGTGGCGTCTGAGCGATGACGTAGCGCTAACCAGCCCTCAAACGTTGGAATGTACGTCAAGTCAGCCACCCACTTTTGATTCGGTTTTGGGGCATCGAACCTGCGCTTGAGCTTGTTCTCAACAATGGCGTGTACGTGCGCGGAATCCGTGGTTTTGCGCCTGAACTTGCCTTAGCGTTTGCCCTCCATTCCAAGCTCACGCATGATGCTCGCTACTCGAGGACAGCTGCACGATGCCTTGGCCTAGAGTAAGCACGCGTGAATTCGGGCGCTACCGTAGGTTTTTCGGCTGTTCTCGTTCATGGTTTTGATCTTCTCGCTCAAAGCCTTCTTTTCCTTGGATCGTTTGGATTCCGGCCTTTTTTGCCACGCGTAGTTCCCGCTCTCGCTGACCTCGAGCATCCGGCACATAATCTCGAGGTTGAACTCGGTGCGGTGATCGTGGATGAGCAGGATGATTAGCGGGTTTCTTTGGTGAAAAAGGCCAGCGCTTTTTTTAGGATTTCCCGTTCCTGGCGGGCAATCTCGAGTTTTCGTTTGAGTCGCTGGTTTTCTTGTTCCTGCTCGCTTAAGGCGCCATGGCCACGACCCGTGAAGACGGGTCTCGCCCTGCTCGCGCCGTGTTCATGCTCGCGCTTCCAGCGTCCAAGCATGTTGGCGTTGATGCCGAGGTTGGTCGCGGTTTTGCTGACGCTTTCGGTTTGGGCGAGTTGCACGGCGTGGAGTTTGTACTCGGCGGCGTAGGGTTTGTGTTTGACCATGACGACCTCCATTGTGAGGCTGTTCTGGTCGTCCACAAAATCTTAGTCAGATCAGTGTACGAAGTTTCGTGTCCGTTGGTCATCCTGAACACCAGCTCAGGAGCACCAGTTTGAGAAGACCGTACGGGATGCTAAATCGCGTCTGCACCTAAGACGGTGTTCTCGCAGGGCACCGGCAACGGGTTCGTATTCGGCCTGCCCGGAAACCTGACGAGGCTCGAGCCCTACCATCGCCCCAGCGCGCGTCCGGGCCAGGTCGTTGATCACCACTCGAGTTTCGCGTGACCACCATCGTCAACCTATGGTTCAAAACCGCTCCGTCACCTCGAGAGCAGCGTCAGCAAGGCTTTGCAGCACGTCGCGGCTACCGCAGCCGTGATGTCGTGAACGTCCCTGACCGGGTTGAGTTCGACGATATCTGCACCGACCACGCGCGTCTCGATCTGCCACAGCGCGTTCAGCACCTCGCGCACGCTCAGACGGCCCGGCTCGTGATGCGAGACGCCCGGCGCCAGGCCCGGTTCGATCACGTCTAGATCGAGCGATACGTACACCGGCCCCATAAGCCTCGGCAGCACACCGCGCCAACTTCGAGCCTCGATGATCTCCACGCCGTACTGGTGGGCTTGCTCGCGCTGGTGCGGGTTTAGGGTGCGAATACCGACCTGCACCAAGCGACGCACCAGTCCAGCCTCCGTGATCCGCGCGAACGGCGAGGCGTGCGAGTATGGGTTTCCCTGGAAGTCCGCGCAGAGGTCGCTGTGAGCGTCCGAGTGCAGGAGTGTCAGGTCAGGGTGATGCTCGGCAAAGGCCCGGATGATCGGGTAGGTGATCGAATGATCGCCGCCGAGGGCGAGCAATTTCGCGCCCGATTCGAGTACGTCGTTCACGGCTTTTGTGATCTGCTCCGCAGCGGTCTCGCCTTGACCGAGGGTCACATCGCCGAGGTCGCGCCAGCGTCCTTCGAGGTTCGTGCCATCCTCGCTCGAGGAATTGTCCGAGCCGCTGTGCAACACCTGCCGGATGCGGCTCGGGGCGAGCGCGGGGCCGCGCAAGAACGAAGAGTTAGAGTCGATTGGGAAGCCCATCAGGGCAACCTCGCCAGCTTGGAGGTTCGTGTGACGATTCTGACGTGGACTTGCCTGCGGCGCAACTCGTCGCGATGGGCAAGGGTCTAACCCTCGTCCCTCAAACGAACGCGCATACGTGTAGCTCAAGGCGGCTCGGCTGAGCCGTAAGAACATGGGCTGATTGACAGGACAAACGCACAAGGTCGGGGGAAGTTGCCCCGGCGCCAGAACTCGCCCCTGCTCGTGAGTTTATGGCCAGCGACTCGAGGGAACGGGTAATGGAAACCGTGCCGGCCCATCCGACTGCGGTCGAGTTCCTGTCGACCATCTTTGGAGAGCTAGCGGTGGAAGAGATAAAGACTTCCACCACTAAAACCAAACTCTTCGAGTTTAGAGGCTGCCAATCAAAACAAAACTTCATCGACGATGAGTTTCAGGTCGATGTTGCCTCTGGTCGCCTTCGACTACGGGCAGACCTGATGCTCTTTTCCCCATCTACCCCGTGCTCTGCCGATGACAACTTTCCAGAACCGTGTAAAAGGCTCCCGCTCAATTCGGGTCGGTCACCTCGAGGGTCAGTCTGGTTTGGTCGATGAACGCACTGACCGGGTTCACGTCTCGGCCTTGAGCCTTCGCGCGGCCCTCTCGCGCGGAGCACGCTCGACCCGAGCCTGCACCGCCCGCAGCGCGCCCGTGTCCTCAGGGGCGTCCTCGCAGGCCGCACAAATCTCTGGGTAGCGCTCGCGCCAAGCGGCCCAGCCCTCGCGCGGGTAGACTTTCTTAGCCTCCGGCGCGAACAGTTCCGCCGCCTCGCGCTCGAGGTCCGGAAACGGGCACGCCAGAACCTTCGTCCTCTCGTATGCCGGGTGCTGGTTCCACGCGATCATTCGACCCGCGCCGCCCCACGGGTCGTCGCAGGCCCACACGACGCGCCCGATCTGAACCATGCCGATTGCGCCGCCGCACATCAGGCACGGCTCGAGCGAGGAGTAGAGCGTGCAGTGCTCGGGCGTTTCGAGGCGCTTGACCCGGTAGAAGGCGTCCATCTCGGCGTGGGCGAAGCTCGAGTTGCCGACGCGCTGCGGCGTTTTGGGCCACGGCTCACCGCTCTTGTTGCGTCCCTCACTGATGATCGTGCCGTGCCCATCCACGATCACGCACCCGATCGGGCTCGAGCCGCGTTGCACGCTCTGGCGGGCGAGTTCGAGTGCGCGTTCGAGCATGGCGCGATCAAGCCTTTGGGGGGTTGAGCTCGTGCGCTGATTCCTTGCGGGATCCGTGGCGGCCTCGGGCGATCTCGAGGCGGAACGCGCTGAACGCTTCGATTTCAACATGTCTTCACCCTTCAGTTAGTCGACGACGCGGGAACCCAAGTGGACACCTTGCCTGCCGGACAGCAGAATTCAGCCCAGCCCTCTTGGTTGGTCGTGATCGGCTCAAGGATGTGCTCCGTCAGGTCGCGGTACACAGTGTTGGGCTGCCCGACCTGCATCCACTTGCTGCCCGCATCACCGTTGCTGATCACCACCGCCATCCCGCCGGGGTGTTCATCGTTGCCGAGCCTGGTCCAGCCGATGCAGTTGGTGTGATCGAAGTAATCGTACTGATCGCTGAAGGCGAACCGCTGGCGGGCCTCAAGGAACTTGTCGATCAGGAACTTCTGCGCGTCGATGACGATCTCGTAATCGTTGCCGTCGCGCCCCTTGTCTTTGTACTCGGCTCCGTAGTAATCGGCATAGAACAGGCACGGGTAGCCGTCGCGTCGCAGCAGGATCAACGCGTAGGCCAACGGCTTGAACCATCCCTCGACCTGGGATTCGAGCGCCTGCAGGGGCTGGGAGTCGTGGTTGTCGACCAGCGTCACCGCCAGGGTTGGGTGCCGCGCCACCAGCGAACCCTCGAAGATGCGGCGCAAGTCGTACCCGCTGCCCGCTTGGCTGGCCTCGTGGAAGTTCTTGTGGAGCGGAGCGTCGAACAGCGTGATGCGCCCGTCGGTGCTCTCGATGAAGTGCTGGAGCGCCTCGAGTTCGTAGGACCAGTACTCGCCAACCGCGAACAAATCTTTTCCCGTTTGCTGGCTGACCGCGTTCAGCCAGTCGCGGAAGAAGCCGTGTTCGACGTGCTTGACCGCGTCGAAACGGAATCCATCCACCCCGGTCAGACCGACGAACCACTCGCCCCAGAATTGCAACTCGCCGAAGACCTCGGGGTGTTTGACGTCCACGTCGCAGCCCATCAAAAAGTCAAAATTGCCCTTTTCCTGATCAACGTTCTCGTCGAAGGACTTGCCCTTGAAGAGGTAGATCGCGTCTTTGTCGGGGTCGGCGGCGTCGTGGTCGATCGCGTCGAAGTGGTACCAGTGCCATTCCATGCTCGAGTACTGGCCCGCGCGTCCGGGAAAGGTGAAGTGCGTCCAGACCCTGACCGGTCCGTACTCGCCCACGACCGCGTTGCGGTCTTCGGGGTGCAAGGGCGTGGCCTCAGCATCCTCTTCGACATCCGCGCCCATGCGGTGGTTGAAGACTGCATCAGCATAGACGCGGATGCCAGCCTCGCGCGCGGCGGCGCAGGCGACCACGAACTCGTCTTTGGTGCCGTACTTGGTGCGAACCGAGCCCTTCTGGTCGAACTCGCCGAGGTCGAACAGGTCGTAGACGCCGTAGCCGACATCGTTGCCGCCAGCCGCACCCTTGTAGGCCGGAGGCAACCAGAGTGCGGTCACGCCGCGCTCCGCGAGTTCCTCGGCATTGTCGGCCACTTCTCGCCAGAGGCTGCCGTCGGCGGGCGTGTACCAGTGAAAGTACTGCATCATGACCCCGTTGAGTTCTGCCATGTCGATCCTCCAGTTTCACGTGCCACGCACCGATTTCGCGCGCCAGTCCAGGCTAGGGTCTGCTCTTTTCGGGGACTGTGTTGCACCCTCAAAACTGTCTTGTGCGCTCGCACGGAAAACCATTTTTAAATCACTCAGCAGTTTCGCGTTTGTGCAGGCGTTGTGCACGGGCTGGATCGGTCACGTTCGTGGCGAACATTGGCCTCTTCAGCCCCGACCCACTGCCGCCAGATCCAGATCGCGACGCGAGCGAACGTTTGCTCGATCTCTCGATCCGGAGGCGCTGATGACGCGCCGTTCGGCGATCACATGTTTTTTGTCACCACCTGTAGCCGGAGGCCGGGGCAACCGCGTCGAACCGGGGCTCAGCCGAACCTCAGGTTCCCCACAGACGAGTTTCAGGCCGGGGGGAGAACATTTGGTCGCAAGCAAATCCAACTTCGAGAGGTGAACACCATGGGACGCATCACGACCGTGTTCGACAACCAAGCCGAGGCCACGCAGGCCGTCAACGACCTCCGCGCGATGGGCGTTTCTGACGCCCACCTGTCCTTCGTTTCCAAACATATCCAGAGCGGCGAGGTCGGCGACGCAGCGAAAGCCGCAGACACGAGCGACAACGTCGCCAAGGGTGTCGGGGCCGGGGTGGCCGTCGGTGCGCTGTTCGGTATCGCAGCGGCGTTGATCCCTGGTGCGGGGCCGTTCATCGCCGCAGGTGCCCTGGCGCACACGCTCGGCGCGGTCGGCGGCGGGGCGGTCGCGGGAGCCGTGGTGGGCGGTACGGCGGGCGGCCTCGCCGGCGCCTTCGCCAACGCCGGCTACGACCGCGCCGAGGCCGATTACTATGGAGGTGCCGTCGAGCGCGGTGGAACGGTTGTTGTGGCCGATGTCACGGATGCGCAAGAATCGCAGGTTCGCGGTGTGCTCGAGCGCCACGGTGGACGTAACTCGAGCGCGGCCAGCGGTGTGGGCATCGCACCCTGAACCGTTCGCTTTTCAGGGCGACCGATCGCCTTTGAAAACGGCGGGGTCGATCGGCCTTGCGGGCAACGTTGTTCGAGCTTTTCCAGCGAACACAAATTCATGCCACAGCCGAACCGCGAAAGCTGGCTGAGGTGAGGCATCCGCAGCGAACATGATTGGGCAACCATCACACACCAGACGAAAGTCTCAGCGCGAAAGGATCACCATGAAACTCGAATCGCTCAAAGATCTCTACGTCGAACAACTTCGCGACCTCTACAGCGCCGAGAGCCAGCTCGTCGAGGCCCTGCCGAAGATGGCCAAGGCTGCAACGCATCCCGAACTGAAGCGGGCCTTCGAGGCTCACCTCGAACAGACCAAACGCCAGAAGAGCGACCTCGAGCAGATCATCGTCGGCCTTGGAGCCAAACCGGGCGGGCACACCTGCAAAGCGATGAAAGGACTCGTCGAGGAGGGCGCGGAGTTAATCGAGGAGAAAAAGGATTCCGAGCGCAATGTGCTGGATGCCGGCTTGATTGCCGCCGCACAGCGGGTGGAGCACTACGAGATCGCGGGCTACGGCACGGTTCGCACCTACGCCGAAATGCTGGGCGAGAACGAGGCGGCCGCCGTACTCGACCGGATCGCGCACGAGGAGGGCGAGACGGACCACAAACTTACCAAGCTCGCCCTGGAGGTCGTTAACCCGGCGGCGGCCTGACTGCGCTGATGGGCTCTTAAGCCCATCGACGCTGTTTCACGCAGCTGCGCGCGGCCCGAAACCAGGCCTGTGGCTACAAAGTGGGCCGCGCGAATCCGCCGTGAGTCGTTCGACATCGACTCAACTGCGTTGGACGTGAACCTCACCATTAAGGGTTGTCGAGTTGACGGGCGCAGAGCGACCCGACCCGGAAGGAGCACGACGTGGCGACCTACGAGCACTTTCAGGAGGCCAAGAAATCCGAGAGCTTGCCAGATGGGGCTCACGTCGGTGCGTGCCTGACCTGCAAGCATTGGGATGCGCCCACCCCCCGCGTGGAGGTGATGACCCGCGAGGTCGCGGTCTGCTTGTACCGCGACCTGAGGCGCTATGCGCTCCTGGTCAATGGTTCGAGCGCCTGCAACCAGTGGGAGGAGCATCCCGACGCTGGTGCAGAGGCGAATGTTTACGCTGATCGAGGCCGATGAGCTTCGTGCTGCCACGCTCAGGAAGTCATCCTCAACGGCCTCAGGGCGAATTCCAAGATTATCGAAGATGCCTCGGTTTAGGGAGCCATGTTGAACTCTGAGATGCCTAAAGAGACCACCAGCAAAACCTGGGATGAACCCTCGCTACTCCTCGATCGCTTCGGATCATATGAACGTCAGAACGGTTCCTCACCACGTGAGAAGTCTTGGGTGCCATATTTTGTTTTCCAAAAACAAACAACAAAGTTCCCGGTAATTGCGGAACCAAAGCAAGTCGTCCCAGGAATTTTTGTAGTACACCTGTCAAAACTTTTAGCTCTCCAAAATGATTTTTTTATTAAGACCTAAATGTTTTATAAAATTGAAATCATTTAAGGCTATCAAATTTCGGCATGTTTAAAGATAAAGAGTGGACACGAAGCAGTAACAGGGGTGACAACTCGGACTTCATTCAATCAGATTGTGAAACTTATTCCGAATGACAATATGATTAACTCGAGTTGATAAGCATGACGAAAACGCTGTTGGTAAAGAAGGCGAAGAAATCGTTATTCCAGTTTTTAGGCTTCGCCCCACGAGCTGAGAGGAGCGTTCTATGAATGTAGCCCAACGCCGCGTCACCGACGCTTCGTCATTTCGAGAAGCCGTCGAGCAAAAAAATGGCGACATCGAGATTGTAGGGGTCATCACCGACCTCCAAAGTGTGACCTTGGCGCCCGGAACGCGGCTTCGCGGCGCAGACGCAGGTGCAGAATTACATTTCAAGGAAGCCCAGCCGGGACTGCTTCTCAGTGCCAATCACGAGATTTCTGCCCTTCGTCTCGTCACTGACGATACCCAGATCGCGCTGGGCCTTGCTGACGAAGTCGACGATCTTGGGACAATCGTCGTCAGCGACGTCACGACTGTTGGTCGAGTTCATCTGGAGGGCAGCAAGGCCAGGAGCGGGCACATCGCCTTGACCAACGTTCATGTCGAGCGAGCCGATGCGCGAATGGCGGGCAATCGGCCCGCAGGGTTCGGCGTCGAAGTTCTGTTGGGTGCAATCACGGTTTATAATGCGTCGAAAGACGAAGCGAGCCGCTGGATCCTTGAAGCCGACAATTTGTCGGGCGGCACGAACGAGCAGCCTCTGCGCGGCAGCGGCGTGTTCGTTTTCGGCGGATGGTTTATCCCGATCGATGCCGACATGACCAAGGCTCCCGCTCCGACACAAGAGGGTGGCACCATTGAACTACGTCGATTGACGACAGGCGACCTCTACAGTGACGGCGGCATTCCCAAGGGTATGAGTACGCTAATCGCAGGAGGCGTTTTCGTTGGTTCCGGCGTCGATGCCCAAGAGGTCATTAACGAAGGCACTACGACAACGTACGGGCCGAATGACATGGTACTCGACAATTGGGGCAAGGTGGACAGCTGGGTTTCGAAGAGGCTGGTCAAGTCGTTCGGTCCCAGCGGCATCGGCTTCGTTAATTTTGGCCAGCTCAACACGCTCAAAGTTGACGCGCCAATCGAAACGAGAGGCATCGGAGCGCGTGGCTTCAACTTGTACGACGGTTCGCTCGATCACGCCGACCTGGAAAGCATTACGACTTACGGCGACGGCGCCATCGGCATTCAACTTTCAAAGCCTTTCGGGAGGATCAGGATAGGGCATGACGTGCGCACGAAAGGCGGTGAGGGAGACAGCCTAGTGAAAGGTAAGGTCACCCACCTCAAGGCCCATGCCATCAGCCTGAAGCAAGGAACCCGCGGTGACGAAATCAGTGTTGGCGGCGAGGTCGTGGCTGAGAACCAATCGATTCCGAGCTGGGACTTCGATGCCCCCGCGAGCTCGGTTGATCGAATCGAGGTCGGCGGACGACCATTCGATGCGGCGACCGTCGAGGGCGGGTCGCCGTAATAAAATGCTGACCGACCTAATTTAACCCTGACCGCCTTCAAGAAATACAAGAGCGTATCCGAGGCGGTGAAATTGAACGCAAAGGTAAAACCGTGCAGCTGAGTAACGGTAAATTTGCAAACGAATCTGTTCCCGAGAGCGTGGCGCGAGGGCAAAGTTGTGCGGCAGCACCGCATTGAGGCGGAGCGGGCACGGGACGAAAGCTCGATCCAGGCGAGGTTCCGCATCACGTCAACGGGGACAAGTCGGGCAACCGCGTCGAAAACTTTCGGGTGTTGATCTCGCAGCGCCAGGACAATCCCTCGAGCACTTCGAGCAGCGCGAGGCTCGAGGGATTGTGCATTTGTTCGATCTCGAGACATGGTTCGGGACGATCCTTTCCTGACGTCCAGGTCACGTATCGGGCTGCAAACGCGTCGATGCTCAGCTGTGATTTGATAAAGATTTTGTGGACGACCAGAACAGCCTCACAATGGAGACCGTCATGGTCAAACACAAACGCGACCCAGCCCAATACAAACTCCATGCGGTGCAACTCGCGCAAACCGATGGCATCCGGAAAACCGCGAGACACCTCGGGGTCAACGCCAACATGTTTGGATGTTGGAAGCGCGAGCATGAACGTGGCACGAACAGCCAGACCCGCCTTCACTGCTCGTGGCAAAGCCACCCTGAGTAAACCGGACAAAAAGAACCAGCGACTCAGACGAGAACTCGAGACTGCCCGTCATAAACGGAACATCCTAAAAAGAGTGTTCACGGCCCCTGGGCGAAATCGAAGCTCGGGTCGCCTACCGGTGTTCGTGGCATGGTTCCGGAGCAAAGACGCGTCAGTCTGCAGCGCCCCGCATCCTCGCCGAGCGTTTTAGCGTAAATACGAACCCTGTTTTAACCCGCGATCTCGTAATGCTCCACGCGCTGCGCGGCGGCGATCAATCCCGCGTCCATCACGTCCGCGTCGATCTCGCCCTTCTTCTCAAGCAGCTCCTGGCCTTCCTTGATCAGCTCCTTCATCGCCTGGCACTCGTGGCTCTCGGGTTTTGCGCCGAGTTTCTCGATGATGCCCGCCACGTCCTCGCGCTGGCGCTTGGTCTGCTCGAGGCGCGACTGAAGGCTGATTGGTCGAGGTTTGCGAGGATGCACGCCTCCCGTCCCAACGGTATCTATGACGACTCGCCCTGAATTGCGCTCAAGGGCGTTCAGAGGTAAGCAGAGGGTAAGCTGGAGATGATCGCCGGCGATGAGAGCGCCCGCGTTTTGTGCCGCGAGCGGTTCAGCCATCCAGTTGATCAGCGATTTCGAGCATCATTGCGAGTTGATCCGGGCGGAGTTTCTTAAAAAAATATTCCTGAACGGCCCGAGCGTGAACCGGCTTTCCTTGCCGTGCGAGGCGGCGACCGCGTTCGGTGACGGTGACGGTCACACCTTTACTTCCTGCGGGGCGACGTTCAACCAGTCCGCCGCCTTCCATGCGCCTGAGCAGGTGCGACATTCGACTTTTGTCCCAACCGGCGATGCTGGTCAATTCAACTTGTCGCGCTGAGCCCCCACCGACTTCCTCGAGTAGACTGAGCACGCCGTATTCGGGGGCGCTCAGACCCGTGGCTTCGGTCAATCGGCGGTTGACTGAATCGCCGAGCCGATCCCACGCTTTGCGAAAGGTTCGCCAGAGATGGGTTTGCTCTGGGGCCAGCGATTCGGGTTCGGGTGGCGATTTTGTCACGCTTCAAGTTTACTACGGCGATGGTTGACATATCAACCAAACTCGAGTAGTTTGGTTGATATGTCAACCATAGATCGCTTCGAAACGGACAATCACCTCAACGCCAAGCAGATCGCCATCATCGGTGGCGGTCTGGGCGGACCTATCCTCGCCCGAATCCTGCAACTCCACGGCATACCAGCCACCATCTACGAACTCGACGCCCACCCGCACGCCCGCCATCAGGGGGGGCTGCTCGACATTCACGAGGACTCCGGTCAACGCGCCCTGCGGGAGGCGGGCTTGACCAGCGAGTTTCTCCAACACGTCCTAAACGGGGGTGAGGACATGCGGATACTCGACGCGGACGGGACGATTCTGTACGACGAGATCAGCGATGGGCGCAGCCTGGATCGCCCGGAAATTGATCGCACAGCGTTGCGCGACATGCTGGTCAGTTCGCTCAAGCCCGAACGGATCGCTTGGGGGCGCAAGCTCGCCTCCGCCGAGACGGGCGCGGATGGGCGGCACACGCTGACCTTCACCGACGGCAGCACCATCACGCCCGATCTGGTGGTCGGGTCCGACGGCGCTTGGTCAAAGGTGCGCCGTCTCGTCTCGAGCGCCGCGCCCGAGTACACGGGCATCTCGTTCCTTGAGCTGAACCTCTGGGAGGTTGATCAACACCACCCGCGCGTCGCGTCGCTCGTCGGGCAGGGCATGACATTCGCGCTCGCGGAAGGTCGGGGCTTTCTGACCCACAAGGGCGGCGACGGCAGCGTTCACGTCTACGCCGCCCTCAAGGTTCCCGAGGACTGGCTGAAGACGTGCGGCGTGGACTGGACGGATGCGTCAGCCGCCCGCGCGAAGCTGCTCGAGATGTTCGCGGGCTGGGAAGACGGGTTGCTCGATCTGATCCGCCACTGCGACGACGAGATCACGCCGCGCCCGATCTACGCCCTGCCGAGCGACCACGCTTGGTCGCGCGTGCCCGGTGTGACGCTGCTGGGCGACGCCGCGCATGTGATGTCGCCGTTCGCCGGAGCGGGCGCGAACCTCGCCATGCTCGATGCGACGGAACTCGCCTTAGCGATCATCGCCCATCCCGACGATCTCGAGGCGGCGCTGACCCAGTACGAGACCGCCCTGTTCCCGCGCAGCGCAGCGGCGGCAGCTCAATCCGCCGAGAGCCTCGAGATTTGCTTCCGCGCGGATGCCCCGCAGGGACTGCTCGAGATGTTCGAGGGTTTTCACGGGCAATACACCGAAATTCTTGAGCGCCAGTTCCCTTGATCGTTACCAATCTTGCGCCGTTTATCTCTTTAAGCTCGAGCCAAAGCTGTTCAATTCGCTTCCAACACTTGTTCGATAGCTGCGTCGGCTTGGACGCCGAGCTGATGCCGAGACAGGATCGGCCCGAGTGGAAGTTGCGCGTGCGGGTCGCCGGAATCACCACTGTTCGTCACCCCGCAAAACCTCAAGCCAGCAAAGCTCGGGAGTCCAGATCGAGGAGACCATCATGAAAAACGTCATCTCAAACGCCCGAATTATTAACGGAGAGCCCAGGATCGAGGCGCGCAAGACCTGTTGATTGCTTGCGTGGATGGTTTGAAAGGATGCCCTGAGGCCATCGAGACGGTGTTTCCTCGCGCTCAGGTGCAGCTCTGCATCGTGCATATTGCGCTCCTGCTGATGCGGCGCTTTGCTGGGCAGTCAGAGCGCACCCTCAGCATCGTCGCCAGTGTTGATGGTGGTCCTCTCGTGCTTCGCCCCGATCCAGTTGCTCATCACGCTAGCTGACCCGCTCGACGCTGATCCTGCTGTCGATGCACGTGGCCACCGCCTGGATCATCGTGGCGGGACTGACCCGCCAGTCCACCGCGAGGCAACCATGAAACCTCAGCGCATCATCGTTTTCGGTTCGACTGGACGGGTCGGCGGTCACTTCCTCCAGTACGCCCTTCAAGCGGGGCGCCACGTCACCGCCTTCGCCCGCAATCCCGCCAAAATCACGAAGCGGCACGCCAACCTGATGACCGTCCAAGGCGACACCCTCGATCCCGAATCGGTTCGTCGCGCCCTCGAGCCAGGCTTCGACGCGGTGGTGATGGTCGTCGGGGTTGACCCGCTGAAGCCCTCAACGGTCGTGCAAGACAGTGTACGCACCATCTTCGAGGCGATGACGGCTGCCGGAATCAGCCGTTACCTCGGGATCAGCGGCACGGCGCAAATGCCCGCCACGCCGTTGGGAGCGGTCACGCAATTCTTCATTCGTCGGGCCATCGCCGCCGCCAGCGACCATCAACGCGCCTTCGAGCTCGTGGCGGGATCGAAGCTCGACCACGCGCTGGTCGCCTGCCCGTACATCAAAGACGGCACACTCACGCGCCGTTACCACCTCGAGCCTGGACGCTTTCCGGGCGGGTACAAGACGATCTCGCCCGAGGATGTCGCCAATTTTCTGGCGCGGGAGGGTGGCGAATCGCGTTATCACCGCCAGACCGTTGCAATCTGGTTTGGAAGGCGGCACGGTCGGGGTCGTCGACAACCTCGTGGTCGGGGGTTTCATCGGCGGGGTGCTCGGGCTGCTGCGCGTGCCGCTGGCCGGGCTGGCCTTTTTGGCGAGCGCCACGGCGCGTGCGCCACCAGCGGCGCGCGTGGTTCCGCTTCAGCGAACGCTTCAGCAGGGGTAGGCCATTGCTTGCCTTGACACCAACGGTTTGTCACAGCCGTTCGCCACGCCACCTCCGACTGGTCGCAAGGAACCCTGGGCATGCGCTCGAGGGACGAGTTCTGAAAGGCAAGATCGGTCGTGAGGCCTGAAAACGAACCGTACGTCCAAAAATTGAACCGATCCCATCGTTCAACTCGCCTCCGGGGAGAACGCGCGCTTGAAGTCCCGCACGAACGCCCGCGCCGCGATCGGTTCTCGCCCGAGGATGCGCCGCACCTCCCCGGTGACTCGAGCCGCGAGGCCGAAGCGGTTCGTGTTGTAAATCAAAATCATCACGTTCACGAACTCCGGTTTGATCCCCCGCCGTTGCATCTCGATCCCGAACGCGAGCGGCGCGGGATTCGAGTAGGTGATCTCCCGCCCGAGGACCTCGGTGAAGAGTGCGGCCACCTCACCGTAGGTCAGCGCCTCGGATCCGGTCAGGTCGATCCCGCCGTCGACGATGTGCGGCACACTCAGCGCGCGCACCGCGACGGCGGCCACATCCCTCGCGTCGATGAAACTCGTGCGGCCATTCCCGGCGGGCACGAACAGGTCGCTGCGATCGCGGATGTCCTCGAGGTGGGTGGTCGAGAGGTTCTGCAAGAAGAAACTCGGGCGCAAGAACACGTGCGGAATGCCGAGCCGCTCGATGGCGAGTTCGAGTTTGCGGTGCGGCACGACCGGGTTGCCCTGGGCGCCGAGCAACGAGAGGAACACCAGCTGCTCGAGATCGAGGCGCTCGAGCGCCTCGAGGAAGGGCTGAAAGACTTTCGGGTCGCCCATCGCGGGTGGTCGCATCAGGAACACCCTGGTGACACCCTCGAGCGCCGCAGCGAAACTGCTCGGGTCGGTGAAGTCGAACCGCACCGGGTTCGCGGCCTCGGGAAGCCTCGCGGCGCGAAGCGGGTCGGTCACGGCGGCGCGCACCGGTGCGCCGAGGTCGAGTAAACCGCGCAGCACGTCGCCGCCGACGTTTCCGGTCGCTCCGGTCACGAGGATCACGGCTCGAGCCTACCCGACCCGCGCGAAGGCATCGCGGTGCGAGCGCACCCAATCCTCGAGCCGGGTCAGGTTGACGGGCAATTGCTCGAGCACGCCGGTCATGTCCACGGCCATCGCATCGTCCGGTTGGGCATTCGAATGCGCGTAGGCGACGCGGATACCCTCTTCCGCCTCGGGTCCTACAATGGCCGACATCGTGTCGGCGAAGACTTGCGGGCTGATGCCCTCGTATCGAATCTCTCGCCCGAGACCCGCGCTGAAGGCCCGAGCGATGGCCGGCCCATCCAGGGCTTCCGGGCCGCCGAGCGTCAAGCGCTGCCCGGCCAGCTGCGGTCGCTCGAACGCGGCCACGGCGAGCGAACCGAGGTTCTCGCTGGCGATCCACGAGACGCGCATTTCAGCGCGGTGCGGGTAGGCGACCGCGTTCTGAGTCTTGATGCTCGGTAGACACCACGGCCCCAGAAGGTTCTCCATGTACACGCCGGGACGCAGGATCGTATTCGGGATGCCGCTGTCCGCCACGAACTGCTCGAGCCCAATCCGGAAGTCCAGCATCGGGATGCCGGTCGGCGCGGCTGGCGGGTGGCCGCTCGCGTTGAACACGAGGTGGTTCACGCCCGCACCGCGCGCCGCTGTCAGCGCGTTCGCCAGGAGATCGAATGGGTTGCCGCGTGCGCTAAATGGAAGCATCAAGAATACGGCGTCCACGCCGGCGCTGGCGCGTTTCAAAGCCTCGAGGTCGCCCAGGTCGCCCTGCACGAGCTCCGCACCATTGGCCTTCAACGCTGCGGCGCGTTCGGGGTGGCGAACCACCACGCGAACCCGATGTCCGGCTTCGAGCAGCTTGCGGGCGACGGGTTCGCCTTGCGAGCCGGTGGAACCGTAGGTGAGGATCAATGACATGCGACCTCCTGAAGTCCGGTGTGGCGCCCGGATCGTGAGCAGCTTTTTGCGAAAATGGCTCGATCTCGAGTGATCTCAATCGCCATTGAACGCGCTATTGTTCATTTTGTGAAGTAGTTACAAAAAAGTGTTATCGTTACGCAAAATGAACAATAGCGTCTCAGCCAAGTCCGGCAAGATCGGTGCCAAAAACTCCCAGCCAAAAGAACGAGCGCTGGCCGACCTCAAGCATCACGAGCGCATCAAGGCGCAACCCGAATGCACGGTCGAGCGCACGCTGGAGGTCATCGGTGGCAAGTGGACGACGTTGATCTTGCGAGACCTGCTGGGCGGCACCAGGCGCTTCGGCGAATTGCGTTCGAGCCTCGGGAAGATCCCACCGAAAACCCTGACCGAGCGCCTGCGCGACCTCGAGCAACGCGGCGCCCTCGAGCGCGTGCAATATCCTGAGATCCCACCCCGAGTCGAGTACACGCTGACCGAGAAGGGCCGAGCCTTGGGCGCCATCATCGATGCGATGGCGCGCTGGGGTGGGGAGTGGACTTGAATCCGCCCGCACCACGTTCCGACCACGCCCACCTCGACCTCAGCGCTCCAGACCGCGTCTGGCCTTCGAGAGCATTTTGGCTCTCATTGATCGTCTAGGGTCGAGTCGTTCTCCTCAGTCTCGAAGTGGGCGATCAACGTCTATTTAGCTCGCCACGTGCCAATGGTCGCACGAAGTTCTTTGCTTTGCGCGCTGCGCTCGAGCGCAAAACCATCACGGCAAGCGCACCAAACTCGCACGACGACCGATCAGGGTGTACGCGATAAACGCGCAAAGGCAGCCGAGCACCAGGCTCGGAACGGCCTGAACGATCTCGCCCATCGCCAAGTGGGTCCCGAACGCGCCGAGCATGATCACGGTCAGCCCAACCGCCGCGAGCGGTGTCAACCGAGGCTGGATGTTGAGGGCCGCAGGCAGGATCAGCCCGAGCGCTCCGAGCACCTCCGCGACCCCGATGAGACCCAGGAAGCCTCTCGAGAACGGCATTTTTTCCAACACCGCCTGCACCCGTGGCAAGTGAACGGGCGCCAAGCCATAAGCGGCGAAGAGTGAGCCGTGCAGCGCAAAAACGAGCGCGAGCAACCCGAGCGCGATCCAGACCCATCTGGGCATTCCTCCACCTCCATTTCACGGCGAGAGGGGCTCAATTTCCGGTGTCCTCTTGCGGTCGTTCATCGCTCGCGTCTCAGCCACCGCCGGACACGGCCTGCGCGTAGCGCGCCGCGCGGCGCAGGTGCGCCACGCCGCGCCAGGTTCCCGCGCCCCAGGCCACAGTGACGATCAAACCAGCCAAGAGCGTGTAGTGGCGCAACACCGCCCCGAGGGCGGTTCCGCCCAGCACCGTGCCGAGCAAGCCCAGCGTCAGCGGCAGGTGGCACGGGCAGATCAGGAACGATCCCATGACCCACAGCAAGCCGCGTTTTTCCGTGTTCGCATCGACGGCTGGGAGGGCGCAGGCGGGCGCGATATCTGTTGTCCGACCCGAGGGTTTGTTCTTGTCGATCTTCAGCACGCTCTGGCTCCTTTTCGGGGTGTATCGCAGTATTTCCAACGCATTGTGTAATGCTTTTAAATGGTCATCGGTTGCGGTTTCGCGTGCGAACCCAGTAGATCAATCCTCCGAGTCCGGCGGCAGCGGCGATGCAGGCAAAAATCATGGCTCACGCTCCTGTTCTCTCGGCTCGAGTGACCGAGTCGCCAGCAGTCTGCGGTGCGGGTGTTGCAGAACTGTTGAAGCACTGAATCCCGGTGCGATCCGCGAAGTAGCATCCTGGGGTGAACGGCGAGCGCGCGAAACAAACCGTCCTGATCGTCGAGGATGACAGCGACCTGGTCGAGATCTTAGAGGGCTACCTCGGGCAGGCAGGGTACGGCACCATCGTCGCCGGTGACGGCTTGATGGCGCTCGAGCAGTTTTACCGTCACGACCCGGCGCTGGTGCTGCTCGACCTCAATTTGCCCCGGCTGTCGGGACTCGAGGTGCTGCGGACGCTGCGCGAGGATTCGCGCGTGCCGATCATCGCGCTGACCGCGCGGGTCGGGTTTGAGGATCGGTTGCGCGGCTTCGAGGGCGGTGCAGACGATTACATCCCCAAACCGTTCTGGCCGCTCGAGGTCGTCGCGCGGGTCGAGGCGGTGCTGCGGCGCGTGCAACCGCCCAGTGCGCATCCCCTGTTGGGGGGCGGCGGTCTGGTGGTCAGCCTGCTGTCCAGGACGGTCGTGAAGTCCGGAACGAGTGTGCGCTTGCGGCCCGCCGAGTTCGAAATTCTGGCCTGCTTGATGCGCGCACCGGGTCGTGCTTTTACGCGAGCCGAACTGATCGAGGCCTGCGCGGGCAGCGATTCGAACGCGCTCGAGCGAACCATCGACAGCCACGTCGCCCGGTTGCGCTCGAGCCTCGGTTTGGATCACGCGATCCAAACCGTTCACGGCATCGGTTACCGCTATGACGGTTAACACCTCCGCGCAGAAGACCGGCCCCGTGAAGGCGTCCACGGCGCTGTGGGTGCAGCTCGCCCGCTTGTTGGCGGCGGTGGCGACGGTCGGCGTGCTGGCCGAATGCGCGTTGTTGTTCGGCGTGGTGGCGCGCACCCTCGAGCGCCTGCCGCCCGAGACGGCGTTGGCCGTCCGCCGCGCCTTGCCGATCCCTGGCGCGGGCGGCGATCTCTCGCTGGCGGGCCAGTTCGCGCTCGTTTCAGTCTGCGGCTTGCTGCTCGGTGTCGGGGTCAGCCTGGGGCTGGCGGTGATCGCGGCGAAGCGCTTCGCCGCGCCGCTCGAGCTGGCTGCCGTGGCCGCGGAATCGCTGGCTGGCGGCAAGCTCGAGACGCGCATCGCGCCCAGCGCTGGCTCGAGCACCGATTCGAGCGAGGTGGGTCGCGTGTTGGCCAGCTTCAACGCGATGGCGGAGCGTCTCGAGAACACCGAGGCCGAGCGCCGCTACGCGAACGCGGCGATCGCGCACGAACTGCGTACTCCCATCGCCGCGATCCGCGGTCGGCTGGCGGGCATCCGCGACGGTGTGTTCGAGCCGTCGCAGGCGGAACTCGAGAAAATCTTGAAACCCCTCGAGACCCTGACGCGCCTGGCGGACGACCTGCAACTGGTGATGCTCGGTGAGGCTGATGCCCTCCGTCTCGAGCTGCAACGCCTGAACTTGAGCGCACTCCTCGAGGTGATCGTCACCGGAATCCCCGAGGTGGCGCGAAGGATCGATCTCGAAGGCGAGCCCACCGTGATGATCGTGGCTGACCCGGTGCGGTTGACGCAAGCGATCGGTAACGTGCTCGAGAATGCCCTGCGTTTCACACCACCTGACCAGCCTGTGCGCGTGCGACTGGTCAGTGCGCGCGGCATGGCACGCCTGAGTGTGGCCGATGCTGGTCGCGGTGTCGCGGCTGCCGAACTGGAACGGATCTTCGACCGCTTTTACCGCGGCGATGCGTCTCGCTCGAGGGATACGGGCGGGAGCGGCTTGGGCTTGGCGGTCGTGCGCGCCGTGATCGAATCTCACGGAGGTGAGGTCAAGGCGAGGCGTTCAGACCTGGGCGGTCTAGAGATCCGGATGAGCCTGCCGACGGTCTGATGCGGGTTGACCAATGGCACGTGCAGTCGAAGGAGCGCGGTACAGGTACCGGCATGGCTGAAAGTATTCCACCCACCGAATCCTTGAATCATTCCCGGCGAAGGATTACCAGATCTCGAGGCGACCCAGTCCGTCAGCACCCCAACCCCGCCAGCGCCAACAGAACGATGGGTGATGTCTGTCGGGGGCAAGAAGGTGCATGTTCAGGGTCAAGAGGAGGGTGCCAGAGTGATGACTCGGCGATCAATCCGTGCTGCACGAGCCTTCGCGGCATCACTGAGCGACTGACAATGTAGGGTCATGATTGGAAAGCGGCGTTGAATCAGTTCAGTGTCAAGTACGAGGATCGGATACCGGTGTGAAATGCTAAGCGACACGGAACGCTCGACGCGCCCGGTGATTGGGAGGGCCATGAGAGCCTCTTGCGGCGAACCGCTCCCATAGCCTCGAATGGGAAGCGTCGGTCGGGGCCGTATGTTCGTCAAGTTCGGTTGCCTGCATCGATATGGAGTTTGAAGGTTTGCAGCGCGCCGGGTTCGAGCATTGTGAGCGTCCCCGCTGCGCGCTCAGAGGCGCGACCTCGCACCCCCACGTTGCCCGGCTCGAGTCCTAAAACGTAATCCCCGGCGCCAAATTGTTGCCACTGCGTAAAACGGTTGAGCGCTCGCTCGTAGGCGATCTCCAGGCGCAAGGTGCTCGAGGTGACGCCGAGACGCACCCAGCCATCCGCATCGGGCCGCATCTCGTGCTCGATCACGCAGACGGAGGCCTCCGCATCGGGCGCCGGCATGGTTTCCCAGTGCGCCTCCGCCCCGAGATTGACGGTGCGTTTCGCGCTCGGCGCGTCGAGCCTCGAGTCGGGGCCGATCAACGGCCAGCCGAGGTTGATGTGATAGAGGATCATCAGTACCGCCGGTTTCGAGCCGATGTTTTCGACGACATCCTCGAGTTCAATCCTGGCCTCGCCGAGTTTCGCGCGGATGGTGCGGGTCTTCTCGAATTTGTCGCCGTAGAGTACGGCCTCGCGCGTCTTGCCGCGAACCGTCATGAGGTACTCGTCACCGATCCACTCGCCCCAAGCGGCGACCTCGAAGGCGGGCGCGCTCGAGGCGCGCCCGTGCTGAGGGTACTGAACGCCCTCGTCCAGGTTGGGGTCGCCGACGTTGGACAGCCCGCAGGTGGTCAGCAGCCCGCCGCCGAAGGCGCGCAGGAAGCCCGAATCGGGCGCGCCATCGACCAAACCTGGGTGGGCGAAACCCGCGCTCGAGAGCCACGAAAGCGGCTGACCGTTGAAGCGCGCAGCACCCAGGTCGAGCCCTCGAGACGGCAAGACCTCCAGTTCGAGTCCAGCGCCGGTGCGCAACTCGATCGCTTCGATGCCGTCCTCGACGCCCTCGAGCCACCGCACGCGCCGCACGCCACCCACTTGCGTGACGTTGCCGACGCGTTCGAGAAGCTGGTTCTTCGTCAGGCGCTCGCCCCACAAGGTCGGCATGGATTCCTCCTTAATTACTGACTTCGAGCAGCACGCCCGTCCAGGCTCGAGCCTCGATCTCGAATTGCAGTTTCCCGTTCGTGATCGAGAGCGCCTGACCCGTGGTTCCAGCCAGATTCGCCCGATGCGCGGCGCGCAGTTTCAACCAGCCGTCCCGGATCTGAATCGTGCGCGGCGCGTCAGTCGGATTGAGCAGTCGCAGTTGTACACCCGATCCGCCGTGCTCGAGTCCGGTCAGCATCACGCCATTGAGCTCGAGGTCGAGCAGCTGCGCGCGCTCGTGCTGGCGCGAACCTCGATGCTTGTACCAGTACAGTTGCGGCGAAACCACATACGTTAGGGCGCTCTGGATTGAAGTTTCGAGCCACTCGGCTGCGTGGGGGATCAAGCGGAAGGTCTGGCGAATCTGCCCGGATTGATCGGCCTGGAAGTTCGTGTCCCAGTAATTGTTCGTGAGCCACGCGACCAGCATCGCATCGCCGCGCTCGACCTCGCCCATCGCGTGGCGCCCGAAGGTGAAGCCCCCGACCTGCCACAGCGGCGTGTCGGGGCAGGCGACCGTCAACCCGCGATGATCGTCCTGGAGCCGGATGAAGCGCTGGGTGGTCAGGAAGTGCTTGGAGGTGTTGGGCAATTGCTCGCGGTCGAGTTCGACCACCGCGCCGGCGGTCTCGAAATGGCAGCGCGCCGCCCCGTCCATCGCGAGCGGAAAGCTCACGTACAGCGCGTGCGGGTCGTCCAGTCCGACCTTAAGGGATAAGGATTAAGACGCTCACGAAGTCTATACACCACCGTTCTGGCCACATTTTCTCGATTGAGACGAAAAATCGGCAGACCTGCAGCGGTGAGGGCGAGGAGCCTGCAGTTAGGCGGTTGACATTCGGTTACGCCGACGACGGCATCAGGATTACGTTGGTGAGCGCCGAGATCATCCGCGACGCGGATCTGGTGAAGCCAAATCCCGACGTTCGGGTCTTCGAACATGCGCGCCGAGTGCTGCGGCGTTCGCATTCTCACCCATCGTTGCCCGAATCTTGCCATATTCATGGGTGTGAACCCCTCGGCTCCATCGGGAACCGGGTTCGAGGATTCCACCCGACCCGGCCCGCGCACAAGCGCCTCCCTGGCCCGCTACGGCTCGGCCATCGCTCTGGCTTCGGCGGGAGTAGCGATGGAGGCGGCGTTTGAACCGATCATCGGGACACGGCCAACGTACATCGTACCCGTTATCGCGACGACGCTCGCTGCCTGGCTCGGCGGCCTCGGCCCTGGACTGGCGGCGACCGCGACCGGAACCCTGCTCACACTGTACTTCCTGGTGGCTCCGCGGGGCAGCCTGCAGGTCGCCTCGTCGCAGGACGCGTGGCGGATCGCGCTCTCCGTGGTCGAAAGCGTGATCGTGTCCGGCATCGCCGCGAACCTTCACGCGTCGATCCGTCGGTTCGAGCGGGCTGCCCAGAGGGCCACGGCCCTCCAGCGCGTGACCGCCAGCCTCGGTACCGCGAACACGCCCGACGAGGTCGTCGCGGCGACCCTCCGCGAGGCCCTGACCGTTCTCGGTGCGAGCGCGGGTGGCGTGTTCACCAGGTCGTCCGACGGCGCGTGGCTCGAGATGATCGGCAGCTCCGGCTACCCGAGCGACCTCGCCGACCAGTTCCGGCGCGTGGATGCCGCCTCCGATTTGCCCGTCGTGCGGTCGGCTGCGACGGGACAACCCGTGTTCCTCGGCGAGGTCGGTTTGAGCGCGCAGCAGGATCTCAGGCGCGGCGTCGCGCGCACGGGCAACAGGGCCGTGGCCAGCCTGCCGATGATCGTCGAGAATTACACCTTCGGGGCGATGGGCCTGAGTTTCGCCGAACCCCGCGCGTTCCCGCAGGCCGAGCGAGAGTTCATGCTTTCGCTGGCCGGGCAGTGCGCTCAGGCGCTCGAGCGCGCCCGGCTGCTCGAGGCCGAGCGCGCGGGACGGGTCGAACTGGCCGAGACGGCCACGCTGCTCGCGACGCTGCTCTCGAGCGCTCCGATCGGTTTCGCCTTCATCGACCGGGAGCTGCGTTACCGCGAGTTCAACCGCGCGCTGGCCGCGATGAACGGCTCCGACCCCGAAGCGTTGATCGGCAAAACCGTGCGGGAGGTCGTGCCGCAACTCGCCGACCAACTCGAGCCCGCCCTGCGCCGCAGCCTCGAGTTGGGTGAGCCGACGCTCGACCTGGAAATCGTGGGCGAGGGACCCGACGCCGGGCGCTTTTGGCTCGAGCACATCTACCCGGTTGTGAACCCTTCGGGAACCACGCTCGGGGTGGGCGTGGTGGTCGAGGAGACCACGGCACGCAGACGGGAGGCCGCCGAGCGGGAGGCGAACCTGCGCGCTCGGCTCGAGGCGATGCCCCACCACGTCTGGACGGTGCCCGCGGATGGGGGCAGCGTCGATTGGTACAACCGTCGTTGGCACGAGTACACCGGGCTTTCCGAAAAGGACATCGCGGTGGACGGCGGCCAGGGCATCGTTCACCCCGGAGATACGACCGATTTGGCGCGGGCCTACGAAATCGGCCTGCGCGAGGGCCGGGCCTTCGAGACGGAGGTGCGTTTGAGGGCGCGCGACGGCGGCTACCGGTGGTTCGCGATTCGCTGCGAACCGATCCTCGACGCCGGGCGGATCGTTGGATGGATCGGTACGAACACGGACATCCACGAGCGCAGGCTCGCCGAGGAGGCGACTCGCGAGCGCGAGGCGCGCTTCCGCTGGCTGGCCGAGGCCACACCGCAGATGGTCTGGATCTTCGACGCCGACGCGCGCCTGACGTACGTCAACCCCGCGTTCACTGAACTCACGGGTTTGAGCCTCGAGCAGGCGCAATCCGGCGACGTCAACGTGGTTCACCCCGAGGACATGCCCGCCTTTCTCGAGCGCGGGGCGGAGGCCACGTCGACGGCCTCGACCTTCAGGCTCGAGATGCGCCTGAGGCACGCCGAGCGCGATGGGTACCGATGGTTTCTGCACCAGGCCGTACCGATCCTGCAAGATGGCGCGATCACGGGCTGGTACGGCACCTCAACCGACATTCATGCCCGCAAGGAGGCCGAGATCGCCCTGCGCTCGGTCGCAGAGGCGCAGCGCCGCTTCGTGTCGGATGCCGCACACGAACTGCGCGCCCCGCTGACCGCCATCCAAGGCAACCTCGAACTCGTGGAACGCTTTCCCGAGATGATCGAGGCGGATAAGCGCGAGGCGTTGCGCGACGCCTCGCGAGAAGCGGCCAGGCTCGGGCGGCTCGTCGGCGACATGCTCGCGCTGGCGCGGGGTGAAGCGGGAACCCAGAGCAAGGCTGAGGAACTCGATCTGGCGACCGTCCTCGAATCGGCGCTCGAGAGCGCGCGCCCGTTGGCGACGGGCCGCACGCTGAAACGAAGTGAACTGCCACGCGTGTTGGTCGAAGGCGACCGCGACCAATTGAAACAGCTCGCGCTGATCCTGCTGGACAACGCGCTGAAGTACACCCCGGAGGGCGGTACGGTCTCGCTCGAGGCCAGTCGCGGCCTCGACGGCGCGGAGTTCCGCGTTTCCGACACGGGCATCGGCATTCCGCGCGCCGATCTCGAGCGCGTCTTCGAGCGCTTCTACCGGGTGGACGCCTCGCGTTCACCTGGTCAGGATCCGGGCGGCACCGGCCTGGGCTTGCCGATCGCGCGTCAGATCGCGCGCCACCACGGCGGCGAGATACGCCTGGTGAGCGTCGTCGGAGAGGGCACCACCGCCATCGTCACGCTTCCGCTTGCCGAGGTTTAAGGGCGCGGTCGGGCGGGGCGAACTCGGGGCCGTTCGCCGACGGGAGCAAAGTCAGCCTTTCGTCCGTGAGGAGCGAAGCCCGTCCTGGTCTGCCCATCCGGATTAGCTCAGCCTCCGGTTCCATCAGACGCCGCTCAGCCCGCACTCAACGCGCATTGCGAACCTGGGAATGTGATCGCGTTGCTCGCAAAAACCTACAGGGAGTGGATCGAGGATCACGTCCCCGTGCAGGCGGCAGCGCTCGCGTACTACACGATTTTCTCGGTCGCGCCTTTATTGCTGGTGATCATCGCCGTCGTCGGGCTGATCGCGGGCCGCGACGCGACCCGCGACGCGATTCTGCACGAGGTCGGTGGTCTGATCGGCAGCGACGGAGCGGGGCTGGTCGCCGGAATGCTCGACGCGGCCTCCAAGAGCCCGCAGCAGGGCGTGCTCGGGCTGGCGCTCGGGCTCGGGGCGCTCCTGGCTGGTGCCACGGGCGCGTTCGTCCAGCTCCAGCAGACGCTCAACACCATCTGGGACATCAAACCCAGAGCGGGCATCGCTGCGCTCGTGCGCGTGCGGATCGCGTCGTTCGGCCTGATCCTGGTCGCGGGGTTCTTGCTGCTCGTCTCGCTGGCGGCGAGCGCGGCGGTGACGGCCCTCGTGGCGGGCGTGGGCGTGTCCGTCCTCGCGCCACTCGCGGACTTCGCGGTGTCCGCGCTGGTGGCGTCGCTGCTGTTCGCGCTGATCTACAAGTTCTTGCCGGACGCGCCCATCGCCTGGGCGGACGCGCTCTGGGGCGGCGCTCTGACTTCGGTGCTGTTCAACCTGGGCAAGCTCCTGATCGGGCTGTACCTCGGGCGCAGCGCGGTGGCGAGCGCTTACGGGGCGGCGGGTTCGCTGGTGGTGACGCTGTTGTGGATTTATTACTCGGCGCAGATCGTGCTGTTCGGAGCCGAGTTCACCCAGGTTCGCTCGCGGGCTCGAGGGCGAGGGGTCGCTTCTTCGAGCGAGACGAACCCGATGAAACTGGAGGCGGGTGTGCGAGAACCCGAGGGGCAATCCGCCGTTGGTGCGCTGTGGGTGTTGCTGGGCCTCGGCATCGTGTGGATCGCACTCTCGAGGTTCGATCCCGACGGGCGCATACAGACTCGAGGCGGCTCTGGCGGGCGCGGTGATGCGACTCCCACCCTTCGGCGCTGATCCCAGCGCACCAGAGGAACTGCTGATCGTGCCGACTTCAGCGAACGTCGCCCGGACAGGGCGCGTCAAGTGAAGTGCGGCTTTCCAGTTATGAACCGGCATCGTCCAACGCTTCGTGATGCTCCGCAAGCCCAGGTACAAGAGCTTGATCGCCACCTCGTCGCTCGGGAATGACCCTCGAGCCTTCGTGATCCTCCGCAACGAAAAGTTCGACGATTCAACCGAGTTGGTTATATACACCGCCCTTGTGATCGCGGCTGGATACGAGAAGCACGGAACCACTCGAGACCAATTTCTGCGCCGGGACTGGCTGATCGAAGGGTACTTTGCGTCCCACTTGGCCGCGAACGCCTCGAGTCCAGCCTCAGCCGCCTGCTCGGTCGGAGCTTTGTAAATCGCTTTGAGGTCCTCACCACGGCTTTGCGTTCCTTCCACGACACGAAGTTCAGGCTGTAGCGCACCAAGTGAACGATGCAGAGTTGCACCTGAGCGCGAGGTAACACCGTCTCGATGGCTTCTGGAAACCCGTTTAAACCGTCCACGCACGGGCGTGCAATCCACGCCCGTGCGTGACGAACACGTCGTTCACCCCCTCGGTTCTTGAGTTCCGTCAGGATCGAGAGCCAGAACTTCGCATTTTCCGTCCGAGCAATCCAAAGCCCAAGCACGTCCTTGACGCCCGTCGCACCGCTACGCGAGCGGGTTCATCCCGCGCAGCGGGGTGCGAAGAGATTCACGCCGATGGCGTCATGCAACGCATGCAGGGCATGGCGTACACGGCCTTGGTTTTGACCGCCCCATCATCCATGATTTTCGAGTGCAAACAGTCGAGGTGAACGATTGGGTAGCGCGAATGGCCCGTCAGGTGCCGTCTAGTGAGCAAGAGGGTCGCTTCGAGCGACCTGGATTGCCAGGTCTTGATTTCGAACGACACCGATGCTGTTTCGGACGAGATCAGTCCGGGCTGACCTCGACCACAGACATCTCCTCGAGATGCGCCTGGGTTTCTCGGGTTGAGATTCCCAGGTTTCGGTAGACTCGAGCAACCTCAAACCGCGCTGCTGATCTCGAACTGGACCGGACTCTGAAAGCCCAGGCTCGAGTGTAACCGCTGCCGATTATAGAAAACCTCCATCCACTCGAACACCAACCGCTGGGTCTCGAGTTCCGTCCCCCAAGCCTTGTCCAGGTCAAGCTCGAGTTTCAAGGTTGAGAATCTGGTTGCGTGGTGGGATGTGTCGCGCCTCGCGGACGACAAGGGCGACCTCGCCTTCTGATGAGCTGGGTTCGCTCAATGTGATCGGTCTGGCCAGTCTCGTAAGGCTTGAAAACTTACACTCAAGTTTCGATCCTAAAAAGTAGATGGATTCTCGAGCCGCCTTCAACCCTCGTTACCGAGTTTGAGCATGCGTTTGAGCAGCCCCAAGAGCTGAGCCTGCTCCTGGTCGGACAACGCGGCGGTGATCTCGCCCTCCGCACGTCGAATTTCTGGCAGCGTCTGCGCCAACAGTTCAGCGCCCGCCGTGGTGATGGCGACGCTGTGCTTGCGGCGGTCTGTCGGATCGGGATGTCGCCGCACGAAGCCTCGCTCCTCGAGCAGGTCCACCGTTCGCATGACGTTGGTCGGATCCAAGCCCACCCGTTGGCTGAGCGCGATCTGGGCCTGCGGCCCCTCGCCTTGGAGGAGCATCAGCAGGCCGTACTGCCGCCGATTCAGGCCGTGGGCGAGGCTGACCCGCTCGACTTGAAGGTTGATGCTCTCGGCGACTTTGTTCACGACGAATCCGATGTTCTCGAGGAAGCCGGCGGGGAACGCCGAGGCGTCCGGCAGGGTCGCTGGGAGGTCAGCCATGATTGTATTCTATTACACTTGTAATCATCTCAAATGTAATTAATATACTTCCATCAGCGGCCCACGCCTTCCCGAGGAGCCCACGCCCGTTCATGCCACTGATTGTTTCACATCCGTCCGAACCTCCGCACATCTCCACTCCGGCCCAGACCACGGCCTTCACCCGACGACAGGAGTCACACCATGACCCAGACGATCCTCTTGGCCGGAGCCACCGGCAAGCTCGGCAGCCGCATCGCCTCACATCTTCTCGAGCAATCCGAAACCAAACTCCGCGTGCTGGTTCGCGACACCGAGAACCCAGTCAAGCGAGACGCGCTCCGACCCCTGCTCGACCGAGGGGCCGAAGTACTCGAGGGCCATCTCGCCGACCGCGACTCGCTCGACCGCGCCACCAAGGGCGTGGACGTGATCGTGTCCGCCGTTCAGGGTGGCCCAGACGTGATCATCCACGGCCAGGTGACGCTCGCCGAGGCCGGAAAGCGCAACGGCGTGCGCCGCATCCTGCCGTCCGATTACGCGCTCGACCTGTTCGAGGCCACCCCAGGCGAGCACCTGATGTTCGACCTGCGCCGCACCGCCAACCAGCAGATCGCCGACATCGGACTCGAGCAGGTCAACGTCCTGCAAGGGGCCTTCATGGAGATGTTCGCGCCCGGCGCGGGAACCATCGACTACGACGCCGGAACCGTGAGTTACTGGGGCGACGGCAGCCAGGTGATCGAACTGACCAGCCTCGAGGACACCGCCCGCATGATCGCGCATGTCGCCCTCGACCAGGGCATCGCGGGCGGCAAGTTCGCTTTCGCGGGCGACCGGATCTCGATGCTCGAGGTCGTCAAGGTGATCGAGGCGCAGACCGGGCGCACCTTCGAGCGCCACTCGATGGGATCGGAGTCCGATCTTCGCGCCGCGCACGGGCGGGCGCTCAAAGACACATCCAACCCGTTCGGCTCGGTGATGCTGGCTTACCAGCTTTACATGCTCACCGGGCAGACCGCGCTCACGAACCTCCAGAACGACCGCTACCCGGACCTGAAGCTCGAGAATTTCGCGCAGTTCGCCGCGCGAGCGCTCCCCCACGCCGCGACCGCCTGATCCGCAGACCGATGGATGCGTTCAGAACGAACGGTTTCGGGGAACGGGGGCCGGAGAACCCCGCGCCGCAACCGCCCACGAGGAGGAATCATGACAACTGACCATCACGCCGGAACGCCGCCCAGCCCAGGTTCGACTCCCTTTTCCCACTCGGTCGATACCGCGCCCGCCTACTGGATGCAGGACGGCCTGTGGATCATGCTGGCCGACGCCAACGACACCGGAGGCCGCTTCTCGCTGATGGAGCAACTGTTTCCACAGGGATCAGGGCCGGGGCCGCACAAGCACACCTGGTCGGACGAGACCTACTACATCCTCGACGGCGAGATCACCTTCTTGATCGGCGACGAGATCCACACGGCCAAAACGGGCGACTTCGTGACGGTCCCGCGCGACACCCGCCACGCCTTCCGGGTTGACAGCGAGACCGCCCGCTTCCTCAACGGCTACACGCCCGCCAGTTGGGAGGCCCTCATCGCCGACATGGGAACCCCGACGACCGAGCGCACTCTGCCGCCGAAGGGACTCAAGCCTGATCCCAGTCGCAAGCCGAACCCCTCCGCCAAGTACGGCCTCGACTGGTTGCCCGGCCCCGACCCGCTGCGCCCCGACGGGCACTGAACTGGACGGGCACTCGAGAATTGAATTCGGGCGGACTGTACACCCGACCAGCCACCCGCAGCGAAAGGAAGGATAACGCTATGGCACAACCCACGATCGTGCTCGCGGGCGCGACGGGCGACCTCGGCACACGCATCGCCAAGGCCCTGGTCGCACGCGGCGCGACGGTTCGAGCGCTGGTTCGCCCGGACCTGTCCGACGCCGACCGCTCGCGCCTGACCGCCCTCAACCTGACCCTCGCCACCGCAGACCCGACCGATGTTGCTTCGTTGGCCGCCGCCATGCGCGGCGCGAGCTGCGTCGTCTCTGCCCTCAATGGACTGCACGAGGTGATCGTTGACCGCCAGAGCGTCCTGCTCGAGGCCGCCGCGAAAGCGGGCGTGTCGCGCTTCATCCCGTCGGATTACTCCGAGGATTTCACCAAAACCAATCCGGGCGACAACCGTAACCTCGACCTTCGGCGCGAATTCATGGCTCTTGCTGACAAGGCTCCGATCAAAGTCACCTCGATCCTCAACGGCGCGTTCATGGACATGCTGGGGGCTGAGATGCCGATCATCCAGCCGAAAATCCACCGCGTGCTGTACTGGATCAACGCCGATCAACCGCTCGACTTCACCACCAAGGACAATGTGGCTGCCTATGTGGCCGCCGCCGCGATGGACGACACCACGCCGCGCTTCCTGCGGATTGCCGGTGATACGCTGACGGCTCGAGACCTCGCCGGGGTGCTGAGCGACGCGACGCAACAACGCTACAAAACCCTTTGGGTCGGTAGCCTTGGAATGCTGAGCTTCATGATCCAAGCGGCGCAGCGTTTCGCGCCGGAACCAACCGCGACGTTCCCAGCGTGGCAAGGGATGCAGTACATGCGCGACATGTTCAGCGGACGCGGCAAGCTGACGCCGCTCGACAACGCCCGCTATCCAGAGTTGCGCTGGACCTCGGTGCGCGAGCGATGGGCCAGCCAGATCGCGCGCCGGATGCCCTGAGCATCGCGGCTCAAAGGTTCCAGCGCTCCTGGCTCTACGCCAGGAAATGGACACCGCTCTCCCTCCCTTGCAGCGCAGTACGAAGATGCCAGGGCGGTGTTGGCATGGAACGACCCAGGAGACACGTATGCAGGATTTCAAAGGACAGGTGGCGTTGGTGACCGGTGCGAACAAAGGCTTGGGTAAGCAACTGGTGCTGAGGCTCCTCGAGCATGGACTGACGGTTTACCTGGGCAGCCGCGACCGCGAACGCGGTGAGGCGGCGCGGCTCGAGCTTCAAGGATCAGGTCGGGATGTTCGACTGCTGGTCTTGGACGTCACGAACGCCGAGAGCATCGCGGAGGCTGTCGGCACAATCGAACAGGACAGCGGCAAGCTGGACATCCTGGTCAACAACGCGGGCGTCAGCCTCGGCGGAGCGCCGCCCTCGAAAACACGCATCGAGGATCTGCGAGCGGTCTACGAAACCAACTTCTTCGGCCCGTTCCTGCTGACCCAGGCGCTCCTGCCGCTGCTCCGGAAGTCCGACGCGCCCAACATCGTCAACGTCTCGTCGGACCTGGGATCGCTAGCGCTGATGGGCTACCCCGAGTACGCCTTCGCACGGACGCAACTGTTCCCGTACCAGTCCTCCAAGGTGGCCCAGAACAGCCTGACGGTGATGCTCGCCAAGGAATTGCGCTCGGAGGGCTTCCGGGTGAACGCGGTCAATCCCGGCTTCACCGCGACCGACATCACCGGCTTCCGGGGCGACCGAACCGTCGAGGTCGCGGTCGAGGAATCGATCCTCAAGTATGCGCTGCTGGGCCGGGACGGTCCGAGCGGCGGCTTCTTCACGGGCAGGGGAACCCTGCCCTGGTGACGAGCACGTTCTCAAAGAACTCAGAACGCACCGGGGTCATGACCGCAGCCGCCTCCCGAGGTTGCGGCAAGACCACCAAATCCAGTCACAGGACAGCAGCGGTCCGATGGGTGTGAGAATTCCCCAGGGCCGGAACCGGACCTCGACTCGAGGCAAGGCGCTCGAGACCGATAGGGGTTTCCTCGTGATCGCAGTCAGCCTTCCAACCCAGGCTAGGGCCGCATCCACCTGAGGTTCGACGGTGCTCGTTTGACGACCCTCGGCGATGAAATTCGGAGCGAGTCAAGTCGTGTGCTGATTGATTGCACCCTATTGGCAAGCTCGAGATGGCTGGTGGAACACCTCAACCGAGATCCGCATCCATGATGCGACACAGCAGGTCGAGCAGTATGGCGCGGTCTTTTTTGGAGAGTGTCGCGAAAGAAACCTCGAGGATGCCGTTGGCGATCGGGCGTCCCGCCTCAAGGATTTTTGTGCCCGCTCGGGTCAGGTGATGTTCAACCCGCCGTCCACGGCCCGCCCGTCGTTCGATCAAATTCTGTGTGGCCAGGCGATTGGCGAGCGTTCCGAACGCCTGATCGCTCTGGAACGTCTCGAGCGCCAGTTCGTGGGCTGAGGAGCCGGGGACTCGGTTGATCGCACGCAGTGCGTCCCATTGGGCGAGCGTCGTGCCCACGGTGGAGAGTCCGGTATCCAGGGCTCGGTGATGCCGGGATTGCGCTCGCTTGATGGCTCGACCTAAGGTTTCCAATTCGTCTGGCGCGGTTGTGGCGGGCATGAGCGCAGTCTAACGGTTTGAATCAACTTGCGTATATAAATATATTGATTTAATCTGGTACCGATGGCGTGAAAACGAAAGTAACGCACCGACCGAACCTGCACCGAAAGGAACACCGATATGACCACTCCGACCTCGCTCGCCACGACCCACACCGTTCAACCCTGCCCGGACCTCGAAATTACGCTGACCGAGGCCGGTCAGGGGCGTCCCGTCCTGATTCTGCACGGTGGCGGCGGCCCATTCACCGTCGCCAGCATCGCCAACCACCTGAGCGGAACGCACACCATTACCCCGACCCATCCCGGCTGGAACGGCACGCCCCGACCCGACTGGTTCCGTGGCATTGACGATCTCGCCCTGGCGTACCTGCACTACCTCGAGGACAACGACCTCCACGACGTTCTGGTCATCGGTTCGTCCATCGGCGGGTGGATCGGTTCGGAAATGGCCCTTCGCGATGGCGCTGGTCTGATGACCGGCTTGATCCTGATCGATGCGGTCGGCGTGAAGGTCGAAGGCGCGCCGATCCGCGATTTTTTCAGCCTCGATGCTCGAGGAATCGCCGAGTACGCCTATCACGATGCCGACCGGTTTTACACTGACCCGGCCAGCGTGCCCGCCGAGCAGGTCGCCCACCAGAAGGCCAACACTGCTGCCCTGCGCGTTTTCGCTGGCGACCCGTACATGCACGATCCCAAACTCCTGCGCCGCCTCTGGCGGGTCGAGATCCCGACGCTCGTGCTCTGGGGTGAGCGTGATCGCATCGTCACCGTGTCCTACGGGGCTGCTTACGCCGCCGCGTTCGAGCATGCGCGCCTCGAGGTCGTCAAGGAGGCTGGCCACCTTCCACACATCGAACAGCCCGCCGCCACGTTCGCCCTGATCGATGACTTCGTCAACCGTCCAAGTCGGACAGGTAATGATTCTCGAGCGTTTGGCCGCGCTTCAGCGACCTGAGGTGAAGGCGCCAATCGAGTCTGCGCTGGACGCGAAGTCTCGAGCGTTGGCAGACGTATGCGCCGAATTTCGAGTGATCGTGGCCGCGATCAACGGGTGTTGATCATCCTGAACACGTTCTCGTAGCCTCCGCTCGCCTCAGCGAAGCGCAACGGTTTGACCCGTTCCACGATGATCTCGGTCGCGTCGGGCGAGGTCTTCAGCAGTTGCACGGTTTCGCTGATGTAGTCCTTCAGCGGCATGGCGTGCGGGTCGCTCGCCTGGTGCGCCCCCATCAGTTCGGTCTGCACGTACGGCGGGATCAGTTCGATGACTTGCACGGACGTGCCCTCGAGCTGATGGCGCAAGGCTTGGGTGTAGGCGTGAATCGCGGCTTTGGTCGCGCTGTACGTCGGCGTCATCGCCATCGGCACGAACGCCAGCCCAGAGGATACGGTCATGATCGTCGCCTGCGGTTGCGCCTCGAGCTGCGGCAGCAAGGCCGCCGTCAACCGGATCGGCCCGAGCAAATTCGTGGCGATGGTCGCCTCGGCGTCCCCCAGCTCACCCTTCTGCACGACTTCCGCCCGCATGATGCCCGCGTTGTGAATCACGACGTTGAGGCTCGAGAACTCGGTTTTGAGCTGTTCCGCGAAGCTGCGAATGGCGTCGGCGTTCTCGATGTCGAATACCACGGATTTCATGCCTGGGTTTACCGCCGTTGTTTCCTCGAGCAGTTCCTTGCGCCGACCCGCGATGATGACCTGGTTTCCTTCGGCGTGAAACGCTTCGGCCAGTGCGCGACCGATGCCGGAACCGCCGCCGGTGATCAGGATGGTGTTGCCCGTCATTTGCATGATCTGTCCTCCAGTGTTGGATTGTAGGATGGTCGCGCACCGATGGGAAGTAGGCACCTGAACGCGCCATACTGACCGAAAGGAGAGTGAACCAATGTCCAGCACACTCGAGAAACCCAGGCGCGCCTCTGAAATTCTTACGCTGCCCCCGGAACCACCGAAGATCGACGATCCCGAACTGGACGCGCTCGTTCGAGAAATCATCGGGCGGATCGCTGACAAATGGACGATGCTGGCGCTGGAAGTGCTGGCCGATCACGGCCCGTTGCGCTTCACGCGGCTCGGGGAACTGATCAGCGGCGTCAGCCAGAAAATGCTGACCAAGACCGTGCGGCAGATGGAGGCGGACGGGCTGGTGGTGCGCACGGTGTACCCGGTCATCCCGCCGAAGGTCGAGTACAAGCTGACCGAGATCGGTCTGAGCCTCGGTCAGGCGTTCTGCGGCGTTTGGGTCTGGGCCGAGCAGCACCGCGAGACGATCAAGCAATCGCGCAAAGCTTTCGAACAGCGCGCAGTGGAGGCTTTGGAAACGGGCGCGTGAACCCTTAGAGCGGTCCTCACAAGGGTTCACGCGCGAAAACCCTTGCTCAGTGGAGGGCGCGATTGATCGCGCCCTCTCGAAGCGCACAGTCCGCAATACATTGCGCCCCTACGAACATCGGTTCTGCCTCAAGGTTTCTGCGCGCCGCTGCAGGCGGTGCGTGATTGGAACGCGCGACACCGTCTCCGGATTTGGGTTCGAGGTGCGCGGCGATTCGCGCCTCGGGCGCGACGAGCGCTTTACGCAGCGCTCAGGTCTGGCATCGTCTCCTCGAGCAGGACGGCACGAAGCCTCACGCTTTCAATGGAAGGCTTCGCCTCGAGCCAGTTGGGCCACCATCTGCGCGATTCGCTTCCGTCGCGTTTCCGGGCGTCTCACGGTTTGAATGCGGTGGTAGATCGCGTACAGATTTTGGCGGTTCAACCCTGCAAAAAACTGCTCTGCCACAGGGTTCTTCCGCAGTTCCTCGAGGAAATCATCCGGGATAACCATCGCGGCTGACCCCGAATACGCCCGCTCCCAGCGCCCATCCTGTCGCGCCGCCTCGATGTGCGCCAGTCCGGGTGCTTGCATTCGCCCTTCGCGCATCAGCCGCTCGGCGTGTTCGCAGTTCCTGGTTGACCAAGCCGATTTTGCACGGCGCGGGGTCAGGCGCTGTAAGAACGAAACGTCGTCGAGCGACTTGCGTTGACCGTCAATCCAGCCCCAGGCGAGCGCCGCGACGACGCAATCGTTCCAGTCCACCGTCGGCGTTCCCGAATCTTTTTTGAAGATGCGAACCCAGAGTTCGCGTTCGGTCGCATGATTCGCGCTCAGCCAGGTCTCGAGTTGGTCTGGGGTTTCAAAGGCGTGCGCTTGGGGTGCTTGCATTACCTGCCTTCCAGTGCAGAAACGTTCGTAATGATTTTACAAAGGCGGCAGCCGCCATTCCATACTGAGCGCACGGCAACTCGAGCTTCACGATCTCCGATTCGCTGCCCGAGGGGTCACGCGATACCTGGCGCGGCTTGCGCCCTCAACCGACCAATACGAGGCTGGCGCTGATGATCAGGCTCGAGAGGAGGAAGTAAGGTCCGTTGACGAGTCCGTAGAACAGCGGACGGGCGAAGACCGGGTTGATCGCAATCTGGAAGGTCATCGCCACGAGGTAGCCGATGCCGACGACCGCTCCGAACTGCAAGGCAGCGCCGATGGTGTCAATTTTGAGAGCGCTGATGAGCAAAGCGCTTGCGATGACGATGACGACGTTGCAGACGAGCGGTCCGGCGATGAACAGCGGTCCCGATGGGGCTGGCGCATTTGGATCTCTGCCAACCGCCGTGGCGTACGCTTTGCCGACGACAACCGTGAACCACAGACCAGCGAGGACGGTGACAATGACGGTCGCGACGAGGACGCCCCACCAATTGATGCCTGCGAAGTTCTCAAACATGGTTCAACCTCTTTCTGTGACGTGGTACCGATGCGACGAGGGGTCGCTCGAGCGGCGGCAGGATAGTTCTGATCGGGATTCTCGAGTGGTGAATGCGGGACACTGCACGCGTTCACCACTCGAGACAAATCAGTAGTTCACTTGCAGGTCCAGCACCCAGGTCACACCGAACTTGTCCTTGAGCATCCCATAGAGCGGAGCGCCCCACGTTGCGGGACCGAGATCCGCCACGACGGTCGCGCCCGCTTTGAGACCGTTCCAGTAGGACGCGACCTCATCGGCTGAGTCGCCACGAACAGAGACGAAAACCGGTTTGTCGCCCGCGTCGTATGAGAGTGCCGAGGGCACGTCGTATGCCATCACGTGGAAGCCCTTGTCGCTGAGAACCTGACCCCACATGATCTGGTTCGCCTCGTCCGCCGTGGCGAGTCCGCCTTCGCTCTGCACGTTGTGCGCGTCTGCGAAGGTGATCGCGGCGACCTGCCCGCCGAACACGGCGTTGTAGAACTCGAGGGCCGCGCGAGCCGTGCCACGGAAGTTGAGGTGGGTGGTGGTGGTAATCATGATGTTCTCCTTTGCAGGTACAGAGGGGCGAGCAAGCGCGATGAAACGCTCGAGGCTTGTCGAGCCAGCGCGGATTCGCCGACCCATAAGGTGATGACCACCGGTCTTTGACCGGTCGAGTCCGAATGGTTCCCCGAGTGGGGTTAACGCCGCAGGGCGGGCATGAGCACGGCGTCTACGATCAACAAGAGGAAATCCAGGTCGAACGGTTTGTGCAGAACGAGGACGCGATAGGCGTTCAACGATGGGAGGATCTGGGAGAGCGTTTCGATGTCGGCGTCTGCCGCGATTTCGCCGCGTTTGGCCGCCCGTTGCATCAGCGCGAAGTGCGCATCGGACCATGGTTGGATCACGGCAGCGTTGGCGGACTCGGTGAGTGCCGGGTCTTGCGAGATCAGTGAGGCAATCGCGGCCATGATCTTGAGCCTGCGCTCGGTCTCCTCGATTGGTATCGGCTTAAACAGGGCAAGCAGGTCGCCACGAAGGGTACCTGTATCGGGCAGGGCCTCGAGGTCCACCTGGATGTTTTTTAGGTGCGCGATGGCATCGATGAACAGCTCGGTTTTTGAGGCCCAGCGTCGGTAGATGGTGGCTTTCCCGGCTCCGGCTCGCGCGGCCACCAGGTCCATCGTCAATCCCGTTGCACCGACTTCGGCCAGTACCTCGAGGGTGGCTTCGAGGATGATCGCGTCGCGCGAGTGGTCGCGTTTGCGTCCGAGCGGTCTCGGCTCGGGGGTGGCGGTATCGGCTTTATTTAGAGCCATGCCATCGATTCCTCCTCAACACAAATGATACTACCCAGTTCCGAAACTGTCAAGTTCCGATACTGGGGTGGCGCGAGCTGATCGAGCGACTTCTCCAGTCAAGATACGCACTGAAAAGCTCGCTGCCAGACAAGCGCCCGAAACTCATACGCTCGTGAGCGACATGAGTGATTGCATCCACGCTGCGGTGCTGCAGAGCATTGAAGTGGCTGGGTTGAACGAACGTCGGTGCACGCTCGAGCATCGACACGAGGAAACCCGAATGGAAAGCAAGAAATGCATCACGCGCACCGAAGTCCCGAGTTCAAACGCGAAACCATCGGGTCCAGCAACCAGCTGGACAACACCGTCACGGGCCTGGCTCCAGACCTCGGCACGCCCCAGAGCCTGCTGCAAGGGTGGCGGACGAGGTGGGTCGGCTGGCGTGAACGGCGATTCAAAGCTAGACTGACTTGCCGCGCAGCAGCTGGAGCGCCTCCGCATCTTTTCCGACCCTGTAAAGACTCAACACGCGAGATTTGAACTCGCGCGGGTCGGCCAGCTGGATGATCAGGCGCGAGCGCAGGCGCTCGACGTCCTGCGCGTGGAGGCCGTCGCGCTTGATGAAGAACGACAGCGCCTCGATCGTCAGGTCGACCTGGCGGCTCTTGGGCAAGGCCACGTACTCGCGTTCAGCCTGAAGCTCCGCCTGACGATCCACATCGCGCTCGAGTTCCACCTGGGCGTGCCGGGAGGCGAGCGTGGTCGTGAGCTGAGCGGCGCTCTTGAAGCCCGGCGGGTCGGCGTACTTCGTCTCGGCGTCCCGGATCACGTCGACCAGCAGCGCGACCCGGTTGCGGGGGTTGAAACCGCTTTTGAGGATCGCCTCGTATTTGCGCACGCGATCGGCCACGTGGGCCTCGCCGAGGGCCCGGACGAGCTCGAGCCCGACGGGGCGGCTCATGCCGCGCCGCAGCAATTCGCCGAGTATGGCGGGATCTGCTTGGGCGTTCGCTGCGGCGAACAGGTAATTGATCGTTTGCGACTTGCCGCGTCCGACGAACCCGACGTCGCGCAGGTAGCCGCGAGCGATCAATTCCTCGTGCGCGGCGGACAGGGTGCGCCGGATGCGATCCGGAGCCTGGTCGACGATCTTGCACTCCTGTCCCCACTCGACCAGGTTGCGGCTGTAGACATCGAGTGGCACGCCGAAATCGAGCCCCTCCGGGTCGTAGCGCTTACCGTCGAGCAGCCGATAAAGGGCTCGCGTGAGCGGGCGGGTCAGCGAGATCAGGAACTCCAGGTCGAGCGGTTTGAGGTGGCTGGCCCGGATCGAGCGGACGATCACGTCCGAGAGCTTGACCACCAGTTCGCTGCCGCGCACAAACTCCGTCCCGTCGGATTCGATGAAGTTGAAGGCCTCGAGGTAGTTGAAGGTGACGGTCGTCCACTTGCGGCGGCTGCGGTCCATCCAGGCCTCGCTGGCCGTGTAGAGGGCCGAGCGCAGGCGGAAGAGGCTCTCTCGGAGCGCCTTGTAGTAGTGGCCCTTGTCGGAGAGTCCGGCGCGCTTGAGCAGGCGGTAGGCGGTCGTCGAGACCGTCCCATCCTCTGGAGCGCCGGCCTCGATGTAGAGATCCATAATGGCGGTCGCGATGTCACCGTCGAGCCCGTGAGGCACGCCACCGTATTCCTTTGAGGCCACGCAGGTCAGACGCGAGGGGCGGCCATCGACGATGAAGTTAACTTCCCAGCGGGTGAAGTCCTCCGGGATGCGCTCGTGAATCGAGATCAGGCCGAGGCGGGCGACGTTGGCCTCGTCGTAGGCCTTGAGCCGGGTCTCACGTTGCTGCGGATTCGGATCCGATTTCGCCACCGTGGGCTGAGTCTACCAACCGACGGGATCGTTTGAGCGGTGAGTGTTGAGATTTAAAAGATGGTTTTAAACCTAAAAACAATGATGTCATCATCAGGCGACGAGCGAGAGACTCGTGCAGAACGGGCTTTGGGTCGTCAATCCGCCGAGTATGGCGGGTTTTTTAGGGCGATAATCACCGGGTATGGCGGGTCTTTTGCCGCGTGATCCGCCGAGTATGGCGGGAAAGCGTCGAGCGAATCCGCCGAGTATGGCGGGAAAGCGTCGGCGAATCCTCCGGGTGTGGCGGGAAGCGCTGAACCGACTTTCCACCGGGTATGGCGGGCTTTTCGAGCTTTCCCTCCGAGTATGGCGGGAATCAGCGGGGTTCATTCCGCCGAGTATGGCGGGTTCATGCTGCCGGTGAAGGCACTTCGATGAGGCCGTCAGCCACGGTTGTATTGCATTTTCCACCGAGTATGGCGGGAATGTGAGCGAGCGAACCCACCGAGTATGGCGGGTTTCCCCTTACTGGACGCCCGATTCGGTGCGCGAAAGCCCCTTCGGCTCTCGCGGTGCCGAGATTGACGAGGAGGCAGATGCCTTGTAGTCTACCCGCATCGATGCGGGTAGACTCGAACCTTGAAGGTGCAACGTGAATCGTCCAGGACGATGTTTCTTGGCTTCAGGACTGCTCGCTGGGGGCTGTTCGGTGCAGGTTCTGGCAGTCGATGTGCTGCCCCTCTGGTCGTTTCGAGACCGACAGCGTCGGGGCTCGGGTCGGCTCTCGAAGATCAGGCTCCAACGCGCCGGCGACCGTCCGTCTGGCGCGCCAGGATGAGGCGATGGATCCCCTAGAGCGGGTCGAGTTCGTTTTGGCGGCGGTCTCCCGAGCGCTTGGGGTTTCAGAGCGGGAGGCTGCCCGGATGATCCGCAGGATCGACAATGAACGCCGTGGCCACGTCCAGGGACGGACGGGTAGGGATCGGGCGCGCGAGATCACCAGCCTGGTCAATGCTGGCGGTTGGAGTGTGGGCGAGTTCGTCGAGCGCAAGCTGCCGCTCTTGGGGCTTCCCGAGGATCTTCGGTCGTTGGTGCGTCGTGGTCGTTTGGCACCGACCAAGGCGCTGGTTCTCGGACGGATTGCCGAGGCTGAACACCGCCGCGCGAAGACCCAAGAGGTGATCTCGCGGCGCATCAGTCTTCGCACCTTGCGCGAGTCGGCTCACGCGAAAATGAAGTTCGCCGGTCAGGAGGAGCTTCAAGGTGAGTTCGATTGGATCGCGCGCGAGCTGACTCGACACCTCGGTCTGCGGGTTCGCCTCTCCCCCACCGATGTTCGCATCGAGTACAGCGAACCCGAGCAGCTGAGCGGATTGCTCGAGCGGCTCGGGCTGGAGTTGTAGGAAATTTGGGGGCTTTGGGCGAACACTGCTTGCGGTCGTGGCCGATCCGCGAATCGGTGTGCGATTGCGGCTGGCGATGGGTTAGAGTTCGCCGTGAGTTTCGAGGTACGCTCTGAGCGCGAGCTCTACGATATCGCGAACTTCGCGGTCGGTTTTGACGGCGTGCAGTTTGAGCGGTTTGTGGATCGATTCTCGGATGGCCACGTTGATGCGCCGTTCGACGAGAATGTCCGGCGTGGGCGCCGGTTCAGCCTTGAGCGGTGGCGGCGCGACGTGTTCTTGTGCTGCAGTGTTTTGAAACATTGGTGTTGCGACAAACGGTTGCTCGGGCTCGTCGACGGCGCTCGGTCGCCTGATCTGGCTCGAGCGACCTGCAGTGCCGAGCAGTGCATTCAGATCGGTGGTCGGCTTGCGTTTAGACACGGACGCCCACCCCTTTCAAGGCATCCCTGAAGGGCTGAAGGAGTGATTCGGGGATCAGCCCGCCGAAAGCGCGACGGTACTCGACGCTCTTTTTGATTCGCGCCACCAGAGGATAGCCGAGCTGCGCTACGGCCTCCGGCATTGCTCCTGAGAGGTTGTCGTGCTCCATGAAGTTGAGGATGATGCCGAGCCGGGCGTTTTCCTTGAAGTGCCCATCCCTCAGGACTTCGATGCTCGGCTCGAGGCGATCAATCTCTCCCCTGCCCGGTTGCAGCGGCATCAGAATCACGTCACTCTGTTTGGCAGTGCTCGCGAGCGTCTTTGGGTCGTTGGGCGGGGTGTCGACCACCAGGAACTCAACTTCCAGTTTCCCTGCCGCCTCGATCGGCGCGTAGACCGAATAGGGAAGTGCCAATCCGTCTGCCAGCGCATCGTTTGCCCAGGCGCGCGCGGATCCTTCCGGGTCGAGGTCGAGCAGTGCGACTTTGTGGCGTCTGGCGAGCACTTGGGCAACGCCGATGGCGCAGAGTGTTTTGCCGACACCACCTTTTCGGGAGAGGAGGCTGATCGTTTTCACACAGCGATACTATCACACTGTCACATGAGTGTTTTGATGTCGCTGCGTATTGCGTGATGTGAGTCAAATACCTCGTCCTAGTGGGTAAATGCGCCGAGGGATAAGACCGCTATTGCGCGTGAACCTATTTGTGTGGCAGTACATTTGTGTGTCATAACCTTGACACACAAATGTACTCATACATGGAAGTTGTAGTGTTGAGAAACACGAACAAACCAAAGGCACAGACGGGAAG
>CAXTKV010000016.1:0-40043 GCA_964244895.1 uncultured Deinococcales bacterium
CACGCGCCGGTGAACTCCCAGCGGGCGACCTCTTTGCGCTCCTGGCTCATCATCACGATGCTGCCGTTCGCCTTGGCGGATTCGTACTTGCCCTCCTCGATTTCCTTGCGCCAGCTCCAGAGGCTCAGGCTGTCACCCGAGGTGGTGATGCCCTGCTTGAGCGTCACGGGCGAGAACTTGAGGTTGCCGGGAATCTGAAACCAGGTGACATCGCCCTTCGCGTTGGTCGCGCGCTGCTGCGTGATCTCGTTTTCAGAACCCAGACCGGACATCTCACGGAAATAACCTTTGATCTTGCCCTGGAATTCGACGGCGAAGAACGCGGCATTGATTGGGATTTCGGCCATGTCTCGTCTCCTCTCGGGTGATCGGGCTTCGGGCTTCGGGCGTCACGGATCGAAGGTGCAAAGAGCTTGATCGGGAATGCCGTCTGGAACGCAGATTCTGTATCTCGAGCGACCTCGTAACCGACGGCCTTCGCGCCCGACCTAGGCCACGACCCCGGACGGGTTTACGCCCCACCACCCGCGTACTGCTGGAAGCGGAAAATCACGAACTCGGCGGGCTTGACCGGAGCCATCCCGATCTCGATGATCAACTGGCCTCGGTCGCGCACGTCAGGCGGGTTCAGTTCCTCGTCGCACTTGACGAAGAAAGCCTGACCCGGTGTCGCCCCGAAGAGCGCCCCATCGCGCCACACGCCCATCAAGAAGGCCCCTACGTCGCGCTTGACGCGCTCCCAGAGGTTCTGGTCGTTGGGCTCGAACACGACCCACTGCGTGCCGCCCTCGATCGATTTCTCGACGTAATTGAACAAGCGGCGCACGTTGATGTAGCGCCAGGCCGGGTCGCTCGAGAGGGTGCGGGCACCCCAGACGCGCACGCCCATCCCGGTGAAGGTGCGGATGCAGTTCACGCCCACGGGGTTCAGCGTGTCCTGCTCGCCCTTGGTGATCTGCGCCACAGGGTTCAGGGCACCGCGCACGACCTCGTTGGCGGGAGCCTTGTGGACGCCGCGCTCTGCGTCGTTGCGCGCCCAGATGCCCGCGACGTGCCCGCACGGTGGCACGGCCATCGGCTTGCCATCTGGGCCGTTGACCATGATCCACGGGTAGTAGAGCGCCGCGAACTTCGAGTCAAAATTCGATTCGGTGTTGCGCCACTTCTTGACCTCTTGCGGATTGAGGTTGGGCAGCGGGTCGATGATGGCGATGCGATCCTGCATGCGCTCGGCGTGCCCAATCATGGCCAATTGCACGGCCTTGACGCCATCCTTGTCGAGCATGCCCTTTTCGAAGGCGCTCATCAGGTCGGGCGCGCAGAGCATCGTGACATCGTCCGCGATCTCGAGGCCCTCGACGCCGGAGCGGTCGATCACGCTGCCGACGAAATCGTTCGACTTCACCACGGGGGCGCTGCCCGCTGCAGGAGCCTTGATGACGTAGCTGCCAACCGCCGGCATCCGCTCCTGGAGCGAGCCTGTCGAGGAAACCTCGATCAGCGTGATCAGTTGGCTGGTCGAGACCGCCTCGTTTACCGGGCGCGCACTCGAGCCCTTCGGAACCTTGCGATCCGCGATGACGTTCTCGAAGGTTTCCTCGAGGGTGCCCATCTTGATCTTGAGATTGAAAGACCCCTCTGGCGCGTCCGGGCCGCTGAAAGGTACGACATCCACGACGATGTCGCTCGTCTGAGCACCCTTGGAAGCGAGCGTGATGCTCGGCACGGCCTTCGAGGCCGTCGAGGGCAATTGGGCGCTCGACGGCTTCTCGTCGCCCTTGGCGCTCGGCAACAACCGCGTGACGTAGCAGCGCGTGCCTCCGTTGGTGAAGTAGCCGTAGACGGCGTGAGCAAGATACGCCCCGGCCATGTACGGATTGACCTTGCCGTCCTCCTCGATCGAGCCGAAGTTCTCGACGTACTGCGACCAATTCGTGACCAGCACGGGCTTGTTGGCGGGCCCCGCCGGGGCAAACCCGACGAACGCGGCCATTGCCGTGCCGACGCCCTCGATGGGTCGCGGACCGACGTTGACTTCCTCGATGTACACGCCTGGGGACAGGTATTCCGGCATGTTTTCCTCCGTTGAGATGAGTCGATTTCCGCGCCGCACCCACGATCAAACCTGTGCGGTGACGCGTGATTGGTCGGGCACGTTCATGGCGGTCGGCGCACGCCGAGCTGTCTGTTCCCAACGGCGTTCTCATCCGAAGTGCGACCCCGACCGTTCCAGTTCCCCTCCATCTCTACCCCCTTTCGAGGTGGACATTCCCACGGCTCTCCACGGTGTAATCAGCATGGGGGGCTTTTGAGAACGTTCTGGCGCTCGTGTTCAGTGTAAACGAGATTTCATCCAACCCTACAAGAAACGCGAATTGTCACGTCCTGACCGTGAGAAAACGCGGCTCGGAGTTTTGATCGTTTGTGGACTGCAGTTCAGCATCTCTTGGGCGGCATTCCCCAATTCGGTCGGCGACTCGAGCCCACACTTCGAGCGAGGGCGGGGTTGAGCTGCACGCCCAAGGATCGCACACTCGAGACCCCGCTCGGTTTTGCGGTGCGAGATTGATCACTCGAGGCTTGATTGTGGCTGTGACGCTGCCGGGCGCGATGGGCGGCATGGCCTTCAAAGACGCTGCGTGCCAGATCCGGCACGAGCAGGCGATGCTGGCGAAACGGGTGGCCGTGCCGAGCGAGATCGTAAACCCGTTTCGGCGAGTACCTCGAGCGGAACCTCTCGCCCGCACGAAACCTCCACAAGCCGCGCGACTTGGGCTAGCTCGTGCTGCTGAGCCGCTGCGGGCTGGGCGCATTGAGGGCGTATTCAACTTCAACTGGAGCGAGTGACGCTGCCTCGAGTCCCAATCAGCTGTAACGCGTTGGACACTTGTTTCTAGTGGAGCGAGTCAGAAGTCCGTTGGCAGAAACGCGCCACGCTCGCCAAGATTTCATCTGCCGTCCTCGATCACACGAACGGCCTGAGCCGAAATTGGTGTTCTTCATCGGTTCGGAGGTCCGCGGGTGGTTTCGCCACACTCTGAGCGAAGACACCGACTCCGACGCGGATACGATTCCGTTGACCTGGACGGTGTGCTTGGCGTTCAAAGCTTGTGTTTCGCGGCTCGCGGTCGCTTTGGCCGGTTCGCTGGTGCGGACTTAGGACGTGTGTCGCTGACGCTCAGGCGGCGCAGCATGGCGGTTTTCTTGTTCTGGTGCGATCTCATGCGCCCCAGCACGTCATCCAGAAACGAGACCGCCTCGTCGATGTACGGCCCCTTGTTGAGCATCACGCACTCCGCGCGGCCCGACATGGCGGCGTCGGTCACCTCGGCCCGCGTCGGCAGACCGCTCTTGGCGAGGCTCTCGAGCACCTGGGTGGCCCAGATCACCGGAATGTGGGCGGCCTCGCAGAGCCACAAGATTTCTTCTTGGACTTCTGCCAGGCGCTCAAAGCCGATCTCTACCCCCAGATCGCCGCGCGCCACCATCACCGCGACGGGCGGGTGCCTGAGCGCCGTCAGCAGGAGATCGGGCAGGTTCTCGAAGGCTTGACGGTTCTCGATCTTCAACACGATGCCCAGTTGCGGTGCCTCGAATCGGTCGAGTTCGGCGATCAAGCGTTCGACATCGTGGCGATGGCGCACGAACGACAGCGACACCATGTCGGCGCGCTCGGCGATGAATGGCAGGTCGGCGAGGTCCTTTTCGGTCAGCGCCGAGAGGTGAAATTCCGTGTCGGGCAGGTTGATTCCTTTTTCGGCGCGCAGTTTGGCCGTGCCACCGTGCGCGCTCGTGATCTCGACCTCGAGTTGCTGTGCGCTGACGGCCCGGATGACCCCGGCTATCTTGCCGTCGTCAAACAGGATGCGCTGGTTCGCTTTCGCATCGCTGAAGACCTCCGGCAGCGTGCAGGCGATGTGCGCGGGTTGGGCTGCACCAATCTCGCCCCGAGCGTTCTCGCCGGGGATCGGTTCGCGCGTCACGATCAAGCGGTCCTTGAGGCTCAACTCGAGCGCCTGCGGGCGGGCGGGTAATGCGCCGATCTGACCCTCGGTGAGTCTGTTGCCTTCGCGGTACAAGCCCACCGCCATGTGAGATGTCAGGTACGCGGTTCGATCCGTGGCGCAGACGCAGCCGTCGGTCGTGATCTCGAGCACCTCGAGACTTCGCTCGCGCCCTCTGGCGTCCGTCAGGCGAACCTCGTCTTCGATTCGGCAGGCTTCAAGGAATGCCCGGTTGATCGGCACGCGGGCGGTTCCGTCCTCGAGTTTGGAAAGCGATGCGGTCAAGAAGACTCGCGCGCGAACCGTCACACGCCCCATCTGGTCGCGCTCCGGGCGCACCTTCAAGACCTCAGGGCCGGGCGCGATGGAACCTGTGCGCAGCTTGGGACCGGCGAGATCGAACGCGACGCGGCAGGTGCGCCCGAGGCGTTCGGCCTCGGCATCCCGGTTCGCCAGCATCTGCGCCCAGATGACCTCGTCGTCGTGGGCGCAGTTGACGCGCATGATGTCCATGCCGCGCTCGAGAAGTCGCCCGATCAGGTCGGGTTGTTGCGCCGCCTCGCTCGGCATCGTGACCATGATCCGCACCGCACGGTGCTTCGGGCGCGCCCCGAGCATCCGCAGGGTGTGATTGCGCAAGAGCCGTTCGCCGGAATGCATGTCGGGTGCTGCTTCGAGGTCGTCGGGCGGACTCAGGCCCGCCATGCGGTGCAGCGCGACCAGCACGGCGTTCAAGGTCGGCAGCACGCTCGCCTCCATCCGCCCGAGCGAACTCAGGCCCAGCCGTTGCAGTTCGAGCTGCAAGCTTCGGATGTCCTGGCGGCGCACCGCGAGGTAATGCACGAGGTTCCGCGCGCTCCGGCGGTAGGCCGCGCTCACCTGCTGCAGGTCGGGTGCGTGGCGTTTCTCGAGCGCGAGGGCATCGTGACGAAGGCCGGTCAGGTCAGCGATGGCTTTGAGGATGCGGTCGCGATCGGAAGTCGTGGGCTTCATCGCTTCAACCTCGCACCTTTTCTAGATCCGTGGGTCAGATCGCCCCTGGATTTCATAGACGAAGTTGAGTTTTCGCCGCGCGCTCTCGAGCGGGCGTCCGAACTGAGCTGCACTCAACTCGAGCTGGGTCACAGCTCGCTGCGTGTTCGAGAAGACCGTGTGGGACGTGAATTTTGAGCGCACGACCCTTAGGTCTCGGACGGGTTTCATGTCGCGCGGTTCGGTTGGGTTCTCGACAACTCGCGTCGGTTCCAACCCGACACGCCGCCCCGTCAGCGCGTCGCGCGACGCCAACGGTCCTCAAATTTGAACGAGGGAGATTCGGTCAGCGGCACGATCTGAACGGGGATCTCGGCGGCGCTCGCCACGCTCAACGAGACCGAACCGAGCGCGACCCGTCGCGCGTCGTGCGAACCTCGAGCGCCGATCACGATCAGGTCGGCGTTCGCGTTTCGGGCCACCTCGAGAATGCACGCCGGGACGCTCCGATAGCCCGCCAGTACGGTGAGCAATCCCGGTGTGAACCTCGAGCCAATTGCCGCCCGCTCGAGCAAGGCCCTGGCAGCCTCGAGCGTTTCAGGATCGTGTTCGGTGGCGCAGACGACGTGAACGAAGCTCAGGCGGCTGCCCAGCAGCCTCGAGAGGTGCTGGGCGTGCCTGACGGCGTTCCCGCTGCCATGACGGTCATCCACGGGAACGAGAATGTGGCGGAACACGGGTGAACCTCCGGGTGCGCTCCACACGGCGCGCTGTCAGGTGATCCTGAGGCCAGACCATTACCGGACGATTACAAACGAGAACGCCGTCCAGCACGGTGCTGTAATGCTTTGGTCACGCGTGGGTTCGAGAGTACGCGAGTGCTTCACATGAGCTTCACCGCGCCCGAGGAGCCTATGATTGAATTGTTGGTCACAAAGAACTCCAGGAGGCTGACCGTGCCAAGGCTCGAAGTTCAGACCCTCGGCAAAACCGATGTTCGAGTCGATGGACACCCCGCCGACTGGCACGCGCGGGCCGCCCAGGAGCTGTTCTTTTTCCTGCTCTCCAACCCCGAAGGCGTGGGCAAGGAAGCGATCCTCGAGCAACTTTGGAGTCTGAACCCAACCCCGAGCGCCAGCAACCGCTTCCGCGTGACCGTCCACCGGGTTCGGGCCGCACTGGGCAGGCCGGACGCGATCCAGGAGCAATTCGGGCGCTACCGGGTTTCGCGCGAGGTGCTCGAGGCGACCGACATTCACGCGTTCTACACCGCGATGGATCAGGCGAGTCACGCCTCTGATTCCGCCGAGCGGCTGGCCCTCTATCAGAAAGCGATCAGCGGCTACGCCGGGGATTACCTGGCGGACGAGCGGGCCGAGTGGGCCTCAAGAGCGCGCGAGGAACACAAGGCCACCTACGTCCGGGCGGCGCTCGAGGTGTCATTGCTGCACTGCGACCACGGCTCGTGCGCGTCGGCGGTCGGGGCGCTGGTTCGCGCCCTTCGGGCCGATCCGTTCATCGGCGAGAACTACCATCAGAAGCTGATGACCTGCCTGTCCGTGGTCGAGGGAAAGTACGCCGCCATCGAACACTATCGGCGCTTCCTGCACTTCTTGCGCGATGAACTCGAAGACGCGCCGATGGACGAGACGCGCGATCTGGCAGAGCGCATCAAGGGCGGTGAATCCATTTGTGCGCGTCGAACGGGGCCGGATGCGCCGTTGACGCTGAACTGTCCGCTGACGCCGGACGGCTCGTGCCCTGGCGTGTTCGGCGAGTTGATCAAGCTCGCCTGAGGACTGGACTCGAGAGGCCCGTCAAGCTCGAAGCTTGTCGGTAGAGCTCGAAGTCGCACGGTTCGCCACCGCATTTCGTATCGAATCAAAACCCGCGTTTCTGGCGCGTGGGATACGAATGAAATCATTCGGAATTGAAGCCGCGCAAGTGAAAGACGATTTCAGATCAGCTGGTGGGTCGCTGCAAACACCGTCCAGCACGATGCTGGCACTCGAGACCGCGCCGGATAACCCTGCGGCGAGCGCGAACGGCACGCTCAGACCATCGCTCATGCCGATCGCGACTTCTCGAGGTTGCGGTAGCCCGACCGCTCGAGCCAGGGCGCGCCGACACGCTCAGCGATCAATCGGCTGATCGGTTCCGCGCGCCTCGGCGCCGTCGGCGCGAAGCCGCGCGACCGGACTCGAGGAGACTCGAGCTTGTCCGGGACGCCTAGAATATAGAGCCGTCGTTTTGAACTCGAGACGGCGCGACTGGTCACAACTGCGCCTTTTCTTCTCAACACCGTCCTGGGCGTATTCTCGAGAATGCGTCCAGGACGGTGTTCTCGTCGATCTGCATCATTTCAACACCGTCAGCAACACCTGCGCGATCACGATCTTGGCGATCATGGCGAGCGGGTAGACGGTCGCGTACCCGACGTTCGGCGCGTCGCCCTTCGATTGCTCGGTGGCGAAGGCCAACACGGCGGGTTGCGTCTGCAAGCCCGCCAGCATCCCCGAGAGCGCGCCGAAGGGCACACGCAGGACGCGATGCCCGATCCACAGCGTCAAGAACGCTACGCTGCAGGTCATGACTGCGCCTACCGCGAACAGCAGCAGCCCGCCACCGCCCGCGAAGGTGCTGGCGAAGGCGTAACCGCTGCGCGTACCGACGCCCGCCAGGAACAGAATCGTGCCGAGTTGCCGCAGGGTCAGGTTGGCGCTGTGCGGCAGTTGCCACAGCACCGGCCCCGTGCGCCCCAGCGCTCCCAGAATCAACCCCACGATCAACGGGCCGCCCGCCAGGCCCAGCTTGAAGCTCGAGCCAATCGTACCCGCGCCGAGTGCCGGTTCGCCGGGCAATGGAATCGGCAGGCTACCGAGCAGCAAGCCCAGCGCGATGCCCAGGCCGAAAGTCATCACGTCAATTTCCGAGAGCGCCCTGTCGGAATCGCCCAGAAACTGCGACACCTCTCGCATCCGGTCGGGCGGCGCGATCACGCGCACGCGGTCGCCCAGCTCCAGGATCGTGTCGGCGTTCGGCGTGAATTCCACCTCACCGCGACGCACGCGCGTCACCAGCGCGCCGAAACGCTGCGGCAATTCCAACGCGCGCAATTTCTGTCCGGCGACCCGTTTTGAAGACACCGCCACGCGCCGGAAATCGAGCGCGCTGCGATCCAGCTCGAGCTTCTCCCCGGCGGGTTCGCCGATCTCGAGCGCGGCCTGGCGCACGACGCTGGGCGACCCGATCAGGCTGACGGTATCGCCCAATTCCAGCCTTGTCTGCGGCGCGACCAGCGCGATACCGCCAGCGTGCGCGTACCGCCCCAGGATCACCGGCCAGCCTTTTGATCGCACCGCCTGGATCACCGGAACGTCCGTAAATTCCGGCGATCTGACGATCACGTCCTGGTGCGTGACACCATCGGATACCGAATCCGAAACCTCGAGTTCATTGACGCGCCAGACGCGCCTCAGCACGTAGATGGCGACCAGCATCCCGATCACGCCGACCGGATACGCCACTGAATAAGCCACGACCGGTTCCGCCAGCGCGCGTTCCAGCGCCCCGCCCGATTTCAGCGCCCCGCCGGATTTCAGTGCCTCGAGCACGCCCGCCAGCGCCGGAGTATTCGTAAAGGCGCCCGCGAACAAGCCCACCGTCAGCGTGTTCTTCAAGCCCAAGACGACGTGCGCCAGCGCCGCCAGAGCGCCACCCAGCACCAGCATCGACAGCACGAAGGCGTTGTCCCGCAACCCGCGCGATCTGAGGGCCGCGAAGAATCCCGGCCCGGAGGACAGACCGATGGTGTACACGAACACCACCAGTCCGAATTGATAGATCACCTCCGGGAGCTTCACGTCCGGCGAGATTGCCCCGAACGCCAGCCCCGTGAACAACACCGCGCTGACCCCCAACGAGAACCCGCCCAGCCTGAACTGCCCGATCAAGTACCCGATGGCGGCGACGATGAACAGCAACAGGATCGGGTTTTGCTCGAGCAGCGCCAGCATGGTGGTTCCTTTCCGGGGCTGGAGACTGGATGCTCAGGCGGGTTCGTCTCGAGAACACCGTCCTGGACGTGGTTTTAATCTCGCGTGCTGGACGGTGTTCTCGTAACTTTTAGCCTGAGATTCACGCCTTACTCGTGCGCCAGCCCCCAGTGCTCTGGCGCGCGCCACAAACTGGACAGGATCAGCTCGCGGATGAAGATGAATTCCTTCGGCAGCTTGTCGTAGAGCTTGCTGAACAGCTCGTCGTGGCTGATCAATTCCTGGCGCCACAAATCGCGTTCGACGCTCATCAGCTGATTGAACTCGGATGGACTGAACTCCAGGCCGCGCCAGTCGATGTCCTCGAAGCGCGGAACCCAGCCCAACGGCGATTCGATGCTCCCTGCTTGACCGCGAGCGCGTTCCACGACCCATTTCAGGATGCGCATGTTGTCGCCGAAGCCGGGCCAGAGGAAGTTCCCGTCCTCGTCCTTGCGGAACCAGTTGACGTTGAAGATGCGCGGCGGGTTCGGGATGCTGCGCCCGAAGTTCAGCCAGTGGTTGAAGTAATCGCCCATGTGGTAGCCCGCGAAGGGCAGCATCGCGAACGGATCGCGCCGGACTTCGCCGAGGGTTCCAGTGGCGGCAGCGGTCGTCTCGCTGCCCATCGTGGCGGCGGCGTAGACGCCGTAATTCCAGTTGAAGGACTGGTACACCAGCGGCACCACGCTGGAGCGCCGACCGCCGAAGATGAAGGCGCTGATCGGCACGCCGTCCGGGTTGTCGGCGTCGCCGTCGATGCTCGGGCATTGCTCGATCGGCGCGGTGAATCTCGAGTTGGCGTGCGCGGCCTTGCGCCCGCAACCGGGCGTCCAGTCCTGGCCCGTCCAGTCCAAGAGGTGCGCGGGTGCTTGCTCGGTCATGCCTTCCCACCAGACATCGCCTTCGTCGGTCAATGCGACGTTGGTGAAGATCGTGTTCTCGGTGATGCTGGCCATCGCGTTCGGGTTGGACTGGACGTTCGTGCCGGGTGCGACCCCGAAGAACCCGTTCTCCGGGTTGATGGCGTAGATCTGGCCGTCCGATCCAGGTTTGATCCAGGCGATGTCGTCTCCGACGGTCGTGATCTCCCAGCCCTCATCCAGGAAAGCTTTGGGCGGGATCAGCATGGCGAAATTCGTCTTGCCGCAGGCGCTCGGGAAGGCCGCCCCGACGTAGGTTTTCTGACCGTCCGGCGATTTCACGCCCAGGATCAACATGTGCTCCGCCAGCCAGCCCTCGTCCCTGGCAATCGCGCTGGCGATCCGCAGCGCGAAGCATTTCTTGCCCAACAGCGCATTGCCGCCGTAGCCCGAGCCGTAGCTCCAGATGGCGCGCTCTTCCGGGAAATGCGCGATGTACTTTTGCGGGTTGCACGGCCACGGCGCGTCCTGTTGACCCGGCTCGAGCGGCATCCCGAGGCTGTGCAGGCAGTGAACGAAATCGCCGTCGCCCAGTGCGTCCAGCGCGGGCTGGCCCATGCGCGTCATGATCTTCATGCTGACGGCCACGTAGGGCGAATCCGTGAGTTGCACGCCGATGTGCGCGATCCGCGAACCCAACGGCCCCATGCTGAACGGGATGACGTACATCGTGCGACCGCGCATGCAGCCCTCGAAAAGCGGCGTCAGTCTGGCCTTCATCTCGCGCGGGGGCATCCAGTTGTTGGTCGGCCCGGCGTCGGATCTGGCCAGACTACAGATGAACGTGCGATCCTCGACTCGGGCCACGTCGGACTGATCGGAGCGCGCCAGAAAGCTGTTGGGGCGCAGCGCTGGGTTCAAGCGGGTGAAAGTTCCGGATTGCACCATCTGCTCGCAGAGCGCGTCGTACTCGGCCTGCGAACCATCGCACCAGTGAACCCGATCCGGCTGGCACAGCCCGATCATGTCCGCCACCCAGTGCTCAAGCCTGGGGTTCTTGAGCGAAGACGGGGCGTGCGCGGTTCCGTTGGCTTCGGTTCTCGAGGCGATCATGATGCTCCTTTGCAAGTTCGTGTGAACACCGTCGTGGTCGGCATTCTCGAGATCGTGTGCGGGATGGTGTTCTCAGAATGAAGGGAAAAGGCTAAAGGTGAAAGCGAAAAGTGACAGGTCGAGCACATCGCTCCCGGCGCGTCCCAGAGCTGTACTTTCACCTTTGCCCTTTCACCTTCGATCTACTTCAAGTCCCAGGTCGCGCGGCGGATGCTCTCGAGCGAAACCTCGAGCGCGAGTTTTTCCTCACCGCTCAATTCCGGTTCCAGCGTGGCGATCACGCCCGCGCGACCGATCAGGCGCGGCAGGGCCAGCGCCAGACCGTAGGATTTGGTCGCGGCGGTCACGGTCATGACGGCGCGTTCATCGTTGACCACGACCTCCGCGATGCGCGCCAGGGCCGCGCCGACACCGAAGTGGCGTTCGCCCTTGCCGTCCACGATCCGCAGGGCGGTGTGTTTGACCTCGTCGGCGATCTCGAGTTGATCGGCGGCAGAAAAGTGCAGGCCGCGCCGAGCCAGATGCGCCGATAGCGGCAACCCGGCGACGGTGATGCTCGACCAGGCGATCACGCCCGCACCGCTCATCTCGCCGATGACGTGCGCGTGAACGTGGTCGGGGTGCACACCGATCCGGGCCGCCAGCGCGTCGCGCAGGCGAGCCGTCTGCACGACCGTGCCCGTCCCGATGACCTGGTCGTGCCTCGCACCCGCCAAGCGCGCCGCCAGTTCCGTCATCGGCTCGAGCGGCTGTGAGGCCACGATCAGCACCGCCTCCGGCGCGACCTCGAGAATCTGAGGCACCAGGCTGCCGAAGGCGCTGGCGGTGTTCTCGAACTGCTCGCGGCGCGTCTGGCCGGGCTTCTGGTTGATGCCGAGCGCCATGATCACGGCGCTCGCGCCCGAGAGATCGTGAATGGTTCCGCTCGTGACGCGCACACCGTGCTGGGCGGCCACGTCGATGTCGAGCGCCTGGGCTCGGGCTTTGGCCTCGTCCTTATCGACCAGAACGATCTCTCGGGCCGCACCGCGCAGCGCGAGCACGTCGGCTGCCGCCGATCCGACCAGTCCCGCGCCGACGATGCCAATTTTGGTGTTTGCGTTCATTCGATCCTCCTCGCGGAATTCGTTCCGCTCCCGCCCAGAGGATCGAATGCACCCGTTACGAAAGCGTTACGGCACCGTCCGACGCGCGAGAACGCTCCGCGCGAATGGGGGCGTCCCCTCGGGCTGGATTCGGGCTGGGTTCAGTGCGCGCTCTCGAGCTTCGAGGCGCGATGCGGGAATTTCCGGTGCGCCCGTTCCTCGCGCACCAGCATCACGGGTGCGCCCGCCGCGCACGCCACGCGCTCCGTGCGATTGCCCCGATAAAGTGGACGTGAAGCACCCCAACACGCTCAGTGCAGAATCAGGAGCGAACCTACCGACCAACAAACGCACCCATCCGTTCCTCCTCGAGTTCAAAACTCAAGCCGTGCAACCCGCCCTGACCAGCGGCATCGCTAGGCGCACCGTCGCTCAGGAACTCGGTGTTGGCCTTGGCACCCCGACCAAGAGCATCAAGCAGCATCAAAGCTCTCACGGTGTTCAACTCGCGTCAACCGTAACGGGTTTGACCACACCGAGCGCTCGAGCAGCACAACCGTCGTTTGAAACGCGAACTCGAGATCGTGCGTCAGGAGCGTGCAATTTTTAAATCATTCCTAAAACCGCTGTAGCGTCGAAACCTGATCGATGGCTGATCCGGGGTTGAACGCCTGAAGCGGTGCTGAGGGGAACCTTCACCTGGGCGAACTCGAGGTATCCCCGGTTTCGGGTCGTGGGGCGGTCTCCAGCCGGGATCGCCTGACCCTGGCGTCGAGAATCGTTGGAGCTCGCTCGCGTCGAACGGCGAGGTTCACGCCGCTCACCCAGGCGATCGCCGCGCCCCAGCCGGCCAGGACATCCGAAGGGTAATGCACGCCCAAGTACAGCCGCGTCAGGCCGATGACCGCCACGAAAACGCCTCCCAGAATCAGCGTCAACCAACGCCAGCGCGTCCTCCACGCCAACACCGCCAGCGCCGCGACCATCGCCATCGAGCCCATCGCGTGACCGCTCGGGAAGCTGTAGCCGATCTCCTGGATCGGCGAGACCCACAGCCGCGGACGCGCCCGCAGGAACGCGAACTTGGCCAGCAAGTCGATCGCACCCGCACCGACGACGGCCAGGGCGACGAAAGTGGCCCTCGATCGGTGGCCCCTGTAGGCCAAGAGCGCGGCGAGCGCCGCTCCCGCGAGCGCCATCAACCCTCCCGAGCCGAAGAACGTGACCACCACGGCCAGGCGATCGAGCGCGGGCGTCTCGAGTCGGTGCAGGGCGTTCAAGACTGGCGCGTCCCAGGCGAGCAGCTCCTTCGTCCAGATGTCCTCGGCCAGGGCCGCGAAGCCGTAAAGGGGAATCAGCACGCCGAAAAGCAGTACCAACCACCGTCGTTTCGGCCCGGCCCGATTCGGGTCGGTCGGTGGCGCGGGGTTCACGGGGTCGTCGCGCCGCTCGAGGTTCACGGCGCCTCGAGCTTCGGATCCGGTTTGCCCGGCAGCCACAGCTCCAGACGCCCCGGCTCGAGCTCGAGTTCGACCGGGCCTGCGGCTAACGTTTCGCCCGCCTCGCCAATCGCGCCTTTGACTTCGGCGTCCAGGTGGATGGGCGATCCGTCCCACTCGAGACTGAAACGTTGGCAGCGACGGATCGTGACGTTGGGCAGCGCCTCGAGCTTGCCCGCCAAGAGGTGCGTGAAGTAATCCAGCAGTCCGACCCGACCGCCCTCCTCGACCATCACCACGTCGAGCAGTCCGTCACTAGTGCTGGCCTCGGGCGCGAGGCGCATCGAGTTCCCGGTCATCGGCGTGTTCATCGCCTCGATGAGCAGGTAGCGACCCTCGAGCGCGTCACCGTCGAACGTGAGTCGATAGTCGCGCGTTTCGAGGTTGGTGAGCGCCCCGATCACGGCCTGCGCGCCGCGCACCGGGCTCTTGGGGGCCTCCGGATCGTAGCGAACGAGCGTGTCGGCGAACAGCCCCCAGCCGACCGCCTCGAGGAAGGTCGTCTCGCCCCACGGGCCGCGCGCCCGGCCCAGGTCGAACGGCACCCGGCGCGGGTTTCTCAGGCCCGCGACGATCTCCTGCGGCGAACCCGTCAGATCGAGCGAACGGGCGATGTTGTTCGAGGTGCCCAACGGCACGGGTGCGAGCGGCAGGCGACCCGCGATCCGGGTCGCGACGGCCCGCACCGTGCCGTCCCCACCCGCCGCGACGACGAGATCGGCGGGGGCTTTGAGGGCCGCGTCGAGGTCAGCCTCGCTGGCCGTCGGACGATAATCGGGCTCGAAACCCGCAGCTGCCAGCGCGGCCACCAAGTCATCGCTCGAGGCTGCGGCTTTGCCACCTGCGGTGGGGTTGTAGATCAAGGCGGCGCGAAGGGTTGGCACGATGCTCGGATGATGGGGCTCTGCGCGCTCAATCGCGGTGATCTTCGCCACCATGCGTTAACGTGCGGGCGGTTTCGCCGAAGGTATCGCCTCGCGATTGCGCCCCTCGGGTCGGCGCGAAGAGCTCGTTGGTGCGCGCGAACGAGCCCAGGTAGCGCGCCATCAAGAGCACCTGGCTGTGGTGGCAGCCGATCGCGCGCAATTTCGCCTGTACCTGATCGGGGCGGATCTCGAAGCGCTCCCAGGGTAGACCCCGACCGCGCGGCGGTGGGGCGAGCGGCAGGCTCAGGTGAAGGCCTTTGGGCAACGGCCACTCGATCCCGCCGTGAATGATCCACTCGTAGCGCTGCACGCCGAGTTTGGGCGCCAGCAGCCTGTCGACCAGCTCGGCGGTGGCGCGGTGGTCGGGGTGCGCGTCGTGCGACGAGGGCGCGAATACGACCGTCGGTCTCGAGCGCTCGAGCACCGCCCGCAAGTCGGCTTCGAGGTTCGCCGCCGTGTGCTCCGCGCTGGGTGAGACCGCTTCCGGGTAAGGCACGCAGTCCTGGCCTGTATAGAGCGAGCGGAACGGTTTGGCTCCGTCGCTGGTACCGAGCGTCGCCAGCAGGCCGCGATCCGGGTATCCGAGGAAAAAAAGGTGATCCTCGGCCACACCGAGCGCGTTCGCCGCCGAACGGGCCTCGTCGATGCGGCGGGCGCCGAGCCGCAGCAGGTCGCGCCGATGCGGTCGGAGGTGACCGGCCAGTACGGTCGCATCGATCCAGAAGCCGTCGCCGCAGGTCAGCCAGGCCATCCAGACGCTCGCCCCCGCTTCGACGGCGGCGAGCACCGCCCCGCCGCAGGCGAGCGCCTCGTCGTCGGGGTGCGGCGCGACCACCAGCACGCGATCGCCGGGTTTGAAGGGCGGCGCGCTGGGGAGTCCGGCGACGGCGGCGGTGTGCCGACGAGACCAGTAACCCACCCCGCCCGGCAGGTTGACGATCAGACCGCCGAGGGCCTGACCGAGGGCGGAGCCGCGCAGCGCCTCCCCGATCCCCCGGAGCGGGTCAGTCGGATCCATCTGCACCTTCATCATGGCGCCAGAATCGGCGCCGCGCGATGTCGGGATCCGATTTTGAAACCAGGGTCATGGCCTCGAGCATATCCGAGCGCCGCTCTCGCCATTCGCCGTGGTTCACGGACGCTGTCCCGATTCGAGCCCGAGAACCATCACCAGCCGCCGCACCGGGCCATCGACGACCCGGCGGTAGACGCGCGTCTCTCGGGATGCGAATAGCTCGAAACCGAGACGCCCGTAGAGGCCGACCGCGACGGCGTTGCGGTCGGTGGTCGAGAGCTGCACGCCCGGCACGCCCTCGGCCCTCAGGCGCTCGAGGAAGGCTTCGAGCAGTGCTCGCCCCAGCCCGGCACCCCGCGCGGCCTCGAGCAGGTTGACGTGCAGGTGCGCGGGGTAGCGGTCGCGCGGAGCGTGTAAGCCGGGCTCGAGGGCGAGGCGCGCCAGGAACGGCAGGCTCGCGCCGAGGTGCCGGTACTCGCTGCGGATGGCTCTCGAGGCGACGAGCGGCGCGACGCGCTGCAAGAACGAACGCGTGAGGGCGGCGGGTTCGGTCGCGCCGAGCAGGTAGCCGACGGTTTCTTCGCCCAGCGTGGCAATCAGGTGATGGGCGGTCGGCCCGTCCGTGTAGGCCGCTGTCCAGAGGTCGGCAAAAAGTTCCTCGTCCGGCACGATCGGTGCGGCGCTCGAGCCGAACAAGCCCGTCAGGTACGCAATCCGCCGCACCGCAGAACGGTCACGGGGGAGGTAACTGCGGATGTGCGCAGCGACGGGTTGGGTCTCCTTCACTTGAGTTTCACCACGCGCGAACCATACCCTCACTTGAGGAACCCGCGTCGTCAAAAATCGCTTCAGCGAGAATTTCGAACTGAGTCGATTGTGACGCTCGGGCCAAAAACGATCAAAACGGAGGGACGGGTTTTTGTAAAACCCGTCCCTCACGTATTTCTGTATGGCTGGGGCACATGGACTCGAACCATGATTAACGGTTCCAAAGACCGCCGTCCTGCCATTAGACGATGCCCCAACGCGGTTTTGAATCGGGCTCGAGGGCAGGACTCGAGCAAATCGCAGTGTACAGATCGCATCGCAAACGGTCAATTGCTTCTTTCGCAAGATCTCGATTTTGCGCGTCCTGGACGGACTTCTCGAGGGTACATTCTCAGACTCTCAGGGTCGTGCCCGCCATCGCGTCTGCTGCTTTGCCCAGCACCCCCGCGACCATTCCGGACGCGATGGTGGCGCTGGTCGCGCCGCATTCCAGGGCGTTCAGCGCAGCTTCGACTTTTGGGATCATGCCACCAGAGATGATGCCCTGCCCGATCCAGTCTTTCGCGTCGCGGCTCGAGAGCGCGTTGGCGAGCGTGTCGGGTTCTTTCGGGTCGCGCATCACGCCGGGAACGTCCGTCAGGAACACCAGGGCGCACCTCAGGGCTCCGGCGACGCTGCCCGCCGCCCAGTCGGCGTTGACGTTCAGGGCTCGACCGTCGCCAGTTTCGACGGCGATGCAGCCAATCACGGGCGTCAGGTTGGCCGCCAGCAAGCCGCGGATCAATTCGATGTTGACGCGCTCGACCCGTCCGACCCGCCCCAATTCGGCGTCCATGACGGTCGCCTCGAGCAGGTGGTCGTCGCGCCCGGTCAGGCCGATGGCACCGCCGATGTCCTGCGAGAGTTCCTTGGAGAGTTTGGTGATCGAGGCTTCGATCGCGTCCATCGCGTCGGGTGAGGTCACGCGCAGGCCGCGCAGGAAGTGCGATTCGATACCCAGCCGGGTCAGGCTGGCCTCGATCACGGGGCCGCCACCGTGAACCACCACGACGGGACGTGTGGTGCGCAGGACGGAGATTTCCTGAGCCACGGCGCGGCGAAGTTCCAAGGATTTCATGGCGTTACCGCCGTATTTGACGACCAACAAATCGTTCACGGCTGCATTCTGACAGGATTTCGTCGGGGACGAAAAGACCGCTCTGGACGCGAACCTCGAGGCTCAAGAATACGCGTCCTGGACGGTCTTCTTTATTCGTCCCGGCTGCGTCCGAAGAATTCTTTCAATCCGGGCTTCTCGGGTTCGCGCTCGAGGCGGACGAAGCCTTCGGGCAGCGCTCCGACTTCGTCCAGGGCGTCGATCGCGTCGAAATCTGCGATCTGCTCGAGCACGATGCCGAGCGTTCGGGTTCGAGCCTCGAGTTCGTCCCAGGGAACGCGCTCAAGCCCATCGGGGAAACGCAATATCTGAAGATCGCCGTCACCCAGCAACCCGATCACGCTTCCGAGCTTCGAGAGCGGCCCCGCCAGGTGCGTGAAGTCGTCTGGTGTCTCGAGTTCTTCGGCCAGCACGCTGACCCACGCGCCACGAACCGCGACGTAGGCCGAAAAATTTGGCTCGAGTACGCGCTCGAGTTCGGCGCGGACGGCCTGAAGGTCGGGCGTCTGGACGTGAATGGAGGCGCAGCGCGGCACGCCACGATTCTACGCACCAGAAAATCTGCGCGCCGGGAAACGGGTTCCGCTTCAGCGTCGCGCGGTCAAACGCTCGTCTGCGGCGGTCTCGAGATCGCTGACCTCGAAATCCTTGGCGTACCACGACAACACCGGGCGCGCATCGACTGCAAACGCGTACCCGAGGCGCTCCCAGAAACGCACCGCGCCGGGATTATCGCCGTAAATTCCGGCCAGCACGCGTTTGACGCGCGTGGGACGCAGCATGCCCGACTGAAGGCGCACCTCGAGATCGCGCGCCGCCCACGAACCGACGCCGCTCGATTGCCACGGCTCGCCGATCAGCAAGAGGTTGATGGTGACATCACCTGGCTTCGGGTAATCGAAGGTCAGATCCACGTACCCGACGGGTTCCGCAACACCTTCCATCGAGATGAATTCGAGGTGGCGGCGCGGATCTCCGAAGGCCGTCTCGAGCTCGTGTTCGACATCCACCGGCAACGGCATGGGTGAGGCGATGATCTCGAAATACCGTTGGCTGTGGGCGTACAGGCGGTGCAGCAGGTGGGTTTCGTCGGCGTGAACCGGGCGGGTGGTGAACATCAGACCTCCGAGGCGTGAACGGAACCTCGAGGTCTCGTTCGAGCGCCGATTTGATTGATCGGGTATCGCGTTCCGCAGTATATGCGAGCTTTTAAGACCCAGATGTGCTTTTCTCCAGTACACTTCAGGGCGCTCAAACTGAGATGAAAGGCTGCACGGGGCGTTCAGCGCGGACGGCACGGGCGTCACACGACGCACTTTATGCCGATCGTGATATCTTTTCGATGAAGGGCATTCACAAACACCACTGGGAGGTACTACATGAAGAAGTGGATCATCGCACTCATCGCCGCGTTCGGTTTTGCCGCCTCACCCGCATTCGCCGATTCGTTTGGAGTCCGACTGGGTTTGCCAATCGGCGTTCAGTACCAGAACTTCAATCCCGGTGAGGGCACCGGCTTCCGCATCGCCTTGGGCACGTACTTTTTCCAGAACATCGAAGCGCAGTTCGATCTGATTCTGGGCCGCATTCCGCTGGGCACGCTGGATAACTTCACCGCGTTCTATGGCGCTGGCGCGCACGCCGGTTTCTGGTTCGGTTACTTCCTGGGCGGTTACTTTAACGTCGGCCCGCAGGTCACGGGTGGGCTCGAGTACCTGCTACAGCCGGGCTTGTCGATCGGTGCTGACCTGAGCTTGGGTCTGGATCTTCAGTTCGGTAACTCGCTGGTGAACCTGATCGGGTTCTACTACGGCGGTTCGTTCTTCGTGAACTTCAAGCTCTAAACTCGCTCGATCTCGAGAGGCGGGCTTCGGCTCGCCTTTTTTGTTGATACACCGTCCAGTACACATATATGAATATGCGTCCAGCACGGTGTTCTCGAGCTTCACTCCCTGGGCATGGCGGCGCGCACACCTTCGGGGAACTGTTCGGTCATGCGTTCTATGGCGCGCGCAGCGGTGGCTTCGGCCATCTTCTCGAAGGCGCGCCCGCCCCAGCTTTGACCGATGGGCAAGGTCAGGTAGACCGCGATCTGAAGGACGTATTGAATGCTCGAGCGTTCGCCATCCGGGGTGACGCTGGCCTGGCCTGCGACCTCCGCCCAGGCTTTGCCGGAACCGGGTTGCGCGATCAGTTTTGCCCCGTCGGGTTGCGGCTCGAGCCGGGAGTGAAAGTCGATGCGTTGCTCACCGAGGAAAGGCACGTCCACGCCCAGGTCGGCGAACAGGTCGTGATTTTCCATGCGTAAATTCTTGATGAACGCGACTTTCGAGAGGCTGCGCTGCACGTCCTGTACGAACGCGGTGGCTTCGGCGGCGGAACCGGAATAAGAGAACCCGAACGCGCGTTCGACCTCGAGCTTCACGGCTTCACTCGATCCATTCGACGACCAGATCGCCGTTGCGGGCGGCTTCGGCCATCTCGGTGTCGGTCGCGCTCCGCAGGCGCGGCAATTCGCGGAAGCTCGGGGTGGCGCTGGCGTAACCGACGCGCACCACGACGCGTTCGCTGCCTTCTTCCTTGCCGATCTTCCAGACGAGCTGGTTTGAGAGCCCTTCCAGCAATCCCGCCGCGACTTTCGGCGCGAGCGTCACGCCGTCCGCTTCGATCTCGAAGGCTTCGCCCGGTCGTGGTTCGGGCGATTCGAGTTCTTCCTCGAGGCCGAGTTCGCGGTTGAGATCGTCAGGCATGGTGTTCAGCCTACTCTGGCGGGTTTGTTGGGGCAAGGACGGACGCCACTGGGCGCGACAGAAGACCGTCCAGGACAGTCTTCAAGGAATGCGTCCTGGACGGTGTTTTCATTCGACGATCTCGAGCAGGGCGTATTTCAGGTAGCGCGTCTCCGGCACGGTGATGATCTCCGGGTGGTCGGCGGCCTGGCTTCGGCGCTCAATGACGCGCACGGTGCGGCCCGCGTCGGCGGCGGCATCGCGCAGCATCTCGTAGAAGTACGCTTCCGAGACGTGATACGAGCAGCTCGCCGTGCCCAGAATCCCGCCCCTGTCCAGCAACCGCATGGCGCGCAGGTTGACTTCCTTGTAAGCGCGGTAGGCGGCGTCCAGGTCGCGTTTTGATTTGGCGAAGGCGGGCGGGTCGAGGCTGATCGCGTCGTAGCGTTTGCCCTCGCGCTCGCGTTCGCGCAGCAGGTCGAAAGCGTTGCCGACGGTGTAGGTCAGATTCTCGAGGTTGTTCAAAGCGGCGTTTTCCCTGGCTCGTTCCAGGGCAGGCGCGCTGGAATCCATGCACTCGACCGCATCGCAGACCGTCGCCAGGTGCAACCCGAACGAGCCGTGGTAGCTGAACACGTCCAGGGCTCGGCCTCGGGCTTTGGCGGCCAGCGCCAGACGGTTCTCGCGCTGATCCAGGAACGCGCCCGTTTTCTGTCCGGTAAACGGTTCGACCAAGTAGCGCACCCGTCCCTCGCGCACCTTCAGCATGTCGGGCACCTCGCCGTGGGCCACGAAGACCTCTCGGGTCAATCCCTCGAGTTCGCGCGATTTCGAGTCGAAACGCGCGAGCACGCCCGCAGGGCGCAATTTTTCGACGGCGGCATCCAAGAGCGCGTCCAGGTGCGGCTCGAGCGCGGCGGTGTTGGACTGCCAGACCAGCACCTCGCCGTAACGGTCGATCACCAATCCCGGCAAGCCGTCAGCCTCGCCGTGAACCAGTCGGTAGCAGTCCGCGTCGATCTGAAGGGTTTCGCGGTACGCAATCGCGCGCTCGAGCCGTCCAACCAGAAATTGGTCATCCGCGACGGTATCGAAACGCGTCACCATGCGCACCGTGATCTCGGATTTGGTGTTGACCGCCGCCCAGCCCAACGAGCGCCCATTCGCGTCCAGCACGGAGTAAAATCCCGGCGTTTCGGGTGCGCTTTTGACATCGGATCGGTACACCCAGACGTGACCGGTCTTCAAGCGTTCCAGGCCGCGCGGGGTCAGGGTGACGGTGCTCATGCGGGTAGCCTACCGCGCTGCGCATCGAGCCCCGAGCCGCTCTCGCCTCGACCTCATCTCGAGAAATCGCGTCCCGCACGGTGTTCTCGAGATGAATCAACACCGTACCCGGCGCGATTCTTTCAAAAACCGCGTCTGGTACGGTGTTCTCGAGGTTTCCTCGAACCCCATCTGTTCCCATTGCGAAAACGTGGGCTGGGGTCAAATGTCCTTTGAAAGCCTGGGACACTCGGTGTGACAGACACTCAGGCCGACGCGCTGTCCCTGGCGAAATCGGCATGTTAGTATCTCTCGGCACGCGTCACGGTCATCAATCACGGGACGCACAGTCTCACGACGGAACCGCACCACGAGACTCAGTTGTGTCTCGATCCCGATCCGGGTGCGCGACGTACCCGAGCCGGGTGTGGGGACGGATAGGAGGAGGGCTTGGAGTCTTCAGTTGAAGTCCTGAAAGAGCTGGCCAGCCGCGAGCAAGCGCTCTCGGGTAAGGTCACCGCCGCCATCGACGAAGCCGCGAAAATCGTGGCGAACGCCGAAGCCAAAGCCAAGGAGATCCTGGCTCAGGCCGAAGCCGAGGCCGCAAAGCTCACCACCGAGTCTCGCGCCAAGCGCGAGACCGAAGAGAAAAACATTCTCGACTCGAGCCTGGCGACCGCCAAGACCGCCGCTGAGGGCTTGCGTTCCACCGCCGAGTCGAAGGTCGCCGACGCGGTCAAGCACATCGTCTCGAGTGTGTTGCCATGAGGAGGCTTCCGAGATGATCGCCGAGATGACCCAGGTCCTGATCCTGGGTCGCAAACGCGACTCGCTGGAGGTCGTCCGGGTCCTTCAAGATGCGGGGGTCGTCCAGATTGACCCGCTGGAAGCTGGTGAACTGCCCAAGGGAACCGTTCAAGGCCCCGAGGCCGAACGCCGCGCCGGGCTGGAACGCCAACTGGCTCGCGCGGAATCCGCGTTGGCCGCGATGGGTGCGAGCCGCACCTTGCCGGATCTGGGAAAACTCAAGGGCGTCGGTAGCTTGGAAAGTTACCTCGAGGAAATCGGCCACCGCACCGACGTGATCGCCAGCGAAAAAAACGAACTCGAAGCCGAGGTCGGCGCGATCAGCAGCTACGGCAAGGTCGCGCGGGCGCTGGCCGAACTTTCTGGGACGCTGGATCAATCTGCTCGCGTCTCCACCTTCGGCTTCACCTTCGTCACGCCAGACGAACTCGCCAAGCTCGAGAAATCCCTTTCTGACGCCAACCTCGTCTACACGCTCGGGCACAAGGTCATCGGCCTGGCACCCGGAGACAGCCTCTCGGCAGGCGTGCTGGCGGTTCGCAAGGAAGACTTCACCACCGCGCGCACCGCGCTGACCCGTTCGGGTTTGAGCGAATTGCGCTTCCCCGGTCGCTTCGAGGGCCTGCCCTTCAGTCAAGCCGCGTCGCGCATGGATGAGCGCTCGAGGGTCGCGCCGGAAGCCCTCCAGGGCATGAACGCCGAACTCGACAAGCTCAGGCGCGACCACGCGGGCACGCTGGCCGCCGCGCGCGTCGAATTGCGCGACGAACTGGCTCGCTACACGACGCTGGAATCATCCGTCGCGGGCAAGTACGGCTTCGCCCTGCGCGGCTGGCTGCCCGTTTCGAGCAAGCCTGCCTTGGAAGGCGCACTCGCGCCCCTCAAGGGTCAGATCATCTACCAGTTCGAGGCCCCGGATCACCACCACACCGACAACGTGCCGGTCAAGCTCGAGAATAATCCCGTCGTTAAGCCGTTTGAACTCCTGATGGGCATCTTCGCGCCGCCCGCCTACGGCGCCTTCGATCCGACCTGGGTGATCGCGCTGTGCTTCCCGATCTTCTTCGGTTTCGTCATCGGCGATATCGGATTGGGTGCCATCTCCCTGGGCGTGGCGTTCTTGTTGCGCGGCATGGCGAACAACAACCAGACGCTCGAGATCGGCTTCCTGGGCGTGACCGTGCCACCCAAGCCCCTGTTGAACGTCGCCACGATCCTGACGCACATGAGCATCTGGAGCATCATCTTCGGCTTCATCTACGGCGAACTCTTCGGGACGCTCGGCGAGCACCTGCACCTGTTCTACATCCGTGGTGGCGAGGAAACCGGCCTGATCCCGATCCTCTTGCCGCGCCTCGAGTCGTCCGCGACGGGCATCATGCTGATCCTGGCGCTGATTCCGGGCATCCTGCAAATTCTCTACGGCTGGTTCGTGCGCTTTCAGCAAGGCTTGGCCCACAACGATCCCAAGCACACCTACGAAGGCGCGGGCATGTTCATCGGGCTGGTCGGGCTGATCATGATCTCTTACGCTTACCGCAACCCCGGCAGCCCGAGCATCCTCTACATCATCGGCGGAATCTGCCTGGCGGTGTCCGTGTTCCTCAACTGGGTCATGGCCAAGCTCGGGCCGATGTCGGTGATCGAGATCATCTCCAACGGCGGCAACATCCTCAGCTACTTGCGACTTTACGCCGTCGGCCTCTCGAGCGCAGTCCTGGCGAAGCTCGCCACCGATCTGGGTTGGAGTCTGGGCTTGAAACTCGGCGTGATCGGCATCTTGGTGGGCATCGTGGTCGCGTCCTTGGTGCATCTTTTCGCCATCATCTTCACGATCATTGGCCACGTCCTCCAGCCTTTGCGTTTGCACTACGCGGAGTTCTTCACCAAATTCGGGTTTTACGACAAGAGCGGTCGGCCTTACCGTCCATTCGCGCGCCTCGGCAGGGCACAAGCTCAACCCGCCGAACGTTAATCCCATCGAGATTTCACGCCGAAGCGCAGCTACAGATTCACCTGCTCTCGCAAGGGAGCATCTGGGAGGTTCTATGAAGAAGTACGGTTTCCTGGTCACGCTCCTCGTTCTCGCCCTCGGCTCACTCGGTTTCGCTCAGGAGGCCGCTGCGGCGGTCGCCGGTACATCGGTCGGTGGCGGCCTGGCCGCCATCGGTGCGGGTCTCGCTCTGGGGCTCGCGGCAGTCGGCGTGGGTCTGGCGCAGGGTCGCATCGGTGCGGCTGCCGCCGGAGCGGTCGCCGAGAAGCCCGAACTGTTCGGTACGCTCCTGATTTACTTGGTGCTGCCCGAAACGCTCGTGATCTTCGGCTTCCTGGTCGTGATCTTCTTCCAGGGCGCAGTCAAGTAAGATGGCCGACCTCGCCACATTGCTCGAGACGGAGGCCAACGCCGAGATCGAAGCGATCCTGGCCGAGGCCCGTCAGAAGGCTGACGGCATCCTGAAGGCCGCGACCGAGCAGGCTCAAACCCTGCTCGAGTCTCGCCGTCGCGCCCTCGAGACGGAGTTCGCCGCCGGTCAGACGCGCGCCAAAAGCGCCGCCGAGATCGAGGCATCAGCCCTTCGCCTATCCGCCAACCACGGCAGCACAGAGAAAGCCTTCGCTCAGGCGGAGGCCGAACTGCGCGCCTTCACCAAATCCGGCGAGTACAAGGTCACGCTCGGCAAGCTGATCAGTGAGGCCAAAAACGCGCTCGGCACGGTCAGCAAGCTTCAGGCCAACCCGAGCGAACTGACCGCCGTGACCGACGCCGCCAGAGCATTGGGATTGACCGTGCCCGTCGAGGCCAGCGCGGATGTCGAAACCGGCGTGCGCGCGTTCTCTACGGGTGGCCAGACCTCGATCACCAACACCTTGTTGGGGCGATTGGGCCGGGCTCGGGACTCGATTCTCTCCGATGTCTCGCGCCTGCTCACGCCGGGAAGCTGAGGGGGCATCTTTCATGCCCGATGACTACGGTTACATCAACGCTCGCGTGCGCGTCATGCACGGCAAGTTACTTTCCTCGAAGCTCGACGAGGCGCTTCAGGCCGAATCCTACAGCGAGTTCCTGCGCGTCCTGACGGAAACCGACCTCGGCCCCGACTTGGGCGAGGCGACCGCTGCGGGCGCTGGCTTGAAGGAACTCGACGCGGCGCTCTCGAGAAACTTTTTCAGCACCGGCCAGAAACTCGCTCGGCTCGGCGACGGCGCTTCAGGGCGCGACATCGGGCTCTTGCTGGCGCGCTACGACCTGGGGAACCTCAAGGCCATCGCCCGAGGCAAGCTGGCCGGTCGCGCGCCTGAAGAGATCGAGGCCAGCCTCGTCCCGGCGGGCACGCTCAGGCCGAGCACGCTCTCGCAACTCGCGGCCAGCAACGATCTCGGGTCGCTGGCGCAGAACCTGAACGTGGTCGGGCACCCGCTCTCGAACGCCTTCCGCAAGGCCGTGGCGCAACTCGCGGTGGACGGGGACTTGCTGGCCTTCGAGGTCGCTCTGGATCAGGCGTACTACGCCGAGGCGCTCAAGCAGTCATCGGACACGCTGCGGAATTACTTCAAGCGCGAGATCGACGGTGCGAACATCCTGACCGCGTTGAAGCTCAAAGCGCAGGACAGGTCACTGGATATCGAACGCTACTTTTTGAAGGGCGGCAAGGAAGTCAACCTGGAGCGCTGGAACCAGATTGCCACCGGCGCCGGTGGGCTCGCGGGCTTGTCGGCCTTCTCCGGGCTGGCGGACGGCGCGAACCTCGGTCAGGCCGAGGCGGTCGTGCGGGCCGTGATGCTCAAGGAAGCCAAGAGACTCTATGCGGGCGACAGCCTCGGCATCGGCGTGGTGATCGGCTACCTCAAGGAAAAAGAGAACGAGGTTTCCCTGGCGCGTTTGATCGCGCGCGGCAAGTATTACAACGTGCCCGCCGAGACGCTCCGAAACGAGGTGGGTCGTGGCGTATAAGATGGCCGTTCTGACGGACTCCGAAACCGCCACCGGCTTCCGCTTGGCGGGCGTCGAAGTGATCGAGGCGCGCAAGGACACCGCCATCAGCACCCTGGAAACGGCGATCAAGACCGGAACTTACGGCCTGATCGCGGTGGACGAGAGCATCATCGCCGACCCGGCCAAATCCCTGGAGCGCCAGATGCGCGGGCGCGACCTGCCCGTGCTGCTAACCATGCCTTCATTGGCGGTCGCCTTCAGCGACAGCGTGGACGCCAAAGCCTACATGCGCGATCTGGTGCGCAGCACCATCGGCTTCGATATCAAGCTTTAAAGAGCCGCAAGCCGTAAGCCGCAAGGAACACCGAGACCGCTTTCAAGACGAGACGGAAAATCGAGCATTCTCGAGAACACCGTCTGGGGCGCAAGATAGAAAACACCGTCCAGGACGGTCTTCTCGAGCAAGGTTCAAGAAATAAGGAGGTTCAACGTGCCAGGCAAAATCAAGAAAATCGCCGGGCCAGCCGTGATCGCCGAAGGGCTCGAAGGCGCGAAAATGAACGACATCGTTCGCGTCGGCTCCGAGCAACTCGTCGGAGAGATCATCCGTCTGGACGGCAACGAATGCTTCGTGCAGGTCTACGAGGACACCAACGGTTTGAGCGTCGGTGAGGACATCATCTCGACCTTCTTGCCGCTGGCGGTCGAGCTCGGGCCGGGAATGTTGAACGGCGTCTTCGACGGCATTCAACGCCCGCTGGACAAAATCCGCGAAGCCTCGGGCGATTTCATCGCGCGCGGTGTCAACGTCAAATCCCTCTCGCGCGAGGCCAAGTGGGCCTTCACGCCCGGCGTCAAGGTCGGGGATCGCGTCGAGGGTGGGTCGTCGTTGGGAACGGTGCCGGAGTTCTCTTTTACCCACAAGATCCTCGTGCCACCGAACGTTTCGGGCGTGATTAAAAGCATCAAGCCCGCCGGCGAGTACACCATCGAAGAAATCGTCGCGGTGCTCGAGGACGGCACGGAACTGAAGATGTACCACAACTGGGCCGTGCGCCGCGCGCGCCCGGTGACCCGCAAGCTCGACCCGAACCTGCCGTTCCTGACGGGCATGCGCATCCTGGACGTGCTGTTTCCATTGACCGCAGGCGGAACCGCCGCCATTCCGGGGCCGTTCGGCTCGGGCAAGACCGTCACGCAGCAATCGGTGGCCAAGTACGGCAACGCCGACGTGGTCGTCTACGTCGGTTGCGGCGAGCGCGGCAACGAGATGACGGACGTGCTGGTCGAATTCCCGGAACTCGAGGACCCCAAGACCGGCAAGCCGTTGATGCAGCGCACGATCCTGCTGGCGAACACCTCGAACATGCCGGTGGCGGCCCGAGAAGCCAGCCTGTACTGCGGTGTGACGCTGGCCGAATACTTCCGCGATCAGGGCTACGCGGTATCCATGATGGCGGATTCCACCAGCCGCTGGGCGGAGGCGCTCCGCGAGATCGCCTCGCGCCTCCAGGAAATGCCCGCCGAGGAAGGCTACCCGCCGTACCTGGCCTCGCGCCTGTCGGCCTTCTACGAGCGCGCCGGGCGCGTCACGACGCTGGCGGGCGACGCCGGATCGGTCTCCGTCATCGGTGCGGTCTCCCCAGCCGGTGGCGACCTCTCGGAACCCGTCACGCAGTCCACGCTGCGCATCACGGGCGCGTTCTGGGCGCTCGATGCCAGCCTGGCGCGCGCGCGCCACTTCCCGGCGATCAACTGGGCCAACAGCTACAGCCTGTTCAACAACATCCTCGAGCCGTGGTACCGCGCCAACATCGCGCAGGATTACCCGGAGAAGCGCACGCAACTGATCACACTCCTTCAGCGCGAAGCTGCGCTTCAGGAAGTCGTGCAGCTCGTCGGCCCGGACGCGCTGGCGGACGCGGAACGATTGAGCTTGGAAGTCGGGCGCATCATCCGCGAGGATTTCCTCCAGCAAAACGGCTACGACAAGGTCGACGCGAGCTGCTCGATGGAAAAAGCCTACGGCATGATCAACATGATGCTGGAACTCTACAAGGCCGGTGACGCCATGCTCGCCAAGGGCGGCGCGATCGGTGATTTCCTGGGCGACGCCGAAACCATCGAGAAAGTCGGACGCGCGCGCTTCGTACCCGAGAACGAATTTCCGGCCTACCAGGCCGAGTACATGAAGCTGCTCGAGACCGCCTTCAAGGCGAAGGTCTAATATGAAATCGTCTTTCACTTGCGCGGCTTCGCCGCTTCAGTTCCAGACGATTTCATTCGTATCCTACGCGCCAGAGCGCGGTTTTGATTTGATCAAACACCGATCAAATCAAAACGGATTTGGTCTAAAGGAGGTGGACTGAATGGATCTGCTGAAAAAAGAGTATTCCGCCGTCAGTTACGTCTCCGGCCCCTTGCTGTTCCTGGAGGGTGCGAAGGACTTGCCCTACGGCGCCATCGTGGACATCACCGACGGTGTCAAGCGCGTGCGCGGCGGTCAGGTCATCGAGGTGTCCGACGAGTACACCGTGCTGCAAGTCTTCGAAGAAACATCTGGCCTTGACCTGGCCAAGACCACCGTTTCGCTGGTCGAGGACGTGGCGCGCTTGGGCGTCAGCAAGGAAATGATCGGTCGTCGTTTCAACGGTATCGGCAAGCCCATCGATGGCCTGCCGCCCGTGGTGGCCGACAAGCGCTTGCCGATCAACGGTTCGGCCATCAACCCGGTTTCCCGCGAGAAGCCCGAAGAGTTCATCCAGACGGGCATCTCGAGCATCGACGTCAACATCACGCTGGTGCGCGGTCAGAAGCTGCCGATCTTCTCTGGCTCCGGATTGCCGCACAACGAACTGGCCGCGCAGATCGCGCGCCAGGCCAAGGTGCTGGGCGAGGGCGAAGGCTTCGCGGTGGTCTTCGCTGCGATGGGCATCACCCAGCGCGAGGTCAGCTACTTCGTGCAGAGCTTCGAGCAGACCGGTGCGCTGGCGCGTTCGGTGCTGTTCCTGAACAAGGCCGACGACCCGACCGTCGAACGCCTGCTGACGCCCCGCATGGCCCTGACCGCCGCCGAGTACCTGGCCTTCGAGGAGGGCTACCACGTCCTGGTGATTCTGACGGACTTGACCAACTACTGCGAGGCGCTGCGCGAAATCGGTGGCGCTCGAGAAGAAATCCCCGGTCGTCGCGGATACCCCGGTTACATGTACACCGACCTGGCGAGCCTCTACGAGCGCGCCGGCGTGATCCACGGCAAGAAGGGTTCGGTCACGCAAATCCCGATCCTTTCGATGCCCGGTGACGACATCACCCACCCGATCCCCGACCTGACGGGCTACATCACCGAAGGCCAGATCTTCGTGGCTCGCGACCTGGCCAGCGCCGGAATCTACCCGCCGATCAACGTCCAGCCGAGCCTGTCGCGCCTGATGAACAACGGCATCGGCAAGGGCAAAACCCGCGCCGATCACAAGGAAGTCGCCGACCAGTTGTTCGCCAGCTACGCGCGCGGCATCGACCTGCGCCGCCTGGTGGCGATCACCGGCGAGGACGCGTTGACGGACAACGACAAGAAGTACCTGCGCTTCGCCGAGAGCTTCGAGAAGAACTTCATCAACCAGGGTCAGGTCAACCGCAGCATCGACGATTCCTTGAACATCGCCTGGGCGCTCCTGTCCGAATTCCCGCGCACCGAGCTCAAGCGAATCCGCAAAGAGTACATCGACACGAATTACGGCACGCAGAAACTCGCGGAACTGGTCGGGGCTTAAAGGCAGGGGAAAGGGAAAAGCGAAAAGTAAAAGGCAACAACTTTAACCTTTCCCCTTTTACCTGTTCCACCCTCCAGAGGAGGTGACACATGGCCGAACAAATCAGTCCAACCCGCTCCAACCTGCTCGCCCGGCGCGGCTCGAGAAGGCTCGCGGTGCAGGGCGCTGACCTTTTGAAACGCAAACGAGACGCGCTGATCGGCGAGTTCTTCGCGCTGGTCAAGGAATCCCTGGCAGCCCGCGAGATGCTCCAGCAGTCCAGCAAGGACGCGTACTTCGCGCTCTTTCTGGCCAAAGCCTGGGACGGGCCGGAAGCGGTCGAATCGCTGGCACTGGCGCGTCAGGCGGGGCTGGACGTGGAACTTCAGGTCGAGAGCATTTACGGTGTGAAGATCCCGAAGATCACGCTGCCGGAATTCAGCAAGGAACTGCCGTTCTCGCCGATTGGGGCTGGGGCGCGCACCCTAGAGGCCGCCGGACAATTTCAGAACCTGGTCGAAGCGATCATCAAGGTCGCCGCGACCGAGAACAAACTGCGTCGCATCGGCGAGGAAATCAAGAAGACCAGCCGCCGCGTCAACGCCCTGGAACAGATTGTGATTCCCGGCATTCAGGGACAGATCAAGTTCATCACGGACACGTTGGATCAGCGCGCTCTGGAAGAAGTCACGACCCTCAAACGCATCAAGGCCAAGATCGATCTGGACAAGGCCACCGCCAAGGGAACCGTCTCTGCGGTCAACGAGATCGGCGCGGGTCTGTAAACATTTCACCAACTCGAGACCCCGGCTTCGGTCGGGGTTTTTCGTTGCAAAGAAGTGGCACCCTGGAGAAGCATTTTTGATCTTGGGCATCGAAGAACGCCGTCCTACGCGTGATCTCTAGGACACCGTGCTGGACGGTGTTCTGGAGCCTCGAGCCGTTTTTGCTACACGTGCAGACACACCCATTCGCCCCTTCGTGTTGAAATCAATTCATGACCTCGCACGATGCCCTCGAGTCGGAACAGACGGCCCAACATGCCAACCTCGAGCCGAGCCTCGGCCAATTGTTCCTGGAATGGTTCCGCATCGGCGCGACTTCGTTTGGTGGCGGCGTCAGCGTGCTGCACATGATCGACGCGAACTTCGTGCAAAAAAACGCCTGGATCACGGCGAGCGAAAACACCCGGTTGTTCGCCATGTGCCAGCTCGCGCCGGGCGTGAACTTGTTAGCGATGTGCTTGCTGATCGGCTGGCACGTGCGGGGCGCTCGAGGCGCGTTCGTCTCGATTCTGGGCTTCATCCTGCCGAGCGCCGCCATCACCGTGCTGGTGACGCTCCTGTACGCCAGAATCCGCGATCTGCAAGCCGCCAGGCTCGCGCTGCGCGGCATCTTCGCCGCGATCTTCGGCATGGGCCTGGTGGCGGACTGGCGCTTCACGCAACCGCTGGTGCATCAGGCGCGCCACGATCCGCGCCGGGTGGCGTTGGTGATCGTGATTCTGGTCGGTAGCGCCGTGCTGTACGCGCTCTTTCACCCGCCCGTGCTGGTGCTGTACGCGCTCGGAGCGGGCATCGGCGCGTTGGGGGCGTGGTACTTCGCCCGCGCGCCTTTCAAAGCTTCGGACTCGAGGGCCTGAATGGATGCGCTCGGGTTCTTCTGGGTGTTCCTGAAAGCCTGCCTGTTCTCGACGGGCGGCATGGGGCCGCTACCGGGATTGCACCACGATCTGATCCTGAGCGGCGCGGCCACCGAACGCCAGTTCACGGAAGCCCTAGCGGTTGGGCAGTTCACGCCCGGCCCGAGCGGGTTGTGGGTCATCAGCCTGGCGACGCTGATGGCTGGCGTTCCGGGTGCGCTGCTGGCGACGCTGGCGGTGGTGCTGCCGCCCGTGCTGGTGCTGGTGGTGCAGCGCGTGTACAGGCGCGTCGCGGACTGGCCCGCCGCGCAGGGCGTGCTGGACGGTCTGATGCTCTCGATTGTCGGCGTGGGATTGGTCGTGCTGACCGAGTTGTTCGTGGGTGCGGGCTTGAACGTTGGCGTGATCGGGATCGCCGCGCTCAGCCTGGCGCTGGCCTTGACGCGCCGCGTTCCGGCGTTCGTGATTATCGGTCTGGCGGCGCTGGCGGGCGTGGTCATCGGTTGATGCTCGAGATCAGAACACCGTACAGGACGGTGTTTCTTAGAGATGAAAGAACATCGTGTGGGACGGTGTTCTCGTCGGTATCCCCAAAGTACCTCGTCTCGAGGAGGTACACACGCTAAACTGCGAACCATGTTGCTCGAGAAACCCATCCCATTGCACGCGCGCGGCCTGATCGAACGCTGGCGCGACAGGTTGCCCGTCAGCGACGCCACACCCGTGGTTTCACTGGGGGAGGGCGACACGCCGCTGGTCGAGTTGCGCGGCCCCAAAGAAGCCCGAGAATTGGGCATTCGCGTTTACGCCAAGTACGACGGCACGAACCCGACGGGTTCCTTCAAGGATCGCGGCATGACGATGGCGGTCAGCAAGGCGCTCGAGGCTGGCGCGAAAGCCATCGCCTGCGCCAGCACGGGCAACACCAGCGCGGCGGCGGCAGCCTACGCGTCTCGGGCGGGCGTGGAATGCATCATCGTTCTGCCCGCCGGGTACGTGGCGGCGGGCAAGATCGCGCAGACCATTTTGATGGGCGCGAAGATCGTGCAGATCGACGGGAATTTCGACGATGCGCTGCGGCTGGTGCGTCTGCTGTGCGACGAATCGCCGGTGGCGCTGGTGAACAGCGTCAACCCATTCCGGATCGAGGGTCAAAAGACGATTGCCTTCGAGGTCTGCGACGAGCTGGGCGAAGCGCCCGAATATCACGCCATGCCCGTCGGCAACGCGGGCAACATCACGGCGCACTGGAAGGGCTACTCGGAATTGTTCGCGGATGGCACGATCAAATCTCGACCGAAGATGATCGGCTTTCAGGCGGCGGGTTCCGCACCCATCGTGCTGGGGCATCCCGTCGAGAAGCCCGAGACGATTGCGACCGCGATCCGCATCGGCAACCCGGCCTCGTGGCAGCAGGCTCTGAATGCTCGAGACGAATCCCTGGGCGCGATCGAAGCCGTGACCGACGATGAAATCCTGGAAGCGTATCAGGTTCTGGCGCGCGAGGGCTTGTTCTGCGAGCCCGCCAGCGCCGCCTCTTTCGCGGGCGCGTGGCGCATGATCCGTCAGGGTCGGATTGAACCCGGATCGCGGGTCGTGTGCACGCTGACCGGGCACGGTCTGAAAGACCCGACCACGGCGGGCAAGCTCGCCAACCTGCCGGACGCCGTGCCAGCCACGCTCGAGGCGGTTTCAAAAGCGGCGGGCGTGTAGACAGTCATACGAGAACACCGTCCAGCGCGACCATCCTCAAAATTGTGGGGGCGCTGCTTACGGCACCTTCGTGACGCGCAAAGGGCGCAGCAAGCAGCGCCCCCACGAAAAGACCGTCCAGGACGCAAATCTTATCCTCGAAAATATCGCTTGTTGGACGGTCTTTTCCCCGGACGAACCTATTTCGAGGCGTGTGGCACGACCTGACGTTTCTCGAGCCTGAGGGCGGATTCCGGGTCGTGCGCGGGCAAGTAGACCGTGGGTTGCAGATGCGCGAAGCGCCTGATGCGCCCCAGCGTGTCCTGTTCCACGCGTGTGTCCGGGCCGACGCCGTCCACCCAACCCTCGAGCATGGCCTGTTGCGTGTAGGACGTGTCGCCCGCCAGAAAAAACGATGTTTCGCCGTCCTGCGCGATCACGCTCCGGTGGTGCGCGGTGTGTCCGGGCGTGGACACGATCACCACGTCGCCCGCGCGGGTCAGGCGCTGGCTGTGCGAGAACGTCCCGAACGGTTCGGGCTCGAGATGCATCAATCTGGGTTTCCAATCTGTGGGCCAGCGCTGCGGGACGTACCCGCGCAAACGACCCATCAGGCCGCTGGCTTCGGCGTATTCACCGGGTGCAACCAGAAATTCAGCGTCGGCGAAATGCCTGATGCCGCCGTCGTGGTCGGTGTGCAGGTGCGTCATCACAACGCGGCGCACGTCGGCAGGTTTGATGCCCAGTCGCTCGAGCTGCGGCCCGATCTCGTCCTGCGGTTGAACGCGAAAACGAACGTTCAGCGCAGCGTAAGGGTGCGGCAAACCGGGTGTCGGAGAGCCCGATTCGCCCGTGTCCACCACGATCACGCCCTCTTCGTGCTCGATCGCCCAGGCGTGAATCGGTAGCCAGTCGCTCCAGTCGCGGTCGGCGAACAATCCGATCAGCCGAGAAGCGCGGCTGGAGACCGGCGAGTGGAGTTGCCTGGTTTTGATCTGAACGAAACCCGTGGTGATGGCGTGAATCTTCATGGGTTCAGTTTGCGGTTAGGCTACTGCAAATGCCTTCCTCGATTGGCAGTAGCCCCGTGTTGCGCGTCGAACGCCCCGAGATGGCCCGCTTGCTGCTCGAGCAGAGCACCCTGAAACTGCTCTCGCCGTTCGTCGGTCGTCAGCGCAGCGCCAGCGGCGCCGCACAAGAACTGGGAATGCCCGTCAACACGCTGCTGTATCAGATCAAACGCCTGCTGGACGCTGGTTTGCTTGAAGTGGCAGAGGAACGCAAACGCGCCGGACGCGCCGTGAAGCACTACCGCGCGGTCGCGGAAGCGTTCTTCGTGCCCTACGAACTGACGCCGCTCGAGACGCCCCAGGCGCTCCTGGAGGCCGAACACGCGCCGCGCGAACGCCGACTGGTCGAGGGACTGGTGCGCGCTGGACTCGAGGTATTAGAGCAGGGCGAACCCGTCTGGGGCGCACGGATCGCGCTCGAACACGGGCGATTGACCGCGAGCAACAGCATCGGGCCGAACTCGTCGTGGAATTTCCTCGATCCGACCGCACCCGCCATCGCGGACTGGTGGGCGGAAGGCGTGCAACTCGAGTTCGAGGACGCCAAAGCGCTCCAGGCCGAGATGTGCGATCTGATCGAACGGTACCGCTCGCGCAGCGGCCCTCAGTCGTACATCGTGCGGTTGGGCATGGCTCCGGTCAGCGAATAGATTGAGAAAGACCGTCTGGCAAACTGGATTTGCGGTCTCGAGAATACTGTCCAGGACGGTGTTCTTCAGAACCGCATCTCAAACATTCGCTCGAGTTCGACGCGACCGGTTTCGGTCAATCGCAAGGCGCGGCTCGAGGCGTGGCGCGCGACCCAACCCAACTCCAGCGTTCTGGCCGTGAGCGCGCGCCCGAGCGCACCGCCGACGTGGTGGCGGCGTTCCGTCCAGTCCAGGCAGGCGCGTCCTGTCAGGTGACGGGTGTCCAGCCCGAAGGTCGCAAATTTCAGGCACCCGGCGTCCGTCGCGCGGTACTCGAGCCCGGTTTTCAAGACCCAACCGTTCAGCTCGAGCGCGCGGGCGAATTCGACGCCCAACCAGCCCGCCAGGTGGTCGTAGCAGGTGCGCGCGAAGCCCAGCGCCTCGTCCTTGTGGGCTCGAGAACGCGGTCGGGGCGCGGGAGAAATCACCATCAGCGCCTCGAGCGCCACCGCCACCTGCGGGCTGGAAAGGCGGTGATACCGATGCCGACCGTGCGTCTCGACCATCAACAACCCACCCTCGAGCAAGCGGCTCAGGTGGGCGCTGGCCGTCTGCGGGCTGACCCCGGCCAGTTCTGCCAGTTCGCCCGCCGGGAGCGCCCTACCGTCCATCAGCGCCGTCAGCATGGCCGCCCGCGCGGGTTCCCCGATCAGCGCCGCGATGCTGGCCAGATCGGCTTCGGCGTGCAACTCGAGTTGGCGATCCAGAATCATGGGTTCATCGTAGGCCGCAACCTGAACGGGATGTTTCGACGGGCGCTGAAACGATCTCGGGCGGGCTGTGGATAAGCTCGAAGTTGTGGACAAACCTGTGGATAAAACGATCACGATTCAGCCCAACGTCCTGTATTTCGGCACGCCCGTCGCGCTCGTCACGACGATGAACGCAAATGGCGCGCCGAACATTTCCGCGATGTCATCGATATGGGCGCTCGGGGATCGGGTGATTCTGGGATTGGGCGCGGACGGTCAGGGCGCACGAAACCTGACGCGCGAACGCGATTGCGTCATCAACTTGCCGGATGGCTCCTTGTGGCGGCGCGTCGAACGCATCGCACCGACCACCGGGCGCGAGGACGTGCCCGAGTACAAACGCGCCATGGGCTACCGCCATGAACCCGACAAGTTCGCGCTCGGCGGATTCTCGAGCCTCACCTCCGAGGTCGTCAGGCCACCGCGCATCGCGGAGTGTCCGTTGCAACTCGAGGCGAGCTTGCTCGAGATTCACGAACCCGCCACGCTGGGCGATCTGGACCCCGGTTTCGTGATCCTCGAGACGCGCGTGCTGCGCGTTCACGCGCACGCCAGCATCGTGATTCCCGAGACGAATCACGTGGACACCTCGCGCTGGAATCCCTTGCTGTACGTCTTCCGGCATTACTTCAGCCACGCCACAGATCTGGGACGGAACTTCCGCAGCCAGGTGTAAAAAGAACACCGTTCTACACGCGAATTTCAGGATGCGCACTGGACGGTGTCCTCGGGGACGCGGCTTTCAGGGCTCGAGCAAGTACCGCAAGAACGCGTCCGGGTCGGCCAGGAAACTGCGCCAGTCGCGGATCAACTCCAGGTCATCCAGAGCCACCTCTCGGAGGCCGTGATCGCCGAATTCCAGAATCTGCGCGCCCGGCAAGGCCAGCAGCACCGGCGAGTGCGTGGCGCAGATCACCTGCGAGCCGTTCTGCGCCAGGCTGTGCAACAGCGACAGCACGCCCAAGGTCGCGCGGAACGACAGCGCGGTCTCGGGCTCGTCCAGGAAGTACATTCCCCTGGATTCAAAATGCGCGTTCAGCACGCCCAGCAGCCCCTCGCCGTGCGAACGCCGCGCGAGTTTCGTGGCTCGGGCTTCCGGCACGGCCTCGCGCTCCAGATCGCCGATCAACCCGCCCAGCGTGGACGCGCGCAAGAAAAACCCTTCCGCCACCGCGTCCCCGGTTCGATCCAGTTCGACGTTCCAACCCAAAGGCGCGTCCTCGAGCGCGATCTCCACACCCACGCGCCTGGAATACGGCGTCCACGCGCCCGTGCGCGGGTAACGCGCCACGATGGCCTCCAGCAAGGTCGTCTTGCCGCTGCCGTTCTCACCGACGAAAAACGTCACGGGCGAGGTGAAGCGCAACCCGTGTTTCTTGACGTGCTGCACGGCGGGCACGCGAAACGGATGCGCGCCGCCATTCCAGCGCGAATCGTTGAAGGTCAATCCGTGAAGGTGAAGTTTCATCAGCCCTCGTCCCACCCGAGTCTAGCCCGAGAACACCGTCCAGCACGTGATTTTAGGAACGCGTGCTGGACGGTATTCTTGAGTGACCGACATTCAGCGCTCCATTGTCAGGGCAACACAACTGTGAGGGTGATCTCATGCATGCATCTCTAACCTTGACCAGAACGCGACCAACGAGGTGAACATGAGCGAAGAACCCGAACAGCACATACCCGAAGCTGAATCGTCAGGCTCGAGCACGTCCATTTTGGAAAGATCCGAATCGAAATACTCACCAATGCCTGAAGACCTGGCGCAAATCAAGACGAAAACCCAGCAAGCCTTACGTGTTCTGATCGTGGCCCTCGGGCTGGGCGCGATCGGGCAAGCTTTGTTCGACCGGAGCGCGATCGGCCTCAACTGGGGCATCTGGATCGGCAGCATTTGCTTGGCTTTAATCGGTATCGCCCGTTGGAACCGTTTTGCGCCACGAGGTGAAGGACGCTGGTTTTTGATCGTTGCTTTTGCGTTGGCTCTATGCACCGCTTGGCGCGACTCCCAGACGCTCGGCGCGATCAACACCCTGCTCGGCCTGGTCACGCTCGCGCTGGCCGCCTCCAGCACCCGAGAAGGGTCGTTGCGCGTAGCCAGCCTCACATCTTATTTTGCGACCGTGATCGCGGGTGGTGTGGGCACGTTGTTCGGTGGTTTCGTGTTGCTGTTCTCAGACATCGCCTGGAAGCACTTGCCGCGCCGAAATTTGCCGCCCGAAACCTTCGCTGTTGTGCGCGGTGCGTTGATCGCCGCACCCATTCTGATCGTTTTTGGTGCGTTGTTCAGCTCGGCTGATGCAGTCTTCGGTCGGTTCGTGAACAACCTGTTTCACTTCAACTGGAACCTCGATGCGTTAATGGAGCGCTTCATCGGGACGCTGGCGTTGGCGTGGGTCGCGGCAGGATTCTTGCATCTCTCGCTGCGATCTCGAGGCTTGACCGAGACCGTGTTGAAGCCTGGCGGAACGCTCGGTGCAACGGAGATGGTGATCGTAATGGGTGCGCTAAACGCGCTGTTCGCCGCATTCGTGATTGTGCAATTCGGGTATCTGTTCGGCGGGTCGAACAACGTCACGATCGCTGGACTGACCTATGCGGATTACGCACGGCGCGGCTTTTTTGAACTCGTCTGGGTGGCGGCGCTCGTGTTGCCGCTGCTGCTGGTACTGCACGCGTTCATCCCGAAGACCCAAACGGCGATCCGGCAGCGCCAACTGTATCGCGTGCTGGCGCTCGCGCTGCTGGGCTTACTGGCGATCATCATGATCTCCGCAGTGCAACGCATGAGGTTGTACCAACAAGAGTACGGTCTGACCGAGTTGCGCTTGTATCCGACCGCCTTTATGGCTTGGCTGGCGCTCGTGTTCGCGTGGTTCTCCGCGACAGTGCTACGCGATCAACGTGAACGGTTCGCTTTCGGTGCTCTGGTCGCCGGGGTCGGGGTCGCGTTCGCACTAAACGCGATCAATCCAGACGCATTGATCGTGCGCGTCAACGCTGAACGTGTGGCACAGGGCAAAACCTTCGACGTGGAATACGCGCAAACCCTGAGCGCCGATGCAGTCCCTGTTTTGCTTGAGGCGATTCAAACGCTGCCAGAGAGCGCTATTGGTGGCGAGCGTGCGAAACAAATGGAACGGATGATTGCTGTTTTTGGAACTCAGGCCAATGGGATGCGTCAGTATTCAATCGGTAATTGGCGTTCCTGGAATTGGAGCCGTTGGCGAGCGGATCAAATGATCTGGGCGAAGCAAAACTGATGCCCTAACAACGATTCTTCGGGAATACCGTCCAGCACGTGATTTTAGAAACGCGCGCAGGACGGTGTTGGTGCCCCGGCTGGCTCGAGCATCTCACTCGAGCCAGCAGCCCTGAACGGCACGCGCAGCCGACGCGGGCTCGAGAAAGCGGGTCAGCTCGAGCGCGCACAGCAATCATTCATCGTCCCTCACGCTTTGGATGATCCTCGCTTCACGTTTCCCTGACCGTCACAACCTATGCTTCGTCGCGAACCGAGCAGTCCGCACGAGCCATCACGAAAGCTCAAAAGGAGCCACCATGAAACGAATCGCCGCGTTCGTCGTGTTCGCCCTTCTGATCGCCTGCAACCAGACGCCCGCACCGCAAACCATCACCCTCGCCGACGTTCCCAACCTGACCAGAGAACAGATTCGCAGCCTGACCGAACCGCAACTCGACGCCATCGGCCAGGAAGCCAATGCCGATCTCGAGCGCCTCGCGCGAACCCTCGCGCCGCAGACGGTGATCGCCTGGCCGAGCTACGCAGCGACCCTGTACGTGGCGACCGGCATCACCTACGAAAATTACTTGACCAACTACTACCGCCAGACCAGCGGCCCGAACTGGTCAGACGACGGCTGCTCCGGCCCGACGCCACCCGTGATCTTCGATGACAACGCCTGCCGCCAACACGACTTCGGCTACCGCAACGTGTCGCTGTACGCGCAGGGTCGCAACGAGGACGTTCGCAAAAGCATCGACTCGAGGTTCCTCTCCAACATGTACTTGCGCTGCGATCGCCGCTGGAGCGCCTGGTATCAGGCTCCGTTGCGCGTGGCGTGCAAGGGTGACGCCCTGATTTTTTACGGTGCGGTTCGAAATTTTGGTCAAGATTCTTACTACGGCAACCTCGTACTTTACTGAACACGAACATCGTTCGTGCGCCATCAGACAGCACCTTCTCGACCATAAAACGCACCTGACGAGTATGGTCGCTTCTTGATCCTGAACATGCACCTCACGGGCAGGATCGCT
>CAXTKV010000017.1:0-39534 GCA_964244895.1 uncultured Deinococcales bacterium
CGCCTTACAAGCGAGTGGTCGTTGGTTCAAATCCGACATCGCCCACCAACAGAAACGTGGTCAAGGGTCGCGGCCTTGACCACGCGTTCGTGCGGCGCGGTCTTGCCTTACGGCCAGCAAACCGCTGACCATCGAACGCAATTCCTCGAGTTCGGTTTGTAATCGTTGGTACTCGCTGACGCCCATCATCACGGCAGCGGCGCGCCCGTTGTGCGTGACGACCACGGGCGATCCACCCTCGCGCAACCGTTTCAAGATTGGTGAGGCGTTCGCACGGAAATCCGAAAGCGGCACGATATCTTGCTCGAGATTCAAAGTTGGCATATGTAAACTGTACATGATTCAAGACAGGATTTCAGACAATCTTGAGAATGCTGTCCCAGACTCAAAATCCCTCCAACTGTTCAATGACGTTCTCAACGTCAGTTATCATCCTCAAAAGGAGGATGTGATGACCCAACCCTCAAGTTCAATCGAGCCTTTCACCGAAGAGGTTTTTGTAAGCGACTCCGAGCGGAGACTTTTTAATGAGAAATCTATTGAGATCAGTAAAACCTTATTTAAAGAGGTTTTAAGCGAAACTTCTAAGAAGAATTACAACATTCTCCTTGGGGCTTCACTTGCTTGCGTTTTGCTTTGGCTAGGTGTGAAGATAGAAAATATTTCTGCCCTCGCCGCACTTAAGGAACTCAGCATACCCGTAATTAGGTATGCCGCAGCTCTATCAACCATTTATTTCTTACTTATTTTTTTAATTTCTATAACACAAGATTGGCAGATTTATAGTTATGAAATTTCGAAAAATCGAGAAGAACTTAGTGCCTTCATGACCACATTAAGTAATCGAGCTATTGAACTTGCCTTAAAAAACTTAAGACTGCACAGAGAAATTAAAATGTTTTTCCTAAATGAAATCGGAAAACTTGATAAAAATGTGAAAATTTGACAAAATTAAAATATTTACTAACTAACGATGATTTGAAAGAAAATGATGAGTATAAGGATTTGCAAAAGGAAGTTATCGAACGCATAGTAAATAAATATGGTGAAGGTTATCTAGGAAAATTGAATCATCCTGATTTGTTGCATAGTCTAGTGGACGAATTAGAGCTTTTATTAGATGAAGGAGTTGAGGAAAATAAGAAGCTTCGAGCGGAAATGGATTTACGTATGAATGAATTTGAAGATAATAGCAAGAATTCTGAAGTTCTAAGAAATAGATACGAAAGGCTTAAAAAGACTTTTGTCACTCACCAAAATCTCTCGAAGACAAAGTACGTACTTGAAATCTTATTTCCGGTTGCAGTCGGTATTTTTGCAGTTACTGTTTCAATTCTTAATATATCTCCGCTAAAATAGCGAGGCTTTTCAACGATCTAACGTTTAAAAACATGTTCTTTCGAGAACACCGTCCCGCATGTATATTTTGATTCGCGTCCTGCGCGGTGTTCTCGAGTTTCAACAACGAAAAAGGGGCGGCAAATGCCGCCCCTTTAACATCTTCTAAACCTCAATCGCCAGCGATGACCGGCTGCGCTCCGGGCGCACCGACGCGCGGACGATCCGGCTTCAGATCGCCTTCGGCGACCTTGTTCCGCAAGCGATCATCCAGCACTTGCGTGGCCCGCACGTTGTCCAATCCCGTTCCAGCCGGGATCAGCTTGCCCAGGATGACGTTTTCTTTCAGGCCGATCAGATCGTCGACCTTGCCCGCGATGCTGGCCTCGGTCAGCACGTGGGTCGTGTGCTGGAAGCTCGCGGCGGACAGCCAGGACTTGGTGGACAGCGCGGATTTCGTGATGCCCAACAGCACGGGCTTCCACGATGCCGGGGTTTTGCCTTCGGCCTCGAGCTTTTCGTTGTCGCGCTCCACGTCGTAGCGCTCCAGAACCTGTCCCTCAAGCATCGGGCTATCGCCGCCTTCGGTGATCTCGATGTACTTGAACATCTGGCGCACGATGGTCTCGATGTGCTTGTCGTGGACGCGCACGCCCTGGCTGCGGTAGACCTCCTGGATGCCTTCGACCAGGTAACGCTGCGCGGCTTCGGGGCCTTGAGACTCGAGCAAATCGTGTGGGTTGATCGCGCCGCGCGTCAGGCGCTCACCGGCCTTGACCTGATCGCCTTCGCGCACGACCAGGCGGTAGGACTTGTCGACCTTGTATTTCTTGGCGAATTCGCCTTCACTGACCGTGACCTGGTACTTCTCCTCGTCTTCCTCAATGCTGACCGTGCCGTCCAGGTCGGAAAGAATGGCCTTGGTCTTGGGTTTCCTGGCCTCGAAGAGTTCCACTACGCGCGGCAGACCGAGCGTGATGTCCTGCGCACCGGCGACGCCGCCCGTGTGGAAGGTGCGCATGGTGAGCTGCGTGCCGGGTTCGCCGATGGATTCGGCGGCGATCACGCCGACGGCCTCACCGAGGCTGACGGCGGCGGCCCTCGAGAGGTCGTAGCCGTAGCAGGTCTGGCAGACGCCCGCTGGCGTGCGGCAGGTCAACGGCGAGCGCACGGCAATCTCGTCGATCGCGCTCTGGTGCTTGAGGATGTCCTTGATCTCGTCCAGCCCGACGACGGATCCAGCGGCCATCTTGAAGCCCTTGGCGTCGATCTCGACGGCCAGCGTGCGACCGTAGAGACTCTGCTCGAGGTCGGCCTTCTTGCGGGGCTTGCCGTCTTCCGCCATCTGGACGGTCAGGTAATCGCTGGTGCCGCAATCGTGCTCGCGGATGACCATCTCGTGAGCCACGTCGTGCAATTTGCGCGTCAGGTAGCCGGAGTCCGCCGTGCGCAAGGCCGTGTCCGCGCCGCCCTTACGGGCACCGTGCGTGCTGGTGAAGTACTCGAGCACGTTCAGACCCTCGCGGAAGTTCGACTTGACCGGAATCTCGATGGTGTCGCCGTTCGGCTTCTGCATCAGGCCGCGCATACCCGTCAGCTGACGGATCTGCTGCTTGTTGCCTCGAGCGCCCGAAAGGCTCATGACGTAGAACGGGTTCAGCGGGTAGTTCTTGGCGAAGTTGTCGAAGGCCGCGTCCGTGATGCGCTCGGTGGTTTCCGTCCAGAGCTGCACGACCTGCGCGAAGCGCTCTTGTTCCGTGCTCATGCCGAAGTCGAAGGCTTCCTTGATCTCGGCCAGCTTGCCGTCGGCTTCCTTCAGGTAGGCCTGCTTCTCGGGCGGGATGATCGCATCGTCGATGCCGACCGTCACGCCGGTGGTGGTGGACAGACGGAATCCGTAGTCCTTGAGGGCATCCAGGAGCTTGGCGCACTTTTCAATCCCCAGGAAGCGGAACACGTCCGTCACCAGGTCGTTCAGGGCGTTCTTTTCATAAGACGTGTTGAAGCTCACGAAGTCGCGCGGCAATTTCGTACCGTCCTCTTCCAGGGCCTCGCGCACCATGCGGTAGAACACGACGCGACCGGGCGTGGTCTCGAGGGTCTTGACGCCCTCGACGGTGTCCACGCGGATGGTGACGGTGTCCTGCATGTCGATGATGCCCGATAGCACGGCCAACGTGGCCTCGTCGGGGCTGGAATAGTGGAACTTCAGTGCGCCCGCCGTGGTCTCGCGCTCAACCTTGTCTTCAACGATCTTGATCTTCGAGTTGATGTCGATCTCGCCCTTCTCTAGGGCCTTGGTGACATCCTCGCGGCTCTTGTAGGTCTTGCCACCCTTCTTGGATGGGCGCGGCAGTGTCAGCGTGTAGATGCCCAGGATCACGTCCTTGGCGGGCTTGACGTTCGGTGCGCCGTTGGCGGGCGAGAGCAGGTTGTGCGCGCTCAACATCTGGATGCGCGCTTCGGCCTGGGCGTAAGCGGACAGCGGGACGTGGATCGCCATCTGGTCGCCGTCGAAGTCCGCGTTGAACGCTTCGCAGACCAGCGGGTGCAACTGGATGGCCTGACCTTCGACCAGCACCGGGCTGAACGCCTGGATGCCCAGTCGGTGCAGCGTCGGGGCGCGGTTCAGCAGAACCACCTTGTCCTGGATGACCTCTTCGAGTGCATCCCAGATCTCGTCGCGGGTGTCGCGGTAACGCTCGAGCAATTTGCGAGCCTGCTTGATGTTGGTGACCACACCTTTTTCTTCCAGAACCTTGAACAAGAAGGGCTTGAAGAGTTCGAGCGCCATGCGCTTGGGCACACCGCACTGGTGGAGCTTCAACTGCGGGCCGACCACGATCACCGAGCGGCCAGAGTAGTCCACGCGCTTACCCAACAGGTTCTGGCGGAAACGACCCTGCTTGCCGCCCAGCAGATCCGTCAGGGAACGCAACGCGCGATCACTGCCGGGGTGCGTGACGGGTGTGCCACGGCGACCGTTGTCGATCAGCGCGTCCACGGCTTCCTGCAACATGCGCTTTTCGTTGCGGATGATCATCTCGGGCGCGCCCTGGTTCATCAGCTTTTTGAGGCGGTTGTTGCGGTTGATGAGGCGGCGGTAGAGGTCGTTCAGGTCGGACGTGGCGAAGCGTCCGCCGTCGACCTGAACCATCGGGCGCAGGTTCGGCGGCATGACCGGCACGGCGTCCATGATCATCCATTCCGGGCGGTTGCCGGACTTGGCAAAGGAACGCACGACCTCCAGGCGCTTGCGGGCCTTGGCGCGCTTGTGGCGGGACGGATTGCTCATCTCGTCGGCGAGTTCGGTCTCGAGTTCATCGAGCTTCAGATCCTCCAGGAGTTCGCGCACGGCCTCCGCGCCCATCTTGGCCTCGAAGTCGTAGGCCTCGATGACGCGCACCTGCTTGCGAACCAGGTCGATCTCGACGCGACCGTTGATTTCACTTTTGAGCTTGCCACCATCGGCCAGATCGTCGCCGGGCGCGACGCGATCGCCGTTGATGACGATCGGTTCGTCGTTGTAGGTGTAGACCTTGGCCCTGGAGACCACGATGCTGGCGGGTTCCTGAAGCTGGATCGTGCCTTCGGCTTCTGCAATCACTTCCTGCGAGGGGTCGATCGCGCCGATGATCTTGTCGCCCGCGCTGAACTGGCTGCCGTCACCGACCAGCAGGTGCATGGTCGGGTTGATCGGCATGTCGGCCAGGCGCTTCCACTCGAGTTCGACCGTGACTTCGACGCTCGAGCCGCGCTTCTTGGTGCTGACGGATTTGGCCGCCGCGCCGCGAGGCATGCGGATCAGATCGCCCGTGCTGCGCGCAATTTCTGCGTCCGTCTCGACCAGTTCGCCGTGACCGACCAGGACCTCGAAGCCGACGGGCACGAAGATGCGCTCGAGCACGTCGTTGTCGTCGGGGTCGCGGACTTCCAGGATCACGCCGCCCTTGGCGCTGCCCTCGCCGAGTTCGATCAGTTGAATGGCGCCGTCCCTGGACGCGAGCAGCACATGATCTTCCAGGCCGTCGGTGATCTCCTCACCGGCGCGCAGACTCTCTTTGTCGATGACTGAACCCTTGGGCAAGAGGAACTTGGCTGCTCCTTCCTCGAAGTATTCCAGGGTCGCCTTGCGCGGGAAGCGGTACTGTGCCAGACCGTCCATCTTGGCGGCCACGTTGCCGCCGAGCTTCTGGGCCTTCGTCACGAACTCGCCGTCGCGCACATCGGCTTGCGTGCCGACGGGCAGGGTGTAGGTCTCCTGCTTGCCGATTCTGAGCTCGCGGAACTCCTCGTCGGAAAGCAGTTCGCCGCGCTTGAGGGGACGGCCTTCCTTCATGGCGTTCTTCGGGTCGGTGACGATGTACTTGCCGAAGTACAGCACCTGCTCGAGCTGGCCCGCGCTGAGATCCAGGAGCGTGCCAATCTTGGAGGGGATGTCCTTGACGTACCAGATGTGCGCCGCCGCCGTGGCCAGTTCGATGTGGCCCATGCGGTAACGCCGCACGACACTTTTCGTGACCTCGACGCCGCAGCGCTCGCAGACTTTACCCTCGTAGCGCTGGCGCTTGTACTTGCCGCAGGCGCACTCGTAGTCCTTTTCGGGTCCGAAGATGCGCTCGTCGAACAGCCCGTCGCGCTCGGGTTTGAGCGTGCGGTAGTTGATGGTTTCCGGCTTCTCGACCTCGCCGAAGCTCCAATCGCGGATCTTCTGCGGGCTGGCGAGCTGGATGCGAACTTTCTTGAAATCGCGCATTCATAACTCCTTTGGGAGTGTGGTGCTAAAAATTGCGTGCCGGACGGTTTTCTCGAGAGAAACAAAACTTGCGTCCTTTGGGAAACACCGTCCAGGACGGTGTTTCTCGAGATTCAAGGAAATGCGTCTAGGACGGTGTTTCCTTGAATCTCGAGACGTGCCACTACCTTCTGGGCATCATCCCTTCGAAGATGTCCACGTTCTTGTCGTGTTCGTCCAGCACTTGCACGTCCAATCCCAAGCTGTGCAACTCCTTGACCAGCACCTTGAAGGATTCCGGGATGCTCGCGTCCTTCACTTCGTCACCCTTGACGATGGCCTGGTAGGCGTCGTCGCGGCCCTCGATGTCGTCGGACTTGATGGTGAGGATTTCCTGGAGGGTGTGAGCCGCGCCGTACGCCTCGAGCGCCCAGACTTCCATCTCGCCGAAGCGCTGACCGCCGAACTGCGCCTTGCCGCCCAACGGCTGCTGCGTGATCAGGCTGTACGGCCCGGTGCTGCGGGCGTGCATCTTGTCCTCGACCATGTGGTAAAGCTTCATGACGTACATCGTGCCGACCACGACGGGTCCCTCGACGGGTTCGCCGGTGCGACCGTCGTAGAGGGTCGTCTTGCCGGTGCGGGCGAGTTTCAAACGCGCCTCTTCGGGGTCAGCGGTCGTTTCGATCACGCCGAGCTTCTGCGCGCGCTCGAGCACGATGCGCTCGCGCTTGTCCACGCCCAGACCGTGCTTCTTGTCGTCCGCCGCCTGCGCCTGGTAGGTCTCGACCAGAAGATCCTTGACTTCATCCTCGGTGGCGCTGTCGAACACGGGCGTCACGAAGCTCACGCCCAACCGACGCGCGACTTCACCCAGGTGCGTCTCAAAGATCTGCCCGAGGTTCATGCGCGATGGCACGCCGAGCGGGTTGAACACCAGATCCACGGGCGTGCCGTCCGGCAGGTACGGCATGTCCTCTGGGGCCATGATCTTGGCGACGACACCCTTGTTGCCGTGGCGGTTGGCGAGCTTGTCACCGACCTGCAACTTGCGGCGCTGGGCGACGTAAACGCGCACCATCTCGCGCACGCCGGGCTTGAGGTCCACGCCGTCGTCGCCGCGCTTGAAGCGCACCGTGCGGATGACGATGCCGCCCTCGCCGGAGGGAACGCGCAGGGACGTGTCTTTGACTTCTCGAGCCTTCTCGCCGAAGATCGAGCGCAGCAGACGCTCTTCCGGCGTGGGTTCGGTCTCGCCCTTGAAGCTGGTGTGGCCGACCAGGATGTCGCCCTGCTTGACTTCCGCGCCGATGCGGACGATGCCGTCCTCGTCGAGGTCGCGCAGTGCGGCTTCCGAGAGGCCCGGAATATCTCGAGTGATCTTTTCAGGCCCGAGCTTGGTGTCCCTGGCTTCCTTCTCCTGCTTCTCGATGTGGATGGAGGTGTAGAAATCCTTGCGAACCAGCGTCTCCGACATCACGATGGCGTCCTCGTAGTTGTAACCATCGAACGGCATGATCGCGATCGTGATGTTCTGCCCCAGCGCCAAGCGTCCGCCCTCTGATGCGGGGCCGTCCGCGATGACCTGATTGGCGTGAACCTTGTCGCCGACCTTGACGATCGGCTGCTGATCGTTGTTCGTGCCCATGTTGGAGCGCACGAAACGGGTGAGCTTGAATTCCTTAACATTTTTATTCTTCTGCTGCACCACGATGCGGTTGCCATCGACCTCGATGACCTCACCGTCCACGTCGCAGACGACCGCCGTGCCGGAATCCAGCACGATGCGCTCCTCGATGCCCGTACCGACATCGGGCGGTTCGGCGCGCACCAGCGGCACGGCCTGGGATTGCATGTTCGATCCCATCAGCGCGCGGTTGGCGTCGTCGTGCTCCAGGAACGGGATCAGGCTGGTGCTGATCGAGACGATCTGCTTCGGGGAAACGTCCATGTAATCGCACGCGGCGGCCTCGACGATGAACGGGTCACCGCGACGGCGGGCCACGACCTGACCCTCGAGCGCACCCTTGTCACCGAGCTGCGTGTTCGCCTGCGCGATGGTGAACTTGTCCTCGACGTGCGCGGTCATGTAGACCACCTCGTCGGTGACTTTGCCCTTGATGACCTTGCGGTACGGAGCTTCGATGAACCCCAAGGGGTTGACCCTGGCGTAACTGGACAGGCTCGAGATCAGACCGATGTTCGCGCCTTCCGGCGTCTCAATCGGGCAGATGCGACCGTAGTGCGTGCGGTGAACGTCGCGCACGTCGAAACCCGCGCGTTCACGCGTCAGACCGCCGGGCCCGAGGGCCGAGATGCGGCGTTTGTGGCGCAGTTCGGCCAATGGGTTGATCTGGTCTTTGAACTGCGAAAGCTGCGAACGCCCGAAGAACTCGCGCATGGCCGCCACGATCGGGCGGTTGTTCACCAGTTTCTGCGGTGTGGCGGCGTCCGGGTTGCCCAAGAGCATGCGCTCGCGCACGCCACGGGCCATGCGGCCCAGGCCGACGCGGAACTGATCGGCCAGCAACTCACCGACCGTCCTGACGCGGCGGTTGCCGAGGTGGTCGATGTCGTCCTCCTCGAAGCCTTCCTGCTCCATCTGAAGACCCAACAGGTACTTGATCGTGGCGATCAATCCAGCGTCCTTGAAGACACCGTCGTTGTAGGTCAGAAGCGTCTTCTCGGGGTTCTCGATGCCCAACTTGGCGTTGACCTTGTAGCGGCCCGCGTCACCCAAATCGTAGCGCTTGGGGTCGGCCAGCAGCGCGTGCAGGTAGGTGATGGCCTTGTCTTTTTTGGGCGGGTCGCCGGGACGAAGGATCGTGAACAGGCGCAGCAGCGCCTCGTCGGTGCCCATGCCGACGGTCTTATCGTCGGAAAACGTCGGCTCGAGGATGCTCTCGAAGCCCTGGAAGACTTTTCTGATCTCCTCGTCGCCCATGCCCAGCACGCGCAAGAGCATCGTGACCGGGAACTTGCGCTTGTTGACCTTCATCTCGAGCACGTCGGAGGTGTTGAATTCCAGCTCGATCCACGGGCCGCGTTTCGGCATCGGGATGATCGCGGCGGCGTAGGTTTTCCGTGCGCCACGGTAGGAACTGGTCATGTAGACGCCAGGTGAGCGGTGAATCTGAGAAACGATCACGCGATCCGCGCCGTTGACGATGAACGAACCCTCTTCGGTCATGAGGGGCAGATCACCCAGGAACACTTTGTCTTCCTTGATCAAGCCCGTATCGCGGTGAATCAATTGCAATTTCGCGTACATCGGAGCCTGGTAGGTCAGGTCCTTCTCGCGGCACTCCTCGGGGCCGCGCGGCGGCTCACCGATCTCGTACTCGAGAAAATCCAAGACCAGCCCGCCCGTGCGGTTCTTGTCGGACTCGTCGATCGGATAGATTTCCTTGAACGCGCCCTGCAAACCGATCTCCTCGCGGTCGGCGGTGGAGACGCCTTTTTGCATGAACAGATCGAAAGAACCGATCTGCAACTCGACCAGCTTCGGCAGGGGAATGATCTCTTCGATCTTGCCGAACCGTCTGATTTCCTTCGCCATCGACACCCCATCCCGGCGTACCGGGTCGGCCCCACGCGGGGACCCGAGAGAACTGTGCTAGGCTTCCTCAACGCCAATACGCCGTCGCTGATCTGCCGAGCCCGTCAGTGCCCATCGTGGTTGACGTGACAAGGCCGGAGGGGAAACCTCCGGTGTAAACCTCAAAAAAGCTGCGCCCCAGAAAACTTGAAAAAGGGCATCAGTCGTCTAGTTTACTGGCCTGAGCGCCCCTGTCAAGGGTTGTGGCTTACGTTTCATGGGCTTGAAGATTCGGCTCGAGGATGGACAAGTGAAGCGGGACTGCTCGAGAAATCCGTCTGAGACGATGCGGCTCGGGTATTCTCGTCCGCTTGGTTCATAACAACACCGTCCAGCACGCATTTCTTGACTCGCGTGCTGGACGGTGTTTGTAATTCAGGCAGTCTCGAGCCAGCCAGACCTACAGTTTGACGTCAGCTCCGACCGTGAACGCAAAAACCCCGCCCGTGCCCGTCGGGTTGCTCAGGTACAGGCGCAAATTGCCGACGATCCCGAGCGGCCCGAAGACCTCGTAGCGCACGCCGCCGCCGGCGAACAAAGCCCAACCCACCGCGTCGAAGGGGTCGCCGAGGGTGGATTTCTCGAAACCGATCTCGCCGCGCAGGGTGATCGGGGTGAAGGGCACGGGTACGTCGCGCAGCACGGCGGCGATGTCGTAAACGTGCCGTCCGCCCGAGCCGAAGCCGAGCGGCGTGATCTCGAGCCCGAGCGCGCCCAGACCGATCGGCAAGCTCAGGCCCGCGCCGACGCTGATGCGCGCGTGCAAACCGTTCGAGGTGCCGCCGTAACCGCCCTGGGCCGCGCCCCAGACGGAGAAGCCCTGCGCGCCCGCCGTGGGTACGAGGGCGATGGCGGCGATGATGATGACGCGTTTGAGGAATTTCACGGGCTCAGTATGACCTTCCAGCCTGAGCCCGGCATGGGATTTTCGACACTGAGCACGGGTTATTGAACTGAAATTGAGAGGTCGGCTCGAGCCTCAACCTCGTCGCGCGACTGCGATGGGCAGCGCAATGTCCGCGAGAGAACGGGGTCAGACTGCGCGCATGGATTCGATCTGTGACGTGCTGGTGGTCGGTGCGGGCCTCGGTGGGCTGGCCGCAGCGCGCGATCTGATGCGGGCCGGGCTGCGCGTGCGGGTGCTCGAGAAATCGAAAGGCGTGTCCGGGCGGGCCGCCACCAAACGCTTGGACGTGGACGGCCAGGGCGTCCGCGCCGACCACGGCGCGCAGTTCTTCACGGTGCGCGGCGAACGCCTGAGCGCGATGCTGGGGATGCTCCTGGAAACGGGCATCAGCCGCGAGTGGACGCGCGGATTTCCGCGCTGGACGCCGGACGGGCTCGAGGAGCGCCCACTGGGACACCCGCGTTACGTCTGCCCGGACGGCATGAGCACCCTCGGGAAGGTTTTTGCGAAGGGTTGGGAACCGGGCGATACCCCGCTCGAGGTCGAGACGCAAGCGCTGGTCGCGGCAATTGAGCCCACTTCAAACGGTTGGAGCGCGGTCTTGGAAAACGGTCGCGTCCAGCACGGGCGTAGCCTGATCCTGAACGCGCCCGCGCCGCAAGCGGTTTCGCTGCTCCGAAACAGCCTGACACCCGCCGAGCTCGAACCGCTCGAGGCCGTGCGCTACGACCCGTGCTGGGCGGTCGTGATTGCCCTGAAGGAAATGCCGCCGGTCGGCTGGTTCGGCCTCGAGATGGCGCATCCCGTCCTGGGCTGGGCCGCGATGGATCACACCCGGCGCGAGTCCGGCAGCCCGCCCGTGCTGGTGCTGCACGCGAACGGCGCGTGGAGCCGCGATCACCTCGAACTGAGCTCCGACGCGGCCCTCGAGATGATCACTGCAGCCGCCGTGGATGCGCTCGGAGGCTGGGTCGCCCAGTCCCGCGCCGCCATCGCGCACCGTTGGCGGTACGCGCAACCGACGGTGCTCTATCCGCACGTGTTCGTGGCGCACGACAACCTGGTGCTGTGCGGCGACTGGTGCGGCACGCCCCGCGTCGAGGGTGCCTTAGAGAGCGGCTGGGCGAGCGCCGCGTACTTGCGCGAACGCTCGAGCCTTCAGACCTGAAGGCTCGAGGAAGCTGGTTCAGAGAACACCGTCCAGGACGGTGTTCTCGAACAATCAAAAATGCCGTGCTGGACGGTCTTCTCGTGAATAGTACTCGAGGCTGAGCCTTGAGGCAGAACGATAAAGAACCCCGAAGGCGGCGAGCAAGGGCTCGTCGTCTTCGGGGTCGATGCGCTTCTGGTCAAGAGTTTCAGAGGTACATCTCGAGATCGCAAGTATCGCTCCGAGCGTTACGGCGATCAATTCGGCAAAATTCTCGTCTCTACATCTACAAAGAAACTAGAATTGTTTTTCAGGTGCTTCTCCCTGGTCGGGCAGGTAAGGGCGGTCGTTGACCGTGTAACCTGCGGCCAGTTCATCTTGTATCCGCTCGAACAGCCCGTCATCTTCGACGGGCTCGCGTGTTCGGACCGTTCTTTTTCGAGGCTGCCGCTTGGACGATTCGCCAGCAGAAACCATCAGTTCCTTTGCGACTGCGCCGATGAAGCGCACCACAAATCCGATTGTTATCTTTTGCTTTTTGTTCTTCATTTATTTTTTCTGACAACGACATGGCGGCACGGGCCGCAGACCCAAAAACAATGGAATACGCCAGAAGTTTCAAGGAGCGCAGCGGCGATGCCACCGACGCGAGTGTAAGGGCGTTATCGGGATTGTGGGTGAAGTGGCGCACAAAAAGAACACCGTCCGAGACGATCGATTGCGTTGCTCGAGAAACACCGTCCTGGACGGTGCGCGTTAGAATCGAGCATGGAAGACCTACTGGATTTGCTGGCCTACCACCGTTGGGCCACGGAGCGCACGCTGTTGGCCGCCGAGAAACTCGATCAGGAGCAGTTCACGACCCCGATCGCCTCGAGCTTTCCGGGCGTGCGGGACACGCTGGTTCACGTCTTCGGCGCGGATCGGGCGTGGCTGGGAAGGCTGGCGGGCGAATCGCCGGAGCGCGGCAATCCAGCAGATTTTCCCACGCTGGAATCCTTGCGTGAACCCTGGCTGATCGTGCTGGACGCGTTTCCCGAGCGCGTCAGAGGGATCAACCGTGACGCGGCGATCTCGTACAGGAGTTTTTCCGGCGATCCGTTCACGAGTTCGCTCGAGGAGATCGTCAGGCAGGTCGTCAACCACGGCACGTACCACCAGGGGCAGGTCACGACGATGCTCAGGCAACTGGGTGCGGAGACCGTCAACACCGACATGATCACGTACTTCCGCCAGAAGACCCGATGAGGTGCGGGCTGTTGATTCTGGCGCTCGGGCTGATCGCGTGCGCGCCGCGCAACGCCCCGGTTGCGTTCTCGGGCGAACCGCAACGGCTGGCCGTCTCGAGCCTGGTTTCGCCGTTCGCGCGCGGATCGCTGGAACGCATCCTGCGCGAAGAAATCCTGGCCAATCCGACGCTCAAGGCTCGCGTCGCGGTCATCCCGCAGGACGAACTCGAGCGCGCGCTGGGCGGCCCGCCGCCGCAGAACTGGAGCGCCGCGAATTTTGCGCAGTTGCAGGCCAGCCTGAACGCGGGCCTGTTCCTGTCCGGACGCGTGGCCTTGAGCGCCTCCACGCGCCAGGCCAGCTTGCGGCTCTCGAACCCGCGCGGTCTGATCGGTGAGTACGCCGCCGAAACTGCGGCTTTTCTGGTGCCTTACGCCGAACCCGCCAAGCCCGAAGATGCGCGGGACGCGATCCGCTTGGCGCTCGAGCGGCTGGGCGCTGGGCTGGTGGACGCGCAGAAGTAAAGGGCGTTCAAGCGGCGGTTTCTTGGAGCTTCGAGACTCGTCTGAAGTTTCGCGCACCTATTTTTGAATCATTCATGCTCGAGAATACCGTCCTGGACGCGAATTCAATCGTGCGTCCAGGGCGGTGTCCCCTAAATCTAACTGCCCGCCAGCCGTCCGCGCACCTCGAGCTTGCGGTTGCGTTTGGTGGCGTACATGGCGGCATCGGCGCGTTCCAAAAGCGCGTCCAGATCCTCGCCGTGACCGAAGGGCACGGAACCCACGTCGGCCTGAACCATCACCAGCCCGCTCGAGGTGCGGATCGGCATGTCGAGTGCGGCCTGCAAGCGCGCCAGCCCGTCCTGGCCGTGGCGGGTCGCGACGATGAACTCATCGCCACCGTAGCGCGCGACCACGTCCGTGGAGCGCACCGCCGCCCGCAACCGATCCGCCACGGCGCGCAGCACCTCGTCACCGACGCGGTGCCCGTAACGGTCGTTGATGTTCTTGAAATCGCCCAGATCCACGAAATTCAACGTGAAAGCCTCGCTGGAACGCACCCAGGTCTCGAGCTGCGCGATGCCCGCGCTGCGGTTGAGAATCGTCGGGATCAGCGTGTCGGCCCGGTTCATGCGGCGTTCGGCGGTCAGCGTGCCGATGCCCAACCCCATCGCGGTCAAACCGAGCAGGTTGACCGCCGCGAACAGCGCGAACCCGTTTGAACCCCACGCCCCAAGCCCGAGCGAGAGCCCGACCATCAGGCACATCGGGATGATCGGCGCGTCCGAACCATCCACCAGCATCGCCAGGGCCGACCCGAACAACCAGGCGTACCCCAGCACCTGAAACGGGCTGGCCGCGCCGCCCGTGACCCGCACCAACACCGACAGCACCCCGAGTTCCGAGAAGGTCAGCACCCACTGTCCCAGACCGCGCGGCCCGTCCGAGCGCCAGGCGATCACGTAAGAAAGGCCGAAACCGACCAGAATCGCGAACTGCCAGGACTCGAGCGGCAGCAATCTGAACAGGCTCAGCACGAAAAACGCCAGCAGCGTCACGAAACTCCCGGCGACCCGCTGTCTCCAGATGGCCCGAGAGGATGCGTGAAGGAGGTTCACGCATTCACCGTATCGTGAAATTGTCATTCGCGCCGTGAAGAACGCACTGCATTGATCTTTAACCCGCCCAGCTCATCCGGTAAAAACGAGACGACGCTGTGCAGAACGGCGTCGTCTCGCGTAGAGCTTCACTTCAGTCGCTGTAACGCTCTTCCTTCCACGGATCGCCCCGGTCGTGATAGCCGTTGCGTTCCCAGAAACCCAACTCGTCGCGGTTCAGGAACTGCAAACCCGATACCCACTTGGCGCTCTTCCAGAGGTACAGATGCGGCACCAGCAAGCGCATCGGCCCGCCGTGCTCCAGGGGCAGGGGTTGGCCTTCGAGGGTGTGGGTGAACAGATTTTCATCGCGGTTGAAATCCGAGAGCGCCAGGTTGGTGGTGTAGCCGCCGTAACAGTGGATCAGCACGTGCGTGGCTTCGGGTTTGAGCGCGACCTGCTTCATCAATTCTGTGACCGGAATGCCCGTCCAGGTCACGTCGAGCTTCGACCAGTGCGTGACGCAGTGAATGTCCTTGGTGATCGTCACCTGCGGCATGGCCATCAGGTCGTCCCAGGTGAACTCGCGCTCCTCGGCCAGGCCCGAAATCACGATCTTGACGTTTTTCGCCTCGATGCGCGGGCTGGGGCCGTAGGTCAGCACCGGAAACCGTTCGGTCAGCGTCTGACCGGGCGGTGTGCGATCCGCATCTTTGCCTTCGGGCTTCTTGAACAACTTTCCGAACATGGAGACCTCCTGTTCGATTGTGCCGGACTCGGGTGCCGTTGACGATGGACAAATGACGTACATGGTGTCCTGACTGAACTGCGTTCGAGCCTAGCATCGCTTTCAACCGTGCGCGGTGGCTTGGGTTACTCGCGAAGACCGATTTCACTTTTGCGCGGCATGCCGTCCCGAGTCTCTTAAGACATCCTCTGGGCAGTGGGCCGCCGTCTGGAACGGTATTCTTGAAGAGTCGAAAACCCCGTCCTGAACGGTGTCCTCGAGAAATGCGCCCAGAGCGTTCAGCTGCGCATTTCTCGTGTCAGAATTCGCTGCGTGAAGACAACCTCCCAAACCGTGATCCTGAGCGTCGCGGTCGCGCTGGGCTGGGTCGTGACCGCCCAGAACGCGCCGACCGCACCGACCACGGTCAACAACGATGCCGCCCAGGACGCCGCGCGACCTTCGCTGGCGCTGGATCGAAACGGTCACGCGGTGATCGGCTTGATCGAGCGCACGGACGGCGTGTACCGCGCCTTCGTCAAGAAATGGAACGCCGGAAAATGGACGACGCTGGGCGGTGCGCTCAACCTGAACCCGAGCTTCAACGCCTTCAACATCGCGGTCAAACTCGACGGGACGGACGCGCCCGTGGCGGTCTGGACGGAGCGCAGCAACACCAACGACGGCAAGGCGCAGGGCCCCGGCAAGGTCTACGCGGCGCGCTGGGATGGCAAGGCGTGGCGCACCTTCGGGGAATCCCCGACCAAGAAGCTCGCCTCGGCCTCGGACTTGCCGAAGCTCGCGCTGGACGCGAAAGGCTACCCGGTGATCGGCTGGAGCGAGCTCTCGCCGGATTTCAACGCCGACAGTTACTTCGTGGATCGCTGGGCGGGCGACGCCTGGCAGCCCGTGGACACGGGATCGTTGAGTTCCGATGTCAGCGGCTCCTCGAGATCGCGCGACCTGGCGGTCGCGTCAACTGGCCAACCGATCCTGGCCTGGAGCGTGCAACCTTACGTCGCGGGTCGGGGCGCGCTCGATTTCAACGTCTTCGTCGGCCCGTGGAACCAGGGCAGATGGGCGGCGCTCGGCGGGGTTTCGTTGAACGCCAACCCGAACGCCTACGCCGGTTCGCCTTCTCTCGCGCTCGACGCGCAGGATCGGCCTGTGGTCGCGTTCAAGGAAGCCAGATCTGGCTTCGACGTGTTCGTCAAACGCTGGACGGGCAACGCCTGGCAGGCCGTGGGCGGCAGCGTCAACGACGAAACCGGACTGGCCGACGGCCCCGCGCTGGCGCTGGACGCTCAGGGCAACCCGACGGTCGCGTGGCTCGAGAACGCCGGTGCGGTCGGCGTGTTCGTCAAACGCTGGGACGGCCAGAACTGGGTCGCGGTCGGTGGACGGCTCAACGCCGACCCGAAAGCCTACGCGCTGGAATGCGCGATGGCGCTCGATGGTCAGGGTCAACCCACCGTCGCCTGGAGCGAAGAAATCAGCAAGGACGTGCGACGCGTTTACCTGCGGCGCTGGAACAAGAAAGCCTGGGTCGGGCTGTAGGTCGCCAGGGGTCAGGAGCCAGAGGGAACACCGTCCGGGACGTATCATTTAATTTGCGTCCCAGACGGTGTTCTCGAGAAGGCACATCGATAGACCTCGTGCGAACGTCAGTCCTAAGACCGTCTTCACGCGAGGGCAACCATAAAGGTTGCCCCTACAGGACAGGGTGGCGTAGGGGTAGGGCTCGTCCCTACCCTTCCGTCGGGACGTGTTCGATCACGTTCGCACGAGGTCTAATTGAATTCGGGCGTGTGCGTCTCGAAGGCGGGGCAACCGCGAGGGTTGTTCCGATAAGAAGCGTCTGGCAGGGCGTCGTGACCAACGCTCGAGACTATCTGAGCTCTGACTCCTGACCGCCTACCGATACGCCAGCTTCAGCACGCTCTCGTCGCCGCGAAGCACGATCACGTGGACGCCAGCGTCCTTCAGCACGCCAGCCCGAGATTCCAGATCGCGGATGGCGTCGGGGGCGCTGACGAACAACGGTCGGGGGCTTTCGTTGGGCTCGAGGTAGAAGCCTTCGGGCAGGGCGATCACCAGCACGCGGGCGGCGCGGGATCGGGCGCGGATGGCACCCTCGATCAGACCTTCGGGCGCGCGCATGGTGATCACGACCAGGTTCGATCCGGGCGCTGGGATCGGCACGCGCTCCGGTGCGCCGGGCTCGAGCTTGACCAGCGCCAGGTACGCCAGCGCTCGCTCCAAGGCGTTAAAGCCGCCACCGTACTCGCTTTCACCGCTCAGGCTCGAGACGCCCAGCCGCAGGTTGGACTCGAAAGCGCTTTTCAGCACGCTCGCGGCCAGCCGCGCGGCGCTCTCGAGATAGATTTCCGCCTGCCGCCCGGAAGCGTTCAAGTCCAGGTGAACCAGCACGCCCGTCGCGGCCACCCGCTCGAGTTCGCGCACGATCAGCTGGTTGTAACGCTCGCCGCCAGATTCCAGGGCTGTCGTGCCGAACCGCGCCGTCTGCCGCCAGTGAATCCGCCGCTGCGGATCGCCGGGCGCGTAATCGCGCACGCCCGCGAAGGTGCTGGGATCTTCCAGTCCCCACGCCCGCGATGGCGGCCCGTCCGTCAGCAGCGGCCTGGCCAGGTCGGGCAGCTCGAGCGGGTGCGCGCCCGGATAGACCAGCAGCTCGAAGCCGTGCTGATCGGGCAGCGCAACCCTGGCGTCCCTGACGAACAAGCCGAGCGGATCGGACCAGTTGACCTGCAAACCCGGCCAGTTCCAGCCGCCCCGCGCGTTCGGCGTGACGCGGTAGACGAGTTCGTGCTGGCTCTGTCCCCAGAACAACCCGGTCAGCGCAGCGGGTCGATCCGGGATGACCGTGCGCGGCGGGGATTCCACGATCGTCAAGAGCGTCGGGAAAACCGCGCGAACCCGCACCGTGACGCGCACCTCGCACGGCGCACCGACGAAAGTTCTGGTGCTGGAAAGCGCCCGCTCGAGCGCGACCGATGGCGCGCGCCTGTAGGCCGCCCACAAGCCCAACGCGATCCCGGCGACCAGCACCTCCCACGGCCAGATGCCCGGACGCACCAGCCCGTAGCCAATCGCGATCAGGCCGATCAGCACGGGCAAAAATGGAATTCTCACGCTGGGAATACCGTCCAGCACGATGTTTTTGATTCGCGTACCGGACGGTGTCCCTGCAATGCGGCCTGCACAAATCTTGACGCGAAACTGATTCTCGTAGGAGCGCTGCTCGCTGCGCCATCTCGCTGCGCCCCTACAGTTGGCAGGGGTGTTTCGCGCGACGACCTGTCAAAATACCGCTGTAACACCCACCCTTCAGCTCGAGCATTCGAGGTGGCGCTCTCGTTCTCACGTCTGAATGGGGGAGGGCTGGGTTCTCGCCGTTCGCCCGCGATGCCAGTCTCGAGAGAACCGTCCATCGGGGTTCAGACCCTCTCGACGGGCACGGGCTGGCTCGAGAGCAGACCGCGCACCAGGCTCTCGGGCGTGACACCGCGCAATCGGGCTTCGGCGCGCAGCATCAGACGGTGCCCGAGCACGGGCAGGGCGGCGCGTTTGACATCGTCCGGCGTGACGAAACGCCGACCTGATAACCCGGCCAGCCCCTGCGACACGCCCTGCAAGGCCAGGCTGGCGCGGGGGCTGGCACCCAGGTAGGTTTCCGTCAGGCTGCGCGTGGCGTGAACCAGCCCGACGATGTACGCGCGCAGTTCGGACTCGAGGTGAATCTCTCGCGTTTGACGGCGGGCCTCGAGGAGTTCGGACGCCCGCGACACCGCCAGCAATCCTGTGATCGGGTGATCGCTCTGCAAGCGCTCCAGCACGGTCAGTTCCTCGGAAGCCGTCGGGTAACCGATGGAAAGGCGCACCAGGAAACGGTCGAGTTGCGCCTCGGGCAGCCGGTACGTGCCGTCCATCTCGACGGGATTCTGCGTGGCGATCACGATGAACGGTTCCGGCAGGGCGCGCGTCCGACCGTCGGCGGAGACCTGAGATTCGGCCATGGCTTCCAGAAGCGCGCTCTGGGTTTTGGGCGTGGCGCGGTTGATCTCGTCGGCCAAGAGCAGGTTGGTGAAGATCGGGCCGGGTGAAAACTCGAAACCGGAATCGGTCGCGCCGCCCCGGTAGACGCTGACGCCGGTCACGTCGGATGGCAGCAAGTCCGGCGTGAACTGCACGCGTTTGAAGCCCAATCCCAGGCTGGCGGCGATGGCTCGGGCGAGCATCGTCTTGCCCGTGCCGGGTACGTCTTCTAAGAGGACGTGTCCGCCCGCCAGGATCGCGGCCAGCGCCAGTTCCAGGGTGTCGTCCTTGCCGACGATCACGCGCGCCACGTTCTCGCGCACGCGGCGTCCGAAATCTTCAATCATGCGCGCCTTCCTGGTTCATCTCCAGAACCTTCATGCTCGAGAATACCGTGCAGGTCGCGCAACGCGGTCTCCGCCTCGAGCGCGCCGGACGCGTCCGCCAATTGCCCGTAGCGCACGGGTTCGTACAGCCCGGTCAGCCGAGAAGACGGCCCGGACGCGTCCGGGTGGCGTTCCGCGACGCGCACCGCGAATTCGTGCGGTGTTTCGGACGCGACCTTCGGAATTCCGGCCCGTGCGCAGAGCGCCAGAAACGCGCGGTACGCCTCGCGCACGCGGTCGGTGGCCTGGATGCGGCTTTGGGGCGCGTCGGCTGGGGCTTCCGGTTCGTCACCCTCGAGGCTTTGGGGTGCGCGCCGCGCCAGGTACAAGAAATACGCGCCCGCCGCGAGCGCCACGGCCAACATCGCGACCGTCGGCCAGATCGGGTCGTTGGGTGGTTTTCTTGCGTCCTGGACGGTGTTCTTTTGCTTGCCCGCGTCCTGGACGGTGTTCCCTGAAACCGACCCACCGCCCAAACCCGAGCTGGGCGCACCCGAGCCATCCCCGCGCGACAGCAAACTCCAGGCCAGGATCGCCAGCACCAGCACGGTCATGCCGACGATCGGGATCAGATCGACCCAACCGCCGCGCGCACCGCGAGCTTTCTCGAGCCGCATCCGCAGAATCGCCAGCCCGATCACTAGCACCATCACGACCAGCACGATTTGAAAGCTGATGTTCACCAACTCGCTCTGGACGGATGGCCTCGGCGCATTTGGGGCGGGGCGGCTGAACGATTTGCCGGATGCACCAGGTTTCAGCGCGGCGTTTTCGGGCGTTCGCACCCGAGGATTCGGGCTCGAGGGCTGATCCAGATTCCAGCCCGACGGCCTTGCCAGTCCCAGCGTCAGCACCGCGACCGCGATGGCTACGAGCCCGAGCGCCGCAATTCCCTCCGGGCGGAGGTGCCCGAGTTGGCTGCGCGCCCGCCAGCGCCGGTTCTCGAGCGCCCCCAACGCGCCCAACCCCAACGCCCCCAACGCGCTCCATGGGCCGGGCCAGACGGCAAAAATGATTCCCGGCGCGATCCAGGCCCACGGCGTGCCGTCGCGCACGCCGTCCAGCGCCGCGCCGATCAGGTACGCCAAGGCGAGCGCCGCGAAGAACGCAGCGAGCCGATGGAGCAGATCCCCGCCCGTCAAGAGCGCGGGCACGGCGGCGTAAACGCTCGACCACGGCGCGTACGGTGCGCTTCCCGCGAATCGCCGCGCCAGGAACGGCGCGAGGGCCGCGAAGAGCGCCGCCCACGCGGGCAACCAGGTCATCCAGCCGAGCGCACACAGGCAGGCGAACGGCAAGGCCAGCATCGCCTCGCGCCACGGTTGCACCGATTCGAGCGGTTGGTGGTGCGCGGCGGTCGCGTTCACGCCAGCCTCGCGGTTTCGGGGTCGTTCAGCGCGGTTTCGTCCGGTGCGCGCGCCACCTCGAGCCAGCGCTCCACGGCCTCCTCGACGGCTCGGGCTTCCAGGTCGCTCGGAGCGCCGCCGTAACGGACGCGCTCGTAGGCGTCGGTGATGGTGCGCGTGTCCTGGCGTTGGGCTTCGAGGTGAACGCTGACGCGCCGCGAGAACTCGAACGGCGTCTCCCACGGGGCGCGCGGCAAATCCAGGTCGCGCAGGTGCGCCAGCCAGCGCGCGTAGGCGGCCCGAACGCGGTCGGCGGGAAGCTCAACGCTGCTCGGGCGCCGCGCGCGGAGCTCAATCGGTTCGGTCGCCCGCCAGCCCGCGCGCCCCAGAAGTCCGCGCAAAAAACTCCAGGCTCGCCACGCCAATCCCACCAAGCCCAGCACGTACAGCACCCCAACAATTGACCCGAGCGGAATGGACAGCTTGAATGTGTTGAACCTCCCGACTGATCCTGGCAGCGCCCAGACCGCGAACGCGATCAGGAACGTGGCCAGCAGCGCCAACGGTAACGCCAGATCGAGCGCCAGCCTGCGCTTTTTGATCTTCCCGGCCCGCCACGCACCGAGGCTTCTTCTCGAGCCGCGTCCGAACCAGACCGCGCAGGCGGCAGCCAACGCCAACCACCACCAGGCGGGCAACCTGGGGAAAGCCAGCCGAACGCTGGAACCATCCGACGAGAAAAAGGGTGCCGCCGTCCCAGTGGGGGCTGGAACCTCGAAGCGCGGTACGACGAAGGCCGCGTCCTGCACCTGAAACGCGCCCGGTTGCGGCAACGGCCACGCGATCAGCGCCGCCGCCACGACCCCCACCGCCACCGGTGACCAGCCCAGACCGGACGATCCCGCGGGCTGCAACGCGCCGCGCGCCGGGGCCAGCCCACCGCGCCACGTCCGGCTGGCCGAAGCCGCCAGGAACGCGATCCCCGGCACCGCCCAGGCGGTCGGTTGCCAGAGCGCCAGGATGATCGCGGGCCACCAGCCGAACCGCGATTCGTCCTCGCGCGATTGCAGCGCCGCCCAGGCCGCCCAGTAACCGATCATCAAGGCCAGTGCGCCCAGCCCGCGCTGCGTCAGCCCGCCCGGCGTGACCACCAACCCCAACGCGCCCGGCACGCCCACCAGCAGCATGCCGTAAGCCCTGGGTTTGAGTCTGAACCAGGCCAGCCCCGCGCCCGCGCTGACCGCCAGCCAGGCCAGCCACGGCGTGCCGACGGACGCGCTCGCGCCCCAACCGATGGCGGTCACGGCGCTCAGGGAGCAGATGGTCTGGAGCGCGGGAGACACGATGGCGCGATTCTAGCGGTGGGCGTCGGGAAAGATCGTGTCGGAGGTGTGACGCGCCGTCGGGGCTGGATGCTGGGCGCTCGCGTATCGTTTTTTCGTGACGCCGTGAAATAGAGGACACCGTCCAGCGCGCAAATCTTCGAGTCTCAAAAAGCGCGTCCCAGATGGTGTTTCTCGTTCGAGGGTTCGAGATATAAGCGATCTGTCTCACTCGAGGTGCGCAAGATCAGCACTCCGGCAAATCCAGCTTGCTGGCCGCGATCTGCTCCGGGGATCGGACGAAGAACGGCACGCCCTCCAGGCGAAGCGCCGGGGTCGAACCGTCGGAACCGTCGTTGAAGCTCACCTTCAGGGTTCTGACGCTGGTGGGCGTGTACTCGAGAATCAGCAGCGCGCGCAACTTCGAGATCGGATAGACCCGCCAGCGTCCAGCCACGCGGGTTTTCGGATCGTTAGGAGTCAAAGCCTCGATCACGTTGAGGCGCGGGAAATCCTGCATGCCCTGAAAGAAAAACCGACCCTCATCGCAAAAACGCACCACGTCCGTACCGCGCATGTGGTCGCTAGCGAAGACCGTGGATGGCTTCAGGATGGCCTTCCAGACGCCCTCGAGCCCACCGACTTGTGGCGCGAAAAACGTGACGTTCTCGTTCAGCGCCCTCTGCATCGCCCGACCGATCCGCGCTTCGTTGCTGGGGTTGATGGCCTCGCTCGAGAGGAGCACGCCCTGAGCTTGCGGCCCCTGACGGTACGCGATGCGCCAGAAGGAGTTGTTCGACAACTGATACCGCGCCATCAGGGTGTTGCCCTCGACGCTGATGCCACCTTTCAGACCCAGGCTCCTGTACTGACCCTGAACCGCGGCCTCGATGGACGCCTTGACCTGCGCGACGCTCACGCCCGGTTGCGGCCCCACCCTGAAATTGCCCTGCCCGAGCAGGTACTGGTTCAGATCGCCGAAGATCACGAAGTCGAAACGCAGGCTCATTCCGAGCGCGTTCATCTTGACGGTTTCGTTGCGTTCGTAGCGCTTTTGGGGCTCGATGCTTTGCGCCAGCGCGACACCCAACGCGATCACCACAGCCAGAAATCGTTTCACCCTGAGACTGTAACGCCGTGCGGGAACGGGCTGCGGTGATTTCCCACGCGCTGATTTCGTCCCGTTCAAAGCCCTTCACCTGAACCGACGGACTGCTCGAGACACCGTCCAGCACGCATGATTTACTTTGCGTGCCGGACGGTGTTCTCGATCGCGCGTTCGTCGCGCAGGCTCGAGTCTGAGAGGTGAGTGGGCGATAGGATGAACGCGCCCAGGAGGTCAGGATGCCCGTGATGGATCGCCGCAATTTGCGTTTCACGCTTTTTGAGCTCCTGAACGCCGAAGCCCTGACGCGGCGCGAGCAGTTCAGCCAGCACTCGCGCGAGACCTTCGAGGCGGCGCTCGAGTTGGCGCTCGAGATCAGCGAAAAGTATTTCGCGACGCACGCCAGGGAATCCGATCTGAACGAACCTCGCGTCGTGAACGGGCGCGTCGAGACGATCCCGGCAATTCAGGCGGCGCTCGTCGCGTTCCGCGAGGCCGGGTTTTTCTCGGCGCACGCCAGCCTGGAAGAGGGCGGCATGGGCTTGCCCAATTTGATCTCGCAGGCCGCCCAGGCGATGTTCGTCGGCGCGAACCCCGGCACGGGCGCGTACGCTTTTTTGACCATCGCGGCGGGCAACCTGATCGAGACTTTCGGGACGGACGCGCAGAAATCCCGCTACCTCGAGCCGATGCGCGCCGGGCGGTGGTTCGGCACGATGGCGCTCAGCGAACCGCAGGCCGGATCGTCCCTGGCGGACATCACCACCCGCGCTGAGGCGTTGCAGGACGGCTCGTACCGCGTCACGGGTTCCAAGATGTGGATTTCTGCGGGCGAACACGAACTGTCTGAAAACATCGTGCATCTCGTGCTGGCGCGGCTCAAAGATGCCCCGGCGGGTGTCAAGGGCATTTCCTTGTTGATCGTCCCGCGCTACAGACCGAATGGCGCCGCGCTCGAGCCCAACGATGTCAACCTGGGCGGGCTGCTGCACAAGATGGGCTACCGGGGCACGACCAGCACGGTGCTGAACTTCGGTGAAGGCGGCGATTGCCGCGCGGAACTCGTCGGGGAAGCCCACAAGGGATTGTCCATGATGTTCCAGATGATGAACGAGGCGCGCATCGGCGTCGGCATGGGCGCGGCGATGCTGGCCTATCAGGGCTACCTGTACAGCCTTCAATACGCTAGGGAGCGCGCGCAGGGCAGGTCGCCATCATCGAAGAACCCGCTCGAGCCTGCGGTCAAAATCGTTCGGCACGCCGATGTCAAACGCATGCTGCTGGCGCAAAAAAGCATCGCGGAAGGATCGTTCGCGCTCGGGTTGTACTGCGCGCAACTGGTGGACGACCAACGAACCGGAAATGAAACCGCGCGGCGCGAGGCGGGATTGCTGTTGGACATCCTGACGCCGATCATGAAAGCCTGGGCCAGCCATTACGGGCTGGAAGCCAACTCGCACGCCATTCAGATCCTGGGCGGTTACGGCTACACCCGCGAATACCCGGTCGAGCAGTTCTACCGCGACAACCGGTTGAACCCGATCCACGAGGGCACAAACGGCGTTCAGGGCATCGACTTGCTGGGTCGAAAAATATCGCAATTCGACGGTGAATCCCTGAAATTGCTCGAGCGCGAGATCGAACGCGCCATTCGCGACGCGAAACTTCAGCCAGCCACCAAAGACCGGGCCGAGGAACTGGAAACCGCGCTGGGCGTCGCGAAAGAAACGACCGCCGCCATGCTGAGCGCGCGCGATTCGGTCGGCGCGGACGCGTTCCTGGCGAACGCATGGCATTACCTGGAATTGATGGGGCACCTGGTGATCGGCTGGATCTGGCTACAGCAGGCGACCGTCGCGGCGCGCGCGATTCAGATGCAACCCTCAGATTCCGACGCGGATTTTTACGCGGGCAAGTTGCACACCTGCCGGTACTTTTTTCGCCACGAACTGCCGAAGCTCGCGCACTGGGGGCGCTTATTGCGCGCGATGGACGCGACCACCCTCGAGATGCGCGAGGAATGGTTCTGAAGGCGCTCAGCTGAATTCACCCGCCCCTGTGGGTTCGCACCTGACCTCGAGAGGGTGGCTCCGTCGCTGCACGATCCGGACGGATGCTGGACAGAATCGCGACGGCGCTGCTAGCATGAACGCGTGACCGTCCTTTCCCCGCGACCGCCCGGAATTCGCCCCGCGAACGCGGCGTGTGAGGGCGCGCTCTAACCGATCAATTCGAGACTTCGACCCGATTCCGCTTGGGAGTCGGGTTTTTTGTTTGCCCAGATCACCTCAGGAGGAACCATGCGACCTCGACCGCGTCCGCTCGAGATTGAACCGATCAATGAAGAACACCGTCCTGAACACGATTTTTTGATGCCCTAGATTCGCGTCCCAGACGGTCTTCCCACCCCTGACCTCTGATGGCCCTCAAGGAGCCCCATGCGACGAAGCCAACTGCACGTCCCGACGCTGCGCGAGAACCCCACGGAAGCCGAAACCACCTCGCACCGATTGCTGCTGCGGGCGGGTTTCGTGCGTCCGCTCTCGAGCGGAATTTACTCGATGCTGCCGCTCGGGTTGCGCGTCAAACGCAAGATTGAGAACATCATCCGCGACGAAATGAACGCCATCGGCGCGCAGGAGTTCGAGCTTTCCAACCTTCAGCCCGCCGAAATCTGGAAGGAATCCGGGCGCTGGAACGCGATCGGCACGGAGATGCTGCGCCTGCGCGACCGTTCCGGACGGGAAATGTGCTTAGGGATGACGCACGAGGAGATCTTCACGGCGCTGGCTCGGGAACTGCGTTCGTACCGCGAACTGCCCACGATCTGGTACCAGATCGTCAAGAAATTCCGCGACGAACCGCGACCCAAGGGCGGCATGATCCGGCTGCGCGAATTCACCATGAAGGACTCGTACAGCTTCGCGCTGGACGACGCCGGACTGGACGAGCAATTCCGCGCGCACGAGGGCGCGTACCGCCGAATCTTCGAGCGTTGCGGCCTGGAAATCGTGGTGGCGCGCGCCGACAACGGCATGATGGGCGGCACGGATTCGCTGGAATTCGTGGCGCTCTTGGACGCGGGCGAGGACTGGGTGGCGGTCGCACCGTCCGGTTGGGCGGCGAACCTCGAGGTCGCCACGGGTCTGCTCGAGCCCGTGTCTGACGAAGGTGTGGGCACGACCGTCCAGGAGTTCGCCACGCCGGGAATCCTGACGATTGATGCGTTGGAAAAATTCGGCGTGCCCGCCGTGCGCCAGATGAAAACCCTGATCTACGTCGCGCAGGGCGAACCGGTGGTGATCGTGCTGCGCGGTGATCACCAACTCAACGAAAGCAAGCTCGCGCACGCGCTGGGCACGACCGACATCCGGGCCGCCGAACCGGAGGAAGCCTATGAACTGATGGGCGCGAACTTCGGCAGCCTCGGGCCAGTGCCCACGAACGGAGGCGGCCTTAAGGCGCGAATCATCGCGGATCGGGCTTTAGAGGGTCGCCAGGGCATGGTCAGCGGCGCGACCAGGGACGGCTACCACCTTTCAGGACTCGAGCCTGGGCGGGATTTCCAGTGCCGTTTCGCGGATGTTCGCACCGTCAAAAGCGGTGAGATGTCACCGGACGGTTCGGGCGCTCTTCGGATCGAACGCGGGCTGGAACTGGGCCACATCTTCAAGCTCGGCACGCGCTACGCCAGCGCGTTGGGTGCGAACGTGACCGGCAAGGACGGTAAGAGCGCAACCCTGGTGATGGGTTCTTACGGCATCGGCGTGGAACGTTTGATGGCCGCCATCGCGGAACGTTACGCGGACGAGCGCGGTCTGATCTGGCCTCGGGCGGTGTCCCCGTTCGACGTGACCGTGCTGGAACTCGGTGATACGGGCGGTGCTGCGCTGCGCCTCCACGACGAATTGCAGGCCGCAGGTCTGGACGCGCTGCTGGACGACCGCGACGAGCGCGCCGGGATGAAATTCACCGAATTCGAGTTGATCGGCGTACCCGTCGCCGTGGTCGTGGGTTCTCGAGGCCTGGAACGCGGCCTGGTCGAGTTGCGCGAACGCGCGACCGGCATCAACACGGAAATCAAGCTTGAGGAGATCCGGCAGGTGTTGCTCGAGATGCGCTGAAACAGGTGTTGCTCGAGATGCGCTGAACCAGAAGCCCCTTTTTGTAGGGCAACCCTTGTGGTTGCCCTCGCCTCGAATTTCTTCAAAATGTTCGCAAGATTGCGTCTCGAGCGAGAGCACCGTCCAGCACGCGAGCTTAAATACGCGTGCTGGACGGTGCTCTCACGTCAGGTTCGGGTTCAGCACGCGTCCGTCATCGAATTCCAGTTCGATCAACCCGGCGCGCTTCTCGAAGCGCAAGTCACCGGCGTGATCGCCGACGAAACGCCCGGACGTGGGCGGCACGTCGGCGTAATCGCGCCCGACGGCGACGGTGGCGTAGCCCAGGTTGGGGCGGCGGCGGTTGGTCGGATCGAAACCCACGGCCTCGAGCGCGCCCGTCTCAATCGGCACGATCATCTCGAGCCAGGCGTGCGAGCCGCCCTCGCCGAGCATGTGCCCGGAGACGTAGCGGGCGGGCAGTCCAGCCTCGCGGCAGATGGACAGCGCCACGTGCGCGTAATCCTGGCAGAGTCCCGCGCCGAGCCGCAGGGCTTCGGCGGCGGGCGTATCGACGTGGGTGACATCGTGCTGGTAGCGCATGGTCTGGGATACCCAGTCGCTGATGCGTTCGGCCAGCTCGAGCGGGGTCTGTGCGGTGGCTCGAAGCTCGCGGGCGACTTGCCGAATGCGCGCGTCCGGCGCGGTCAGGGGCGTCGGTTCGAGCAACGCGGCGGCGTCTGCTGCGGTCAGGCGAGGTCGGGGTGCATCCGCCAGGCGTTCAGTGCAGAACATCACCTCGAAAGTCGTCCAGTGGTTGACGCGCGCGACCTCGAGTTCGATCACGGGGTTCCCGAAGGTGTCCATGCGTTCAGCGCGGGAAAGCGCGATCGGTTCGACCCCCAACCTGAAATCGAGCAGGCGCTGATCGCCGTGCTGCGCTCGCGGTTTGACCACCAACTGCTGCGACAGGTCTCGCGCCAAGCTGGAATAAACGTAACTGAACTGCTGGTACGCGAAATACCGGGCGCGGCGCACGCGATGCCAGTCCAGATCGCGGTGCTCCAGGAGGCGCACCCGGCCCGCCAGCAGGTGCTCCAAGCTGCCGGACGGCCCCATGATTTCGTCCAGCCGCTCGAGGCCGCGCGCCAGCACCAGGCTGCGCTCTCGCGGTTCGAGCGGCGAGGCGTTCACGGGTGCGTACCGCCAGGAATCGTCTGACCGGGTTGCGCCTCGTCCGCCCAGACTTTGATCAGGCTCAGTTGGGTCTGCCCGTAGGTCGTGCTGAAAGCCGTGTCCGCCGCGTCTCGTCCGATGGCAATGATCACGCGGCCCGTGCGCGGTTTGTTGTGGCGCGCGTCGAAGGTGCGCCACGCGCCGCCCAGGAAAACCTCGAACCAGGCGTGAAAATCCATCGGCAGACCGTCCAGGGGCACGCCGATGTCCGGCAGGTAACCGCAGACGTAACGCGCGGGGATGTTCAGCGCGCGGCAGAAGCTCACGCCCAGGTGCGCGAAATCGCGGCACACGCCGCGTCTCGAGAAGTACGCGTCCAACGCGGTCGAACTCGCGTTGCTGCCCGCGCCGTAGGTGATGTTGGCGTGCAACCAGTCGCAGACGGCCTGCACGCGCGCCCAACCGTCCGGCACGTTTCCGAACATCGCCCAGGCGTCCTGAATGAACAAATCAGATGGGCAGTAGCGGCTGGGCAGGGTGTAGACGATCGCCTCGTCCGGCAAGTCCTGCACGAGCGCGCCCGGCAATTCCGGCAGAACCGGATCGAGTCCGGCTGACACGCTCACGATCGCGTCGTGCAGCACCTCGAGCTTGCCCGCGCGGGCGAACACGCGCCAGATCGTGTTGCCGTGCGCATCGGTGTACGCGCGGAACCCGTCCGGCTCGAGCGCGGGCGTGAAGGCGCGCGCCATCTCGAGGATGCGCTGACCGGGACGGTCTTTGGGTTCCAGCACGAACATCAGCGGCGCATCGAAGGGCAGATCGTAAGTCAGTTTGCATCCGACCCGCACGCGGCGCGTCCCACCGGAAAAAACGCCGTCGTCGTTCATCGTTGGAGTGTACCCGTTCCGGGCGCAGGGTTGATGCAAATTTGCTCGAGCGAACGGAGGGGAAATAAAGAGCACCGTCCTGGACGGTGCTCTTTAAGATCAAAAATTTGTGTCCTGGACGGTCTTCAGTGCGTCTGGAACTGGATCACGTTCGGAGCCCACGCCAGCACTTCGACGGCCTCGCCGTAGAGGTCGTACTCGTCGGCATCCTCGATTCTGACGCGCACGATGTCACCGATCTTGATCGCGCCCGCCAATACGCCCGCCGCGACGTAGACGCTGCCGTCGATGCCCGGCGCATCACCTTTGGTGCGCCCGACCAGCTTGGTTCCGGGCGCGTCGCCGTCGTCGTCGTTGTACTCGTCCACGATCACGTCCAGCACGCGACCTATTTTTGCGGCGTTCTTCTCGAGGCTGATGGTCTGCTGCAAGGCCATCAGGCGCTCCAAGCGTTCGGCTTTGACCTCTTCGGTGACGTGCCCCTCCAAGCTGTTCGCGTCCGCGCCCTCGACCTCGGAGTACGTGAACGCCCCGACCCGATCCAGACGCGCTTGCGCCAGAAAATCCAGCAGCAACTGGAAATCTTCCTCGGTTTCACCTGGAAAACCGACGATGAAGGTGGATCGCAACGTGATTTCCGGGCAGATCTCGCGCCAACGGCGGATGGTGTCCAACTGCTTTCCGGCTCCGGGGCGGCGCATCAGCTTCAGGATTCTGGGGCTGGCGTGCTGCAACGGCACGTCCAGGTACGGCAAGATTTTCCCGTCCGCCATCAACTGCACAATTTTTTCCACGTGCGGGTACGGGTAGACGTAATGCAAACGCACCCACGCGCCCAACTCGCCCAGTTTGGTGGTCAGATCGACCAGGTGCGCCTGGACTTGCTCGCCCTGGAATTCGGATTCGCGGTGGCGCACGTCCACACCGTAGGCGCTCGAATCCTGCGCGATCACCAGCAACTCCTTGACGCCCCCGGAGACGAGCCGGTAGGCCTCGTAAAGGAGTTCCCCGGCGTCGCGGCTGACCTGCAAGCCGCGCAGCTTCGGGATGATGCAAAAAGAGCAGGTGTGGTTGCAACCCTCCGCGATCTTCAGGTACGCGTAATGCTTCGGCGTCAACTTGATGCCCGTCACGGGCAGGAGGCTGGTGAAGGGGTTCTCGTCGGGCGGGATCAGTTCGTGCAACGCGCCCATCACGCCCGTCACGTCGCCGGGGCCGGTCACGCTCGAGACGTTCGGGTGGCGCGACATGATCGTCTCTGGGCGCTCACCCAGGCAACCCGTGACGATCACCTTGCCGGTGTGCTCCAGGGCTTCACCGATGGACTGGAGCGATTCTTCGATGGCGGGCGTGATGAACCCGCAGGTGTTGACGATCACGACCTCCGCGTCCTGGTAGGTCGGCGCGATCTCGTACCCTTCGGAGCGAATCTGCGTCAGGATGCGCTCGGAATCCACCAGCGCCTTCGGGCAACCCAGGCTGACGAACCCGACCTTGCGGGGCGCAGCCACGACATTTTGATCAATGGTGGTACTCAACGCGGTTCCTCCGATGCCCATTGGCGATGCCTAACGGGGCGACCACGGATTATAGCGGGAAATCTCAAGTCCGCCCGACTCGAGCCGCTTCCTCGAGCAGGGCGACCGCAAAGTCCGGTTTCTCCCGCTCCCCTGATGGGCGTGGGTCAGGGCGAGGGGGCGAACGCGCGGCCTCTCCCATAAAAGCACAACCTTGCGGTTGCGCGATGGCTCAGCTCAACTGCAGCGCTCGAGGTCGCCGACACGAGAACACCGTCCAGCACGGTGTCCTCTGATGCTCGAGAATGCCGTCCCGGACGGTCTTAGCGTTCCAGCGCGCGCCCGAAGAAGGCGCGCATTTTGTTGGAAGTCGGGAACACCCGCTCGAACTCGAGCGCCCAACGGGCGAAATCGCGCCGGATGGGTTTGTCCTTCGCGTCGAAGACCTGCTCAGACCTGCGGAACTCGCGTCCGCGCGGATCGAAATACAGGCGGCGTTGAACGTGCACCGGGCCGGGATCGGCGTAGAACGTGCCCAGGGAAGTGTGAATGAACGCCAGCGTACCGTCGCGGCGGAAGCAGTAGCGCACGGTGATGGCGTTGTCTTCGCTGGCGGTTTGAAGGGTCGCCACGCGGATCGTGCGACCCTCGAACCAGACGGACGCGAACTCGCCGCGCTCGAGGGTATCGCCGCGCTTCCAGCTGCCATCGTAGGGGCGCTCGAGCGCCACCGGCGCAGTGCGCGCCGCAAAGCTTCGGCAGGCGGCGTAGGCGGCGCGCACCTCGTCGAGTGGGCTGATGGCCTGACCTGAACTCAGCAGGAGCGCGATCAAGACCCCGAGCATTCTCATGCCCAAAGTCTAGCCGCAAGCGGTGCTTGAGGCGCAATGCGCGAACAACACATCAGCCGGGCATCAGGAACGATCAGCAGAATGAGCGAATTAAAAGAATTCGGAGCCAAAAAAGAATCCAGGGGAATTCACCGTGATAGCGATCCTTTCTTCAGCGCAGACGGGCTATTTTTCCACCGACACAGGGCGCACTGAACCCAGAATTTCGCCATCAGACATTGACATCCGGGCATTCCCGTTGCATAACGGAAGCGTGACGTTGCTCGAGGAGCAGGATGACGTGACGCTGCTCGGGATCATCCGTCGCAACGATCACGGTGGAGCTGAGGCGGCGCTCGAAGCGCTGTACCGCAGGCATTCCCGGAACGTCTACTCGCTGGCTCGCCGGATCGTGCGCGACGAAGCGGCGACCGAAGAAATCGTCCAGGACGCATTCATGAAGCTCTGGAAGAACGCCAGCGGCTTCGATGCCGCGCGCGGTAGCGTCACGACGTGGCTCTTGACGATCACGCACCACGCCAGCGTGGATCACCTGCGGCGCGTCAGCAAACCCGTGTCCTACCCCGAAGAACCCATTCTGGAAGCCATTGCTGACCCCAAATTGAACGATCAGGTCGAAACCGTGATGCTGGACGCGGCCCTGGGTGCGCTCAGCGCCGACGAGCGCAGCCTGATCGAACTGGCGTACTACGAGGGCCTATCGCACGCCCAGATCGCTACTCGCACGGGTCTGCCACTCGGTACGGTCAAAACCCGGATTCGGGTGGCGTTGACCCGCCTGCGCGACCGCCTCGAACCCGCCTGAGCGAAGGCGCTCGAGGATCGTCACGGCGTCTCGGGTCTCGCGGCCCGGTTTGGGCGGACGGCGCTCGAGGCCAATCTTCGCTGAAGAAAGATCGCCGAATAAAGAGCGCGCCGTCCTGGACGGCGCTTCCGGCGATGCCAGACAATGGGATCAGCGTTACACACATTCTGACCCGGCGGGTCATCTTGGGAATCGGGCGACAGGTGGTCACACCGCCGAGGAGGGCGCGATGAACGCGACGCAGTCCGTCAACGCTGAGGGTGATCAGGCACGCGACCAGCGCGCCCTTTCGACCTCGAGATCGATCCTCGAGATGCTGACCGGCCCGGTTTCCGGCAGGGATTTTGCGGTGCGCTGGTGGGACGGTTCGCGGGACGAACCCGGTGGCGCGCCGCGGTTCACGATTCGTATGAACCGACCCGGCGCGCTCAGACGGATGCTGCTGCCACCGACCGAACTGAACTTGGCGGAAGCTTTCATCCGCCAGGACTTCGACGTGGACGGCGATCTGGAGCTGGCGCTCGGGTTGGACGCGACCATGCGCGCGGTCTCGAGCCCGGCGAACGTCGCGCGGCTCGTGCCGATGCTTCGCTCCTTGCCGACCGACGATCTACCGCCGGAGGCGAAGCTGACCCGTCCCAAACCCGGCCTGAGCGGACACGTCCACTCGAAAACCCAGGACGCCAACGACGTGCGCTCTCACTACGATCTGGGCAACGATTTCTACGCGCTGTTTCTGGATTCGCGCATGGTCTACAGTTGCGCGTACTTCCAGACGAGCGCGGAAGACCTGGACGCCGCACAAGCCGCCAAGCTGGAACTGACCTGCCGCAAATTGCGCCTTCAACCCGGCCAGCACTTGCTGGACATCGGTTGCGGTTGGGGCGGGCTGGTCATGCACGCCGCGCAGCACCACGGCGCGCGCGACCGGCATCACGCTCTCCGAGCGCCAGGCGGAACTGGCTCGAGCGCGCGTCCGAGACGCCGGGCTCGAGGATCGGGTCAGCATCGAGGTGCGCGATTACCGCGATCTGCCCGAGAACGCGCGCTTCGACAGGATCGTCAGCGTCGGCATGGTCGAACACGTCGGGCGCGCGAATATTCGCGCCTACTTCGAGACGGCCTATCGGCTGCTTCAGCCCGGTGGCGCGTTCTTGTGCCACGGCATCGTCGAGGCCAGAACCACGCTCGCGCCCGTGCCCAGGCTGATCGAACGCCTGACCTGGCGGCGCAACTCGTTCCTGCACCACTACATCTTTCCCGGCGGCGAGGTGCTCTACCCCAGCGAATTGCTGTCCGCCGCCGAAAGCGCCGGGTTTGAACCGCGCGACCTGGAAAACCTGCGCGAACATTACGCCCTGACCGCCCGCCACTGGTCGCACCGGCTCGAGGCGCGCAAAGACGACGCGATCCGTCTGGTCGGTGAACCCACCTACCGCGCGTATCGGCTGTACCTGACGGGCGTGATCCGCACCTTCCAGACGCGCGTCAACGGGCTGACGCAGATGCTGCTCTCGAAGCCCACGGATAGCGGCTCGAGCGGCCTGCCGTTGTCTCGGGCGGACTGGTACGCGACCGGGATCGGGTGAACAGGGACACCGTCCGGGACGCAGTACCAAATTTGCGTCCCGGACGGTGTTCTCGGGTGGTATCGGCTCAGGGACGCTACCCTGTCATACTGAACGCGTGAATGTGCCCCAGGCCAGACGCGCCATCAATGATGCGTCCAGGATCGCGGTGCTGACGGGTGCAGGCATCAGCGCCCCGAGCGGCATCCCGACCTTCCGCGAGGCGCAGACGGGTTTGTGGGCGCGGTTCAGCCCCGAAGAACTGGCGAGCCCGAAGGCGTATGCGCGGGACGCGAGGCTCGTCTGGGACTGGTACGCGTGGCGCTACCGACTGTGCGAGAAGGCCCTACCGAACCGGGCGCACGCGATCCTGGTCGAACTCGAGGCGCGAGTCGGGGATGGTTTCTTGCTCGCGACGCAGAACGTGGACGGTTTGCACGCTCGAGCCGGATCAGAGCGCCTAGTCGAACTCCACGGCAACATCAGCCGAGCCCGCTGCGAAGGCTGCGGCGCGCGCCAACCGTTGCCGCCGCCCGATACTTTCGTGCCACCCCCGACCTGCGCGTGCGGCTCGAGGATGCGCCCGGATGTCGTGTGGTTCGGTGAAAACCTGCCCTCGGACGCGCTCGAGGCCGCCTGGGATGCGTTTTGTGCCTGCGATACCGCGCTCGTGATCGGCACCAGCGGCCTGGTCGAACCCGCCGCTAGCCTGGGCCGCGTGGCGCTCGATCGCGGCGCGTTCCTGATCGAGATCAACCCGGTTGAAACGCCGTTCTCGGGCCTGGCGGATTGTTCACTGCGTCTGGGCGCAATCGAAGGGCTCGAGGCGTTGGTTGGTCAGGCGTAAGCCTCGAGGTTCGAGCCGCAAGCCTCGAGCCGCAAGCGACATCTTCTCGGATCAGAAACACCGTCTAGCACGCAGTTTCCTGAAAAAGAAGAACACCGTTCTTGCTCATAAAATAGTACCTTGCGGGTTATTCGCGCTCCTGGACGGTGTTCTCGAGAAACCATCCAGGGCTTTTCGCTTTTGCCTCATGCCTTGCGGCTCGCGGCTTGCGGCTCAAAGCTTGCGACCTATCCCGGCCCGACCCACACGACCGCGCCCGAGCTCAGCTTGAAGCGGTCCGCCAGTTCGAGGGGCAGCACCAGGGATTCGTCCGGTGTGTCGTCCGCCGCGATGGGCAGCACCAACCCGCGCCGCGTCAGGTCGATGCGGAACTCCATGCGCGTGATCTGCCGCCCCAGGATTTCCTCCCAGTCGCGCACGATCCGGGCGGGCAACCTGGATCGCTTGTCGGTCGCGTCGGTCGCGCGAGAAACGCTGATCGGGATGAACGCCACGCCGTGCGCGGTCGGGGCGACGTGCGACCCGGACGGGTGAGACGGGTTGGTCGGGTGCGTCGGGTTGGTGGCGCGCATCGGGGCGGGCGGTTCGGGCTTGTCGATGTCAACAGCCTCGAACTCGAAATCAATCTTGAGGCTTTCGGTGGTCTCGAAAGGGTCGATCTGGGTTTCGGTGGGTTTGGTGACGTTCAGGCTGCGCGAGGGTTGCTGCGGGGTTTTGCTGGCGCCCAGGCTGACGTTGAAGATGCTGCCTTTGAGCATCGTCTCGAGCGCCTCGAGCTTGGTGGCGTCCGACCCGGCAGCGGATTTCACGCTCCTGGGTGCTGGCGAATCGGCGGGGCGCGAGGTGCGCCCGAGCGACTGCGCGTTCCGTCCGGCATCGAGGGATGCGCTGCCGGTTTTGCGTTTGATCGTGACTTCGCTGCGCAGCGCGGGCGGGCGCGTGTCGGCCTTGTTCATGGCGCTCATCAGCGTCCACTCGGCGGCGCCCTGAATGGTGCGCTCCGTGGTTTGAACGCCCGGTTTGAACTCGAATTTGCCGCTCTGCTCGAGCATTAGCGCGGCCAGCGCGTCCACGCCCTGTTCGGTGTCGTACTGGGCGTGGACCAGCTTGCCAGATTCGAGGTACGCGATGAAGTGCCGCCCGGTCGGGTGCGCGATCTCGAGCGCGCCCGTGGCTCGGCTGGAACCGAGCACCTGCAACAGCGATTCGACGTTGAAATCCGATAAATTCCCGCGCATGGTTCGTGTCTCCTCGGGGCGTGCGCGCCCCGTCCGGCTCGAGTCTCGTAGGGTTCGTGGCTCGCGTGGTGGCGCGAGACTCGAAAATAAGTCTAGGTTTCCGCGCGGATTTCGGGCGGTGATTTCCGGCACGACCCCGGACGCCAATTGAAATCCGGATACCCGTTGCGGTGGTCATTTTTCGCGTTCAGGGCGTGCTGCAGGGCGTACAGTGAACCCAGTTTCGCTCGAGAGAATCCTCTCCCTCGAGCCCAGATGATCCTCGGAGGCTTTCGTGATCGAAGTGCGCGGTTTTTCCAAACGGTTCGGACGCGTCGAGGCCGTCAAACCCCTCGACCTGACGGTGCAACCCGGCCAGATTTTCGGCCTGCTGGGGCCGAACGGCGCGGGCAAGACGACCACGATTCGCGCCATGACCGGCCTGACCCGGCCCAGCACGGGCACGGTGCGCGTGGCCGGTTTCGATGTCTGGCGCGAGCCCGTCAAGGCCAAGGCCAGCTTCGGCTACATCCCGGATCGCCCGTACCTGTACGGCAAATTGACCGCCCGCGAGTTGCTGCGCTTCATCGCAGGGTTGCACAAGCTGGACGCCAGAACGGAAATCGAGCGCTGGCTCGAGTTTTTCGCCTTGACCGATTTCGGCAACGAGTTGATTGAAACGTTTTCCCACGGCATGAAGCAGAAACTCACGATCATCGCCGCGATGCTGCCCGAACCGCCCGTGCTGATCGTGGACGAACCGATGGTCGGATTGGACCCTCGAGCGGCTAAACAGGCTCGGGAGCTGTTCGCCAATTACGCCGCCAAAGGCAAGACGGTGCTGCTGACCACGCACTCGATGCCCGTGGCGGAGGCCGTCGCGCACCGCATCGCAGTGCTGGATCGCGGTCGGATTTTGGGCGAGGGCACGCTGGACGAACTGCGCGCGCAGACCCAGACCGACGCCGGCGGCGTCGAAGGCATGAGCCTCGAGCGGATCTTCTTCAAGCTGGTCGAGGAAGAAGAAGCCCTGAAGGAGGCCGAGCGTGACCGCGTCGCCGCGTAAAACACCGCGTGGGACGCGTATTCAAACTCGCGTCCCGGACGGTATTCCCGTAGGGGCGCGATTCATCGCGCCCTGCCCTACCCGATTCCTCGAGCGAAACCGCGACGACGTGTCCACGCGCGGGCAACCACATCGCATACAGCGTGCTGAAGCACGACGTTCGCCCCTACAGGCTGTTCTTGTAGGGGCAGGGCTTGTCCCTGCCCTCCCCTCGAGACGCCTCTTTCATCGAAATCCCGATCACCGCCTTCTCGAGATTCCCGTTCCGTCTGAGGTGCGACCGTGGCGCTGACCCTACCCACACCGCGCCCGCAACGCCATTCCGGGTCGTTGCTGCGGCTGAAATTGCGCGCGCTCTACAACGCCTTCGCCAGGGGTTCAAAGGTCGGTTACGTGCTGGTCGCGCTGTTCGTGGCGCTGGTCGCGTGGGCGGAATTCTCCGGCACGATCCGCGCCATGACCTTTTTGTGCGAGTACGGTCGGCTGCCGTTCCTGGAAAAATGTTCCCTGGTCGGGCGCAGCGTGGCGCAACGCACCCTGGAAATCGGCTTGATCGTGCTGGCCTCCGGCGTGACCTTCAGCGCGATCACGACCGCGATCACGACGCTGTACGCGTCTGATGACCTGAATTTCTTGCTGTCCCAGCCGATTCAGGCCTGGCGCGTGTTCGCGGTCAAATTGATGGAAACCTACCAGAACGCGGCGGGCGTCCCGGCCCTGTTGACGCTGCCGATCATCGCGGGATTGGGCGCGTACTGGAACGCGCCCGCCTGGTATTACCCGTTGGCGGCGCTGGCCTCGTTGATCGTGTACGCGCTGCCGGTCGGTCTGGGCGCGGCCACGGCGGTCGTGCTGATGCGTTTCGCGCCCGCCGGACGCGTGCGCGAGGTGGCCACCGGTCTGGGCGTGGTGCTGAGCGCCAGCTTAGTGTACTTCATCCGCGCGGCCAGGCCGGAGGATTTGCTCAAGCAGTTGCAGGATCCGAACGCCTTCGACGCGCTATTGGCGCAGTTCGCCGCGCCGTCCAACCCGTTCCTGCCGCCATCGTGGGCGGCGCGCGTGATCTGGGATGGTGCGCGCGGAGACTTCGCGTACTCGTTCTTCACGCTGGCGGGGCTGGCGTTGGTCGTGCTGGCGGCGGCGGGCTGGTTGGCGGCCAGGGCGTACCAGGAAGGCTGGGTGCGCGGCCTCGAGAGTTCCCGCGTCAAGCTGGATCGAACCCCGCGCGACGCGAGCGCGGTGGAGCGTTTCTTCTCGAGATTCGGCCCGAGCGGCGTGCTGATCGTCAAAGACGCGCGCTTGTTGTTCCGCGACGCGACCCAGTGGTCGCAGCTCCTGATCCTGGTCGCGCTGGGCGGCGTGTACCTGGTCAGCGTGCGCTCCTTTCCGGTGCAGGAAGCGTTGTTTCGCAACGTGCTGGGCTTTTTGACGCTGGCTTTTCAGGGCTTCGTGATCGCGGGCGTCGGTATTCGCATGGCCTTCCCGAGCGTTTCATTGGAAGGCGCGGGCTACTGGTTGCTGCGCACCAGCCCGATGAGCGCGCGTTCGATTGTCATGGCCAAATACTGGGGCGCGCTGCCCGCCACGCTGGTGCTGGCGGTCTTGATGGGTTTTGTCAGCGCCCGCATCCTGGAACTGGCCAGCGTGATGGTCTTCTTGAGCGTGCTGGTGTCCGTCTCGAGCGCGCTCTCGATCACGGCGCTGGGCGTGGGGTTGGGTGCGGCCCTGCCGCGCTTCAAGCACGACAACCCCGCCGAGGTCGCCGTCTCGCCGGGTGGGTTGCTGTACATGCTCTTATCGCTGGTGTACTCAAGCCTGCTGGTGCTGATCACCGCGCGCCCCGCGTACCTCTCGATCACGCAACCCGGCGCGTACCCCGGCCTGACGTACTTCTCGAGCATTGAGGGTTGGTTGGTGCTGGCGCTGGTGGCGATCGTGACGGTCGTGGGGACGGTCGCGCCGCTGTGGTTCGGCTGGAATCGGCTCGATCAGCACGA
>CAXTKV010000018.1:0-9614 GCA_964244895.1 uncultured Deinococcales bacterium
GCCCTGGCTTCCGGGCTGCGGTGGTGAATCTGAGGGGTCGCCATCGCCAGCCCGACCTCGACGGAGGTTTCCACCGGGCCTGGCGCGATCAATCGTCGTCGGAACATTTCAGACCTCCACACCTGGAGCTTAACGGAAGCTCAAGCTTAACGAGACGCTGCCGCCAGCGCCTCGAGCGCTTCGCCCGTCACCCGAAAGACCGTCCAGTCGTCCATCGGGGTCGCGCCGATGGACTGGTAAAACCGGATCGCGCGCTCGTTCCAGTCCAGCACCCACCATTCCAAGCGCCCGCAACCGCGTTCCGTCGCCAGTTGCGCCAGGTACGCCAGCATGACCTTGCCGATGCCCTTGCTGCGCACGCTGGGATGGACGTACAAATCCTCGAGATACAAACCATGGCGCCCCAGAAAGGTTGAAAAGTTGTGAAAGAACAGCGCGAAGCTGACGGGCTGCCCGCCGTATTCCCCGATTACCACTTCCGCGAAACGGCGCTCCCCGAACAGGTTCTCCATCAGGATTTCCTCGGTCGCCACGACCTCGCGCTCGAGCTTTTCAAAGCTGGCGAGTTCACGAATGAAATGCAGCACCAGTCCAACGTCTTCTGGAACCGCGAAACGCAGCGTGAACTCCGGGATGCTCGTCTGAATCTTCACGGGATAGACCGTCCTGGACGATGTTTCTTAGGGTCGCGTTTTTGCGTGTGGGACGGTGTTCGTGCCGACATCACCGCTCGTTACCCGAGAACGTAAAAATCGTCACGGGAGCGGATGCCCAGCCCAGGGATCGATAGAAATCGATGGCGTGCGCATCGTCCTCGGCGGCGGGAACGAAGATATCGCTGATCTCTGCGGTCGCGGCGGCCTCGCGCAGCGCCGCGATCAATGCCCGTCCGATTCCCTGGCGTCGGTGATCCGCGCGCACGGCGATATCGTAGATCAAGATTTCCGAGGACGCCGATCGGGTCATCGGCAGCGTGTGGGCCGTCAATCCTCCGACGATCTCATCGCCGACGAATGCCGCGATGGCCCAGAAGTCTTCGCGCTCGAGCAACCGATCAACGTAGCGCTCGCTCAGGTGCGTCGCCGGTTCCTCGAAGACCTCCACCATGGTGGCGAACATCTTCTTGGCCAATTCGCGGTCGCCGTGGGTCAATCGTTTCGTCTGAAGGGTGCTCATTTCCAAAGCGTCCTCGCGGCGAGAAGCGGGCCATCGAACGGCCCGAGGCTGATTCTTAAAACTCCACCAAGAATGCGGTCTCGATCATCTCCAGAGCGCGGATCGCGTCCATCGTGGCTTGCGGGGGGCGCTGATCGAGGCTGAGCGCGAACAGCGCCTTGCCACCGGGTTCATCGCGCCCGAGTTGCATTCCGGCAATGTTGACGCCCGCCTCGCCCAGCATGTTGCCGATCCGTCCGACCACGCCGGGACGGTCATCGTTGGTGCAAAGCATGACGCAGCCTTCGGGTGCGATCTCGAGGCGGTAATTGCGGATGCGCGTCAATCGGGGTTGCTTGCCGAAGCATGTCCCGGCGACCTTGCGGACGCGTTTGCCGTCGCTGACGCTGGCGAAAATCTCGTTGGCGTAATCTTCGCTCTCTTCGGTGGTTTTCATGGTCAACGAAATCCCGCGCTCCTTGGCGAGCGCGCGCGCGTTGATCAGGTTGGGTTTGTCATCGGTGATGCCGGACAGGTATCCGACCAGCACGCTGGTGAAGATGCTCTCCAGCTCGCCCTCGTGCGAACCGCCGACGTTGACGGAGGGGAACTTCCCGGCGAATTCGACCTCGATTTCGTGGGCCGATCCGATCTCGAGTTGCGCCAGCATCCGGCCCATCTTCTGACCCAGGTTCAGGTACGCGCCGATCTTTTCCAGGGTGGCCGCATCCATGCGCGGCGCGTTGACGGCGCCCTTCGAGACATCGCCCTGCAAGGCCGCGCAGACGCGCTCCAGGATCTCAGATCCGACCCGATCCTGCGCTTCCAGGGTGTTCGCGCCCAGGTGCGCGGTCATCACGACATCGTCGCGGCCCATGAGTGGGTGATCCGACGCGGGCGGTTCGGTGATGAACACGTCGATGCCCGCCGCGAACAGGTGCCCATCCTCGAGCGCAGCGGCCAGCGCGGCCTCGTTGATGATGCCGCCACGCGCGGCGTTGATGGCGATGGCTCCGCGCGGCAGCATCTCGAGTTCCTTCGGGCCGATCATGTCGAGCGTTTCATCCGTCAATGGCGTGTGAACCGTCAGCACGTCCGACTGGCGCAGCATTTCCGGCAGCGTCTGCGCCCGCTTGACGCCCAGCAGCTCGAAGCGTCGATCCGGGATGTACGGGTCGAAGGCCACCACGCTCATCTTCAGGCCCATCGCGCGGTTGGCCACCAGCGTCCCGATGCGCCCCAACCCGACGATACCGATGGTTTTTTCCTTGACCTCGCGCCCCAGAAATTTCCTGTCCCAGGTGCCCTTGCGGATCTGCCTGTCCGATCTTGCCACGCCACGGCTGGCCGCCAGCATCAGCGTGATCGCCAGTTCCGCCGCCGAAACCGTGTTCGCCTCAGGTGCGTTCAGCACCAGAATCCCGCGCCTGGACGCGGATTCCAGATCGATGTTGTCCACGCCCACGCCGCCGCGCCCGATCACGCGCAATTTTGGCCCCGCCTCGAGCAACTCCAGATCGACCTTGGTGCGGGATCGCGTAATCAACGCGTCGAACTCGGAGAGGCGCGACAGGATCGTCTCGCGCGGCATGTTGGCGACGTACTCGATTGAAAACCCGGCGCGCACCAGGCTCTCGGGTTTCAACTGCATTTCGTCGCAGATCAGGATTCGGAAGGCCATCGGCAAAGAGGATACCCGGCGGGCGCGCGCGGCGCAAAACAGAAGGCTAGACGAGCAGATCGGCTGCCTTGAGGACGCGTTCGGGGCGAGTGCTTGAGTCAGAAGTCAGGGGTCAGAGGTTTCCCTGATCCCGCGACGATCCTTCTCGAGAACATCGTCTAGCACGCAATTTCTCGAGCTTCAAAATTCGCGTGCTGGACGGTGTTTATCTTTTACAACCCAGAAGAATCTCTTTCGCCAGCGGCTCCAGGGATTCACCTTTACCCACCGTCGTGACCAGCGCGCTCCCGACGACCACGCCATCTGCGACGCGAGCGATCGCGTGCGCCGTCTCGCGATCCGCCACGCCGAACCCGACCGCGATGGGCGCGTCCGTGATGGCTCTGGCCCGCGCGATCATGGCGGGAACCTCGGTCGGGACGCTCGAGCGAGCGCCCGTCACGCCCGTGACGGACACGGCGTAAATGAAGCCCGTGGTCGCGGCGGCCACGACCCGGATGCGCTCATCGGTGCTGGTCGGCGCGATCAGAAAGGTCAATCCCAAACCCGCCTGCTGCGCGATCGGGATCAGCGCATCCGCCTCGTCGGGTGGCAAGTCGGGCAGGATCAAACCGTCCACGCCCGCTCGAATGGCTTCCGCCACGAAGCGTTCCTCTCCGGTCGCCAGGATCGGGTTGTAGTACGTCATGATCAACAAGGGTTTGCTGGTGCGCTCGCGCAGGGCGCGTACTTGTTCGAACGTGCCGCGCACCGTCATGCCGCCCCGGATGGCGACCTCGCTGGCCTTCTGGACGGTCGGGCCGTCACCCAACGGGTCGGAGTACGGCAGCCCGATCTCGAGGACATCCGCGTACTCGAGCAGCGTCGTGGCATGTTCCAGGAACACCGTCTGTGACGGATATCCGGCGGGCAAATAACCGACGAACGCAGCTCTTCCTTGCTGGTTAGCACTCGAGAATGCACTATGAATCCGGTCGATCTGTGGACTCGAGCCCGCGATCTTTCCCGTGACCCGCGACCCGTGACCCGTGACCGCCTCAGTCATTGGCTTCACCCTTGCCCTCCAGATCCTGCATCACGCGCATGGCTTCGGTCACGTCCTTGTCGCCGCGCCCGGACAGGTTGACCACGATGATCTTGTCCTTTCCCAACTCCGGCGCGAGCGTCCTGAGGTACGCGATGGCGTGCGCCGTTTCCAGCGCTGGAATAATGCCCTCGCACTCGGACAGCAGCTTGAAACCCTCCAGGGCTTCGGCGTCCGTGACGGGCACGTACTCGGCCACGCCCGCCTCGGCGTAATGGCTGTGCTCCGGTCCGATACCGGGGTAATCCAAGCCCGCGCTGATGCTGTGCGCCGGAATGATCTGGCCGTCGTCGTCGTAGAGCAAATACATCATGCTGCCGTGCAACACGCCGACCTTGCCGCCCGCGACGCTGGCGGCGTGCAAGCCGGAATTGACGCCGTGCCCGGCGGCTTCCGTGCCGATCAAACGCGGGCGTTTATCCGGTTCCAGGTACGCGAACGGTGCGAACACGCCGATGGCGTTGCTGCCGCCACCGACGCAGGCCACGACCGCGTCGGGCGTTTCGCGACCCTCGAGTTCCATCAATTGCCATTTGACTTCCTCGCCGATCACGCTCTGGAAGTCGCGCACCATCGCCGGGTACGGGTGCGGCCCGACCACGCTACCGATCACGTAAAACGTGTCGCGCACGTTCGTGACCCAATCGCGGATGGCTTCGTTGGTGGCGTCCTTGAGGGTCTTGCTGCCGCTCGAGACGGGACGGACTTCCGCACCCAACAATTTCATGCGGAAGACGTTCAACGCCTGGCGGCGCACGTCTTCTTCGCCCTGATAGACGATGCACTCCAGGCCGAACAGCGCGCAAGCGGTCGCGGTCGCCACGCCGTGCTGACCCGCGCCCGTCTCCGCGATGATGCGCTTCTTGCCCATGCGCCGCGCCAGCAAAACCTGCCCGATGGTGTTGTTGATCTTGTGCGCACCCGTGTGGTTCAGGTCTTCGCGCTTCAGGTAAATTTTTGCGCCACCCATGCGCTTCGTCAGGTTCTTGGCAAAATACAGTCGGCTGGGCCGACCCACGTACTCGCGCAGGATGCTGTAAAACTCCGCCAGGAAAGCCGGGTCTCGTTTGGCATCCTGGTACGCGGCCTCGAGCTCCTGCAAGGCCGGAATCAGCGTCTCCGGGACGTACCGACCGCCGAAGCGACCATAGCGACCCCTGGCGTTGGGCAACGGGTAATCCGGCAAGTTGTTCACGGTCAAAGGGTACAGCGCACGGGATGAAGTCTCGAGATTGCTGCCTAGACAGGTCGCAGATTCGGAGAAGACCGTCCAGGGCGCGTTTCAAAGATTGCGTGTTAGACGGTGTTCTTAAGATTTCAAGGTTCGAGGCGCTGGGATGCAACCAGGCACTCGAGCACCCTAAAACCCGAGAATATCTCCTGATATCAAGCAATAGAATGGAGCGTTTGCTCGCTACAAGTAGATTCGTATTCTAAAAGTAGCGCTTGACAGACGAAACACAACGAATGATAAAATGCTTTAGTCATTGACCTTTGGAGGCTATAAATATGAGAAAAATAATCGTTTCATCATACATCACATTGGATGGAGTCATGCAGGCTCCTGGCGGGCCGGAGGAAGATTTTAAATATGGAGGCTGGAGCGCTCCATATTACGATGAAGTTCTTGATGGAATCGCGGAGAAACAAAAGCAACCAGCAAAAGACCTTCTTTTAGGCAGAAAAACCTTTGAGATCTTCGCCTCCTTCTGGCCTGAACATGAAGATATTTGGCCAGGTGTTAACGATTTAACAAAGTATGTCGCGTCCAAAACCATGAAAAAATCAGATTGGAAAAACTCAATCTTCTTTGAAAGCGTTGAAGATATTGAAAAACTCAAAAATTCGGAGGGTTCCGATATTCTGGTGAGCGGTAGTGGTACCCTGATTCAGACACTACTCAAACATGATTTGGTGGATGAACTCTGGCTTTTAATTCATCCGTTGACGCTTGGTAGCGGAAAGAAGTTGTTTGAAGATGGTACGATTCCAGCAGCATTTACGCTCATAGAGACTACGGTGACACCGATTGGAGTGATCGTTGCTCATTTCGAGCGGGCGGGAGAAATCAAGACGGGTATTATGGGAGCTTGAGGCAGCTATAAGTATATTCGTTTACGACCCACAAACCCGACGAAGAAGTCCGAAAAGCATCAAGAAGTACGAAAAGTCATCACCTGCCTCCGATGCGAGCATCATCCGAATAGCTTGAGCCGAGCACGAGAATCATTGGCTCACTCTACCCACCAGCATTTTGATCGGGGCAACCCCGAGGAATACCGTCCAGGACGGTATTCCTCGAGTGAGGCGACGAAGCATTTCACGGCTTGAGCACCAGATCCGTCACGAACGCGCGGTGATCCGAGGCTCGAGCATCGGGAACGAACGCTCGCGTTGCCCGCAGTGGATCCGTCGTCCAGACGTAATCGATGCGAATCACGGGCAAGGTCGCGCTGTAGGTGAAACCCGAACCCCAACCCGCGACCGCGAACGAATCCGTCAGCCTCGAGCGCAACGCGTCGTACAACGTGCCTCTGGGTGGCGTGTTGAAATCGCCGCAGACGATCACGGGATCGTTTGTTCCGTTCACGATGTCCAGCACGATGTTTGTCACGAACCAGCGCGCCCTCGAGTTCAGCCGGAAACGTTCGCTCGCTTTCAGGCCGGGCGAAGCGGTGCCCTGAATATCGAGCGTGTTGAAGTGCGCGTTCACCACGTGAACAGCGCGACCGTTGACATCCAGCACGGTCTCGAGCACCGTCCGGCGCGTGCCGGGAATTCGGTGAACGACGCTTGAGCGAATCGGGAACCTCGAGAGCACGATCAACTCGTACTCCTGGGCACTCGAGAACCCATGAAATGTTTGCACGAGCCTCTGGCGAACCTCGAGATGAGGGGCTTCCTGGACGCAGATCACATCGGGCGATTCGCCCCGAAACGCACCCGTAACTTGATCCAGGCCGCGCCGCGCCGAAAGCACGTTGTAGGTCATCACGCGCAGCGGCGCACCCTCGGGTTTTCCCGCCATCAGCACACCGACAGGCACGTTCACGCCCATAAAGAAAAACGCGAACAACGCCAACGCTGGAAGGTTCAGCGCGACCCCGCGCGCGTCTCGAGCTATCAGCGCCCATGCCAGCAGTGCGACCGTCACCAGTCCGACCGGATGCTGCGGCACGTAAGAAATGATCGTTACGAGCCAGTGGCGTTCCGCCAGCGTCGTCTCGAGTAGCCACAACCCGAGCAGAACGAACAGGTTCAGGCTGGATAGCACCAGAAAGCTTCGAGAGGAACGGTGGACTCGCATCTTGAGGATTCTCTCGCTGTAGGGATGAGTGCGCTCTCATGGACGGTGACATGAACACTGTCCAGCACGCCCTTTCCTGAAAACGAAAAAACACCGTCCAGGACAGTGTTTCTCGAGACTTCACTTCGTGGTTTACATCCCCATTTTGGTCTTCAAGAAATTTGTCAGGATCACGCCGCGACGGTAAAACGCGTTATCCATGATCTTGACGTACAACGGGATCGTGGTCTTGACGCCCTGAATCACGGTTTCTTCCAGGGCGCGTTTCATGCGGTTGATCGCGGCGTCCCGGTCGGGAGCCCAGCAGATCAGCTTGCCGATCAGGCTGTCGTAGTGCGGTGGGATGCTGTACCCGGTAAACACGTGCGAGTCCACGCGCACGCCGGGGCCACCCGCGAAGTGAACGTCGTCAATCTTGCCTGCGGCGGGTCGGAAGTCCTTGTCGGGATCTTCGGCGTTCAAACGGCATTCGATGGCGTGACCTTCCAGGCGCACGTCTTCTTGCTGCAAGTTCAGGCCTTCGCCCGCCGCGATTTCGATCTGAAGGCGCACCAGGTCCAGCCTGGAGATCATTTCACTGACGCAGTGTTCGACCTGGATGCGGGTGTTCATCTCCATGAAGTAGAAATTGCCGTCCTTGTCCACGATGAATTCCAGCGTGCCCGCCCCGGCGTAGTTGACGTGTTTGGCCAGCCGCACGCCCGCCGCCAGGATTTCCTGGCGCAATTCGTCCGGCAGGGTGCTGGGGGCTTCCTCTATGAGTTTCTGGTTGCGGCGTTGAATGCTGCAATCGCGCTCGCCGACGTGGATCACGTGGCCTTCGCCGTCCCCGATGACCTGCACTTCGACGTGCCGGAATTCGGTGATGAATTTTTCCATGATCAAGGCTGGGTCACTGAAATACAGTTGCGCTTCCTGACCGGCCTGGTTGAACAGGGTCTGCATCTCGTCGGATGAATTGACGATCTTCTGACCGCGCCCGCCACCACCCGCGGACGCTTTCAGCAGCACCGGATAACCGATCATCTCGGCCTCGAGAATGGCCTCTTCGGTGCTGCCGAGCACGCCCGTTCCGGGTACGGTCGGCACGTTGGAAACCCTGGCAATCTCGCGACCGCCCGCCTTGGAACCCAGCGCGTGCATGGATTCGGGCGTCGGCCCGATAAAGACGATGCCGTGATCGCGGCATTTTTCGGCGAAATCCGGGTTTTCGGCCATGAAGCCGTAGCCCGGATGGATGGCTTCCGCACCCGTCATGACGGCAGCCGAAAGGATGTTCGGGATGTTCAGATAGCTGGCGCTGGATGCGGGCGGGCCGACGCAGACGCTCTGGTCGGCCATCAGCACGGGCAGGCTGTTGGCGTCGGCCTCCGAGTAGACCACGACCGTCTCGATGCCCATTTCCCTGGCGGTACGGATCACGCGCAGCGCGATCTCGCCGCGGTTGGCGATCAGAATCTTCTTGAACATGGAAGCCTCAAGCCTCGGGCCTCGAGCCGCAAGGAAGGGTGGCGGGCTCGGGAAGAATAGAATCAAGAAACGTTTCTCGCATACTGGCCTCGAGCACCTTCTGGGTTTTCCTTGAGGCTTGAGGCTTGCGGCTGATCGCTCGCATCATTCGATCACGTACAACGGTTGTCCGTACTCGACGGGCTGCCCGTTGGTGACGAGGATCTCGCGGATCACGCCGGAGAACTCGGATTCGATCTCGTTCATCAATTTCATGGCCTCGATGATGCACACGACCTTGCCCGTTTCTACGCGGTCGCCAACTTCGGCGTAGGCGGGTGCGTCCGGGCTGGGCGAACGGTAGAACGTGCCGACGATCGGGGCTTTGATGATGTTGCCCTTCTTGGCGGCGGGTGCTGCGGGTTCGGGTGCGATCGCGACGGGTGCTGCGACGGCGGGCGCAGCCGCGACGGGTGCGCTGATGGTCGGGGCTGGCGCTGCTACGTACTGCACGACATCGTTGCCGCCGCGTTTGAGTTGAATCTTGTACTCGGGCGTCTCGAGGCTGAATTCGTTGACTTCGGCCTCGCGCAGCGCATCGAGGATACGTTTGAGGTCTTTGGGGTCCATGATTCCTCCCTAGTGCCGGATTGGTTGCGTCCGTTCCGCTGGCCCTGAACTGAGCGTTCTTCGAGAGCCTGAGTCCTGATGTGCGGATTCTAACGTCCCACGCGTGTACGGAGTCTAACGCTCCACGCCGTCAGACGTGCAAGCTCGAAGCGCGGTGCGTTCGAGCCTTCAGTGCGCGGCGCGCGCCGTGCTGGACGGATTTTCTCGGGTGAGGGGCGCTGTTTCCGGCTCGAGCGCAATTCAAAAAGGGCGGGATTCCCGCCCTTCTGGGTGCGCTCGAAGCTTTATCTGAACGACCGGTTGCTGCT
>CAXTKV010000018.1:9714-39517 GCA_964244895.1 uncultured Deinococcales bacterium
CACGCTCGAGTTCGATGCTCGCTCACGCTCGAGTTCGATGCTCGCTCACGCTCGAGTTCGATGCTCGCTCACGCTCGACCCAAATAATCGCCCGTGCGCGTGTCCACCTTGACCTTCTCGCCCTGAGCCACGAACAACGGCACCGTGATGACCGCGCCCGTCTCGAGGGTAGCGGGCTTGCCGCTGCTGGAGACGGTATCGCCCTTCAGACCGGGGTCGGTCTGGGTGATCTCGAGCACCAGGAAGTTCGGCAGGGTGATCTTGAGGGGCTTTTCCTTGTAGAACTGAACTTCGACTTCCGTGTTCTCCTTCAAAAAGCGCGCCGCGTCCCCGGCCAGCACGGTCGGCAGGCTGGACTGGTCGTAGGTCTGCATGTCCATGAAGATGAAATCCTGGCCGTCCTTGTAGAGGTACTGCATCGTGCGGCCCTCGACGAAGATGTCCTGGAGCTTTTCCGTGGCGCTGAACGACCGGTCCACGATCGAGCCCGTCTCGAGGTTGCGGAATTTGGCCACGACCTTCGCGCCGCCGCGACCGATCTTCTGGTGCAGGTAATCGATGGTTTCCCACAGGCCGTTTTCCATCTCGACCTTGGTTCCGCTTCGCAATTCCGTCACGCTGATCATCTTGTGTCCTCCTGCCGGACGCGAAACTCGGGATTCAGTCCCGAGCCGCGTCCGAACGCGCGTTCCCTGAGTCATTCGAGGGAACGAAACCCGGCGTATTGTAGCAAGCCCGGACGGGCCGCGCACCGTCGCCCTTCAGATAATCGGAACACCGTCCAGCACGCGAATACAAGAATGCGTGCTGGACGGTGTTCCTGAAATCGCTCAGCGCGAGCCGTCCGGCTTGTACTTGGCGATGAATCCCTCGCGACCGCCCGCACCCGTCAGGCCGTCGAAGGGTCTGCCCTCGGTGTAACCCGACATCACGACGCTCGCGCCGTTGTCCGCGACGGTCGCGGCGAAGCTGACATCGGTGCTGGCGGTTCCAATCTGTTTGATCCACTGGCGCGCGCCGTTGGCATCGAACTTCGTCAGGAACGCGTCCGTGCTGCCCGCGCCGGTGTTGTCGGGCAGGCTGCCGTCGGTCTGCCCGGAGACGTAAGCGTTGCCGTTCGCATCCACCGCGATTCCGCTGGCCACGTCATCCGCGCCCGAGCCGAATTGGGAAAGCCAGGTTCGCGCACCGCTGGCGGAGTATTTGGCGACGAACGCATCGCCGGGATCGCTGTTGGTGATGGTCAAACTCATGTCCATCTGTCCCGCCACGAAGATGTTGCCGCTGGCATCCACCGCGATGGCTTTGATCTCGTCAGGGTTGCTCGAGCCGAATTGCTTGACCCAGTTCTGGGCTCCGCTCGGGGCGTACTGCGCGATAAACGCGTCTTTCAGGCCGCTCGAGCTGCCGGACAGCGCACCTTCGGTCGAACCGCCGATGTCCGCGTTGCCGCTCGCATCCACCGCGATGCCGTAAGCCGTGTCGTTGCCGATCGCGCCGAGTTGCTTCGTCCAGAGGCGCGCACCGCTGGATGGGTTGAGCCTGGTCACGAAGGCGTCCGCGTTGCCCGGATCGGGGTTGGTCGCGCCCGAGAAACTCGCGTCCGTATCGCCGACCACGAAAACGTTCCCGCCCGCGCCGATGGCCACGCCGAAGGCGTTCTCGTAGCCTCCCGTGCCGAACTGGCTGACCCATTGCCGCGCGCCGCTCGCGTTGTACTTCGCGATGAAGGCATCGTCGTTGCCCGCGCTCGAGGCGCTCGGTAGCGCCCCAGCGGTGGTTCCGACCACGTAGACGTTGCCGCTCGCATCGACGGCCACGCCGTAAGCCAGATCGTCCTTGCTCGAGCCGAGCTGTTTCAGCCAGACCTGCGAGCCGCCCGCATCGTATTTGGCCACGAACGCATCGAAGCCGCCCGCGCCCGAAAAGCGGGTGGTGGTGAACCCGGCCACGTAAACGTTGTTGCTTTCGTCGGTGGCGCTGCTGGTAATCGCGTCATCGTCCTTGGTGCCGACCAGTCTCGAGCCCGCCCAGGGAACGACCTCGATGGTGACTGAACCCTGAAAGTTTGGATTGTTGACGCTGGTGGCGGTGATCGTGTACGTCCCGGTCTGACTGGACGTGAAGCTGGTGGCGTTGCCCGGCGTGGAGGGCGTGAAAGATGTCCCCGCGCTCGGGCTGACGCTCCAGGTCACGGTTCCACCGATGTCCTTGACGCTGGCGGTCAGGCTCGAAGGCTGGTTCGGGTTGATGGTGGTCGGGTCAGCATTCACCAGCACGTCCGGTACGATCACGGTCACGATCAGGCTGGCGCGTTTGGTCGGGTCGGCCTGACTGCTGGCACTCAGGGTGTAGGCGTTGGCCGCTTTGGGCTTGAAGGTGGCTTTCGTGCCGCTCCAGACCAGGGAACCGTCGTCCGGGCTGAGGCTCCAGCTGACCGCCGGGTTGAACGCGCCCGTTCCCGTAACGGTCGCGGTCAGGGTCGCGGACTGGTTGATCTGCATCGTTAAGAGCCCCGACGCGGCGGCTGGCACGCTCACGAGGCTCACGCCCGAGATGGTCGGCGCGGGCGTACAGGCCCACAACAACAGGCACAGGAAGCTCAGGGCGATCGGTGTTCGTTTCATCTGATGGCACCCTTAATCTCGAAGAGGATTTTGAGTCAGGCTCTGGTCAGGATGCTAGGCGCGCTCGATTAATGAGGCATTTACGAGGGCTGCTGCCGATGTCCTGGACGGTGTTCTCGGTGCCTGGTTCTGAAAAACCTCGAGCCGGATTCGGGGCGTCGAAACTCGAGTCTGGCCCGAGCATCTGCCAACCCGAGAATCCGACGGGCCGCACACGTGCCGCTCAGGTGAGGAAAAACGGGTTGGGCGCGCGGGGGTTCTCGAGCCCGGTTTCGTCTGCTATACTCCGCAGGCTGTCGCGGTTTCATTCCGAGATGACTCGGGCAAACCGCGCGAAAACGCAACCTGTGCGCCGGGCTTCCCGGCCCAAGCCCGGAGGAAAGACCATGGCCAAGCATCCAGTCCCCAAAAAGAAGACCTCGAAAGCCAAGCGCGACATGCGCCGTTCGCACCACGCGCTGGTGCTGCCGAACCTGACCAAGTGCAGCAATTGCGGCTCGCAGAAGCTGCAGCACCAGGTCTGCCCGACGTGCGGCTACTACGACGGTCGCCAAGTCCTGACGATCAACGCCTAAATTTATGGCCGCGCCGGTTTTTCCCGCCGCCGTGGGCCTCACCGCGCTCGGCACGTATGTCCCCAGCAAGGTCGTGACCAATCACGACCTTGTTTCCGATTACGGCGTGGACACGAGCGACGAATGGATCGTCAGCCGCACCGGCATCCGCGAGCGCCACATCAGCGCCGACGACGAATTCGTGTCCAACATGGCCTTCAAGGCCGTCCAGAACCTGATTGATCGCCACGGCAAAAGCGTGCTGGACGGCGTGGACATGGTGATCGTGGCCACCAACACGCCGGACGCCCTTTTCCCATCGACCGCCGCGCTGGTGCAATCCGAATTCGGGCTTTCAGCGGGCGGTTTCGACCTGCTGGCCGCCTGTCCCGGCTGGGTTTACGCCCTCTCGAGCGCGTACAGCTACGTCAAGGCGGGCGTCTGCAAGAAAGTGCTGACCATCGGCTCGGAGACGCTTTCCAAGATCGTGGACTGGAACGACCGCACCACCTGCGTGCTGTTCGGTGACGCCGCCAGCGCGGGCATCGTCGAGGCCGTGCCGGACGGGTACGGCTTCAAATCCTTCGTGCTGGGCGCGGACGGCTCGGGCGGCAAGTACCTGTTCTTCAAGGGCTGCGCCCCGAAACTGCCCGACGGCACCAGCCTCGAGACCAGAGGGCTGTTCCAGAACGGACGCGAGGTCTACAAGTTCGCCACGCGCGTCATGGAAACCGCCAGCATCGAGGCGCTGGAAAAAGCCGGAATGTCCCCGGACGACATCACGCTCTTCATTCCCCATCAGGCCAACCAACGCATCGTGGACGCCGGACGCGACCGCCTGGGCCTGCCCGAATCGCGCGTCATGTCCAACCTGGCGCGCTACGGCAACACCTCCACCGCCAGCATCGGTTTGGCGCTGCGCGAGGCGGCGGACACGCACCGCATCAAGGACGGCGATGATTTGCTGCTGGTCGCGTTCGGCGGCGGCCTGACCTGGGCCTCGAGCGTGATGCGCTGGTACGACAAGAAATAACGCGATTCACGCGTCGTTCTGCGATCCGGTCGTCAGACGACCGGATTTCTTGTTTCAGGCGCGGTACTCGCGTCACTCGAGCGGGGACGCGAACTCCAGGAAGACCGTCCCAGACGATGATCTCGTCACCCGAGAAATCGCGTGCTGGACGGTCTTCTCTGGCTTGTCATTGGATTCCCGATCATTTCTCGCAGACGTGCTCTCACCGACTGAACCGCGCGCAACGCAGTGATAGAATCCGCGCACGAAAACCAGCGCCCAGCGCGTTCCGCTACCCAAGCGAAACCCCTACCGGGCCGAAGGAGACGCGCGTGACCGAAGTGGCACAACCCATCATCTACAAGGGTCTCGAGGACGTGCTGTTCACCGAGACCAAACTGACCTTCATCGACGGCGACAAAGGCATCCTGAAGCACCTCGGGATTCCGATTCAGGAACTGGCCGAAAAAAGTACCTTCGAGGAAGTCAGCTTCGCGCTTCTCAACGCCCGACTGCCCAAACGCGATGAACTCGACGCCTTCGACGCCGCCCTGAAAGCCCGCCGCGCCGTGCCAGAGGCGCTCCTGGACGCGATCAAGCGTTATCCGAAGGGCGCGCACCCGATGCAAATCCTGCGCACCGCCGTCTCAGAGTTGGGACTCCACGACGACCACGGCGAGGACACCAGTGAAGCCCACAAACTCGAGATCGCGCACCAGTTGATCGCTCGATTTTCTACCGTGATCGCCGCAATTTACCGCGTCGGGCAGGGCAAAGAACCCGTCGCGCCCCGCGACGACCTGACGCACGCCGCGAACTTCTTGTACATGATGCACGGCGAGGAACCCAGCGCCGAACAAGCCCGATTGTTCGACATCGCCCTGATCCTGCACGCCGACCACGGCATGAACGCCAGCACCTTCACCGCGATTGCCACCGCCAGCACGCTGTCTGACATGTACAGCGCCATGACCGCCGCCATCGGCGCGCTCAAAGGCCCATTGCACGGCGGCGCGAACGAAGCCGTCATGACCATGCTCGACGAGATCGGCACGCCCGACAAAGCTGCGCAATTCATCACCGATAAACTGGATCGCAAGGAAAAAATCATGGGCGTCGGCCACCGCGTCTACAAATACTTCGACCCCCGATCCCGCGTGCTGAAAGAATACGCGCATCACGTCGCCGACCTGCACGGCAAATCCCACTACTTCCAGATCCTCGAGATTGTGGAAAAAACGGTGATCGACCGGTTGTCCGCCAAGGGCATCTACCCGAACGTGGATTTCTACAGCGGCGTCGTGTACAGCGACCTGGGCATTCCCAAATCGTTCTTCACCCCGATTTTTGCTCTGGCCCGCATTTCCGGCTGGATGGCCAGCGTTCTGGAGTACACGCGCAACAACAGGATTCTGCGCCCCGACGCGTTGTACACGGGTGCGACGGACGCGCATTGGATTCCGGTAGAGGAACGATAATTTGCGACAGACATTTTTGAAGGAGCTAAATTATGACGGTTGTGAACCTTCGATCATTTCTCCAGTCGAATCTTGATGTTTTATTTGTCGGGCTCAACCCACCAGAACAGTCAAACGCTAATGGTCACTACTTCTCAGGTAAAGGGTCAAGATTTTTTGACCTTTTGCAAAAAAGCGGACTAATCACAAAAGCAGTATCTAAGGCAAATGCTGATGAGATTGTCTTCGGTTCAACATCCGTGAATTATAAAAACAAAAGCTTTGGTGTAATTGACCTCGCTGATAATACCGTTCAAACTTATAGTGGGAAGGTAGAGCCAAATAAAAAACACGTCGATGCGCTTTTGCAGCAAATACTAGAACTCGAGCCTCGCTTTACTTGCATCATTCACTATAAGGTTCGAAACGCAATAAAGAAGCACGTCCGCCTTTCGAGTCCTCTCACCTACGGGATTTGCGGAACGGTACTGCCAGACAGCGTATCTTCAGTCGTTATGAATTATTTCCCAAATGGAAACAACATTCCAGATGAAACAAAATTACAGATATTCCGAGATCTTCGAAATGCGTTGTAATCCCGAGAGTTAAAGTACGCCATCCCACCATGCCCATCGATCCCGATCTTTATTCAACACCCGTCGCAGAGCATCAATTTGGTTGCTCGAGATGTGACACATCGGCTGGTGTCATCCAGCTTTTCGGCCCGTAGGATCGCGCAAAGATTGTCCGCACCAGTTTCATGAGCACCCTCACGACCTGGGTTGATGCGGCAGCATTCGATGATCTTCGCCGCGCCATCGTCGCGGGGGATATCAACGCGATCTATGGGCACGATCTCGAGTTCGCGTCGTTCTACTGCCCGCAATGCGATGCGTGTTTTTGCGGGTCGCACTGGCGGCACTGGGAAGTTTTCGATGATGGTTTCCACGATTGCATTCGCGGCGTCTGCCCGGAGGGTCACGAACGAATGCTCGAGGATTGATCCAAAGAATACCGTCTTGCACGTAGTCTTGGCGTCTGACACTCTCGAGACCTATAATTTCAAGCCAGCCGATTACAGGAGATCAATGTTTCGTGTTCTTATTGCGGTTCTGGCAGTCGTTGTATCCGCATTTTCAGTGAACGCACAAGCAAGTTCTCCGGTATCGTGCCGGGTTGTGCGTGGGCAATTGTTCTTGACGAACGGCACGCCGTCCGTGCGGATCGCGGTCACCGGGACGCGACGAATTCTGGGCGTGATCCAACAGGATCAAACGATAAACCAACTGCCTGTGTCGCCCGCTCTTTTAAAGCGTTTACTGAACCAAAAGCCCAACGAAGATTTGGCCATCTACGGTGATTTCAACGTCTGTGCGATCACCAAAAGCGTTCCGGGTGTGATGCAGATGGTCAGGGTGAAAAGCGCTTCTGGTCTCGTCGTCAAGCCGCGCACCTGACGCGTCGGGATGATGTTTGGCTGTCCTGCGAGTCTCGAACAACACCGTTCTGCACGTCATCTCGAGACTGCGTGCTGGACGGTGTTCTTCAATCACTGACCGAACGAAACCCATTTGATGATTCGCCCCAATGTGCGGCTCTGGTACGCGATCCGGAGCCATTGCTGACCGTCCACGTCGCGCAGCTCGAGAATGCGAACGGCGTCGTTGCGGACGATGTACCGGCTGGTTTTCGCATCCTCTTGCGGGGCGTCGTGCAGGTACGCGCGGTTCACGGGAACGTAGCGCAACGGCGCGGTCTCGAGCCGGGGGTCATCGCTGATGCTGGAACGCAAAGGCTCGCCGTTCGGGTTGAAGACGCTGACGTTGTACACCAGGTACTGGTCGGTGTTGAAGCCGTCCAGGATGACCATTTCGGCGCTGCGGTAGATGTAGGGTTTGCCGTTCAGGAAGCGGTAATCGGTGAAATCGTACTTCGGACCGCTCTTGCAGTCGGTTTCGATGGTGCGCGTGGCGGCGCGCAGTTCCGGGTTGCAGAGTTCGGAACCGCCGGGGAAATCGAGCGCCACGAATCTGTCGCTTCGGGGCTGGAAGGTGTACAGGACGTAAAAGTAGTTCACGCCGCCGTAGCCGATGCCGTCCGGCACGGCGATGTCCGCGTAACCGTCGAAGTTGAAATCGTCCACCAGCACGTTGCCGCGTTGGGTGTCGTCCATCGTAGTCAACTCGAGGAATTGCGTCCGGTTGCGCACGCGCACTTCGAGTTGTTTCGCGTCCGGCGCGAGGTGCAGGTAAATCGTTTCTCGTCCGTTGGCGGTCAGTGGCGCGTTGGCGGCGAAGGGTTTCTCGAGGCCGAAGGCTCGCGGTGACGGTGCGGCCAGCGTCAAGCCGAGCGTTGCGATACCGAGCGCGATCCAGACGGTTTTGCGGTTCATGCCCAGAGTCTAGCGCCGACGCGATGAGCCGACGCTCAGGTGAAGACTCGAGAAGCACCGTCCAGCACGTATCCTCGAGAATGCGTGCGAGACGGTGTTCTTTGCCTTGAAGTCCTCACCTATGAAAATAGGTGAGGTGTCGTCCGCCCGGTTTTGGCGGATGACGGAGGGGTCGCCGCGCAACCCCTCCGTCTCGCGGGCTTCAGCTTCAGTACAGGATGTCGCCGTTGTACTTCGCCGTCCACGCATCGCAGCCGGTGGCGGTCAACTCGAAGACGTTGTTCTTGCTGCCGCCGATGTTGGATTGATCCTGCGATTGAATCGTGCCGCGATCCACGGCGCGCGGGCAGGAACCCCCGAAGTGCAGGTCGGTGGATGACAGCGTGAAGCTCGAGAGGCGCTTGTTGGCGTCGGTGTACGCGACTTGTCCATCGAAGTTGATGGTGCCCGCGTCGAATCGCTGGGCGTTGCCGTCGTTGTCTGGGGCGTATTTGGCGCTCAGGGTGTAGCTGAATTCGTTTCTGGTGGTGTCGGGTTGGAAGGTCACGCGTTGGTCGGTGGTGATGTTGTAGCCGTTCACGCCGATGGTCGCGGCGGCGTTCCATTTGGCGATGAAGCTGAAGCTCGAGACTTCGTTCGTGTTGGTGTTGGTGAAGATGAATTCGTATTTGATCTCGCCGTTGGTGGTGTAGCCGCTGGTGGCGTCGTTGTCGTTGGCGTCTGCGGAACTGACGGCGCCGTTGGCTTTGAAGGTAAAGCCCGCGCCGACGGTGACGGTGCAGGCGTAGGTGTAGCTGAAATTGGCGGGAACCTTGTCGCCGTCGGCGTCGGTGGGTGTCGTGCTGGGGCCGCAGTTGCCGGTGGTGGCTTGCGGACTGATGCGGGCGGATTGCTGGGCGCGGCCAGCCAGCGGCGAGTCGAACAGGGCGGCCACGCTCGGGCCAGCCTGGAGGCCGCTGGTGACGACGTTCGAGCCGCCCTGACGGATGCTGTTGGCCAGGCCGTTCATGGCGAGCGGCGCGATGGTTTTGAGGTTCTTGGCGTCTTCGCGGCTCATGGTGCTGGTGGTCGGCGTGGTGTTGCACGCGGCCAGAACGAGCGCGAGCAGGGCTGCTGGAAGGATCGTGTTTGCGTTCATTTGGGTTCCTCCGTGGGCGTCTGTGACGGTTTTTTCGGGGACGCTCGGGGTGAGTATGGGTGCGGGTCTGGTCGAATGGACACGCGGTTTCTCGACCTGAAAAAGTTCACGGAGACCAACACCGTCCGGCACGCATGCCGCGAATTGTGTGCTGGTCGGTGTTCTCGCGCGTGATCCTGGAATCTCGAGCGTGTCGGTGCGGCTCGAGGCTCAACGAAAGCTCAAGGTCTTTCTCATGAGCGCGGGCCGATGAAAATCTGGGTTTCGAGCATTCGCACCATCGTGCTGGATGGTGGCGTTTCGCGGTCGAGGTCGGGTTGGAACGAATAAGCTAAATCGCATGGACGCGGAAGATTTCAAACCGCACACGACCGTGACCGAACCGCAGGCGGCGGCGTACCTGGCCAACCCGCACCGGGCCATGTACCTGTACCCGTTCATCGGGCGAGAACGCACCGCCAGCGATGTGGCCAGAACCTACAGGATCAGCGTCAAGACGCTCTTGTACCAGATCAACCGCTTGATCGAACTGGGCTTGCTGCGCGTCACGCGGCTCGAGCCGCGCCGGGGCAGCCCGATCAAGCATTACCGCGCGGTGGCGGACGCGTTTTTCGTGCCGCACGAGGCGACCGACAACGAAACCCTGGAAATGATGGTCAACCAGTGGTCGCAATCCTTGCAACCGTTGTACCTGAGGTCTTTCGTGCACGCGCTGGGTCGCGTCTCGCCGGGCTGGGGCGTGCGGATCAGCCGCGATGGGCTGGGCTTGCTGCGAATCTCGCCCGCCGTGCGCCCGGAGGAGGACTGGAACACCTTCGAGCCGGACGCGCCATTGCTGATGGAAGGCTGGTCAACCGACCTGCACCTGGACTTCGCGGATGCCAAAGCCCTGCAGCTTGAGCTGGCCGAGATGTATTTCAAATACGCCGCCAAAAAGGGCGCGCAGCGTTACATCGTGCGGATCGCCGCCGCGCCGATGCCGGAAAACGACGAATTGCCGCCCGCCTGGTGATGCTTCCCCTAGAAACACCGTGCTGGACGCATCCTTGAACTTGCGTGCTGGACGGTCTTCTCGAGTCATCACGCCCTGTTTGAAACCGGTGCGGCGAAGCGAACCCGGTAGCGTGCGATACTTCGCCGCATGAAACGCGTCTCCATCGGATTGATCGGCGGCGGCACGGTCGGCGCGAACGTGCTGACCCTGCTGCACCGCCGCGAGCGGTTGTTCAACGCCCTCGGTTACGACCTGAACCTGCTGCCGGTCGTGGTGCGCGACCTGGGCAAACGCCGAGCGCACGAGCACCCGAACGCCAGCTTCACCACGGACGCGGGCGTGCTGGAAAACGCCGACGTGATCCTCGAGATGATCGGTGGTACGGATCGCACGCTGGAACGCCTGCTGCCGCACCTGAGCGCCGGAAAACCCGTGATCACCGCCAACAAAGCCATGCTGGCCGAGTGCTGGGCGGCGCTCAAGGATTTTGCCGTCAACGGCCAGTTGTACTACGAGGCCAGCGTCATGGCGGGCACGCCCGTGATCGGGCCGTTGACGGGCACGCTGCGATCCAGCAACCCGCTGGAATTGCACGCGATCCTGTCCGGGACGTGCAATTACATCCTGACCCGCATGGAAGCGGGCGCGCGTTACGAGGACGCTTTGCTGGAAGCCCAGGCCAGAGGTTACGCCGAAGACCCGCCGACCCTGGACATCAGCGGCACCGACGCAGCCCACAAGCTTTGCGTGCTGGCGCGCGTGACCGTCGACCCCGACTTTAGCTGGTCGTCGCTCGAGGTGCGCGGCATCGACGGACTGGACGGCGCACGCGTTTCAGAGGCCGTCAGCCAGGGCAAACGCGTCAAACTGATCGGCAGCATCACCCCGGAAAATGGCGGCTGGCGCGCCCGCGTGCGCTCCGTCGTGCTGCCCGGCGATCACCCGCTCGCGCAGAGCGATTCCAGCCGCAACGCGATGGTCTTCAACGGTGACGCCAGCGGCGTGGTGATCGTCCAGGGCGGTGGCGCGGGCGGTCTGGTCACGGCCAGCGCGATGGTCGGTGACCTGATCGACCACCTGGCGGGCGTGACCGGTCACGAACCCCGCCCGGAGGCCGCACCCGTGCCGAGCGAGCATCAGGCTGAAATCTTCGAGGAAATCTGAGGCTCGAGAAGGCCGTCCTGCACGGCGTCCTCGAGCGTTCAGGATTCGCGTGCCAGACGGCGTTCCCGAGATTCAAACATGCTCGAACGTGTAAGGGTGCAAGGTATAGCGCCCTTCTCGACGCGCACAGTGAGGGGTAGGGACAAGCCCTACCCCTACAAAATCATGTCCTGTAGGGGCAACCTTCATGGTTGCCCTCGCGTGAACCCGTTCTCAAGACTGACTTTCGCTGGAAGTTGATTCTTGAGCAGACTGTCCTATACGGTCTGCTCAAGAATGAAGAATCTGCGTACTAGACGGTGCTTCGTGCGCCTCGGCTTGAGCCTCAGACGGGTACTGGAGCCCCGTCCGGTGGGGGCGCGCCCTGCACCTCATTGCGCGTGGCGAAGGACGTTTGCGTGCCCGCGCGGGTCACGCTGACGGCGGCGGCGGCGTTGGCGAAGTTGATCGCGGCGGGCATTTTCGTGCCGCTCACGATGCTCGAGACGAGCGCCCCGATGAACGCGTCGCCCGCGCCGGTGGAATCGAAGGCTTTGACGGTGGCGCTCGGGTGATGCACCGCCCAGCCGGGCGTGACGCGCATCGCGCCGCGAGACCCGAGGGTCACGATGACCTCTTTGGTGCCCTTGACGATCAAAGATTGCGCGGCGCTCTTGACTTCCTGCAGGCTGCCGACGGGCATTCCGGTCAGCAGGTTCAACTCGGATTCGTTGGGCAGCACCAGGTCGGACAGTTCCAGCAGCCCGTCGATCAGCGCGGCGGCAGGTGCGGGGTTCAGGATCGTCATGACGCCCGCGTCTCGGGCGATCTCGAAGGCGGCGCGCACGGTTTCCTGGCGGATCTCGAGCTGGCAAACGACGGCTCTGGCGTGCTTGATCAGGTCTCGGGCGGGTTCGAGGTCGGTCGGGACGAGTTCCGCGTTCGCGCCGGACACGATCACGATGAAGTTGCGGCCCTCGCCGTCCACGAAGATCGGCGCGACGCCGCTCGGCACGTCCGGCAGCAATCGCACGTAGCGCGCATCGATGTTCTGATGGCTGAAATTGTCCATCGTCTGATGCCCGAATCCGTCGTCGCCCAACCTGGCGACCATCGCGACCCTCGAACCCAACCGCGACGCGGCGACCGCCTGGTTCGCGCCCTTACCGCCGAAACCCTGTTTGAAATCCGTGCCCTCGATCGTTTCACCGACCGCCGGGAAGCGCGGCGTGTAGGTGATCAGGTCGACGTTGCACGATCCGACCACGACGATATCGGCTGGAATGTCCGTCTCCAGGATCGGCGAGTCATCCATCTCGTCCAGGCTCATCTTTTGGCCTCTGTGTCGGCGCGTTCACGGTGCGGAGTGTCGGTTCGGTTCACGCGGTGTTCCTCCAGGTTTTCTGTTAAGTCCTCACTGTAACGCACCCGGTAAGGCGCTCAGAGGTCAGAAGTCGGGGCTCAGAGGTGAAGTTCGAGGGCAAACCGCCGGAGGATTTCAGGAACACCGTCCAGGACAGCGTTCTCGAGAATATCAAAACGCCGTCAGGCACGGTGCTGTCCCGAGCCGAACGCGCCATCCCCCGAGTCCAGCACCGGGTTCGCCTTTCCCTCTGACTGTTAAACTGCTGCATGGACGGAAAAACCGTGTTGCTCGAGCAACTCAAGAACCACTCCCAGGCCTTCTTGAAAGGGCTCGAGGGCGTGCCGGACGAACTGTTCAGCCTGGAACCTCCGGCGGGTGGCCACAGCGTGGCCTGGCACGCGCTGCACATCGCGGACTGGCAGCGGATCATGATCCCGCCCGGACTGGAAAGCGTCGATCCCGACGCGAGATTCGCTTACCTCGGCTGGGAGGACCGCGACTGGTCGAAGGCCGTGCTGGGCCCGAGTCCCGCCGCGCACACCGACCCGAAAGCCCGGATTCTCGAGTACCTCAGCCTGGAATTCGAGCGCGGCCAGACTGACATCCTGAACGCCAGTGACGCGCAACTTCAGGCCAGGATCACCACCCCGATGGGTGAACGCGCTATTCAGACGATGCTGACCGGGCAGGTGCGGCACATCGCGTACCACTGGGGTCAGGCGATGCTGGTCAGATCGCAACTCGCGCACGCGACCCTCTGAGCGATCCTCGTCGCTCGAGAGCCCAGTTTTCAAAGACGGTTTTGCACCCCCAAAAACCCACCCGCGACCCATACTGGAGGCATGAAACGAGTCGCCCTGGCCGTCACCATCGCCGCCCTCAGCCTGACCGCACCCGCCCGCGCCCAGACGGTCGCGGAACTCCTGACCGTCGCCGCGATCAGCGCCACGCTCGATTCCAACGTGCGCTTGCCCTCCGGTGCGTTCTTCGTCACCAACCCCAAATACGCCGCGCAGTACGCTGCGCAACTCCAGGACGCGTCGTCCTGGACGAACTACAGCCTCTACGTCGCCAAGGGCATCGCCACCAAGCTGGCCGACAATTACGTGGCCGACCTCAAGACCAGCTTCGCGGTCGCCGGGTACTTCGAGACGGCCTCCGCCAGCCAGACCGTCGGGGCTGAAGTCCGTTCGCGCTCCGAGTACGCCAACGATGCCAACGGCAAAACCTTGCTGCTGTACGTCGTCAAACGCGCGGACGGCGTGTATTTCCTGGTCGGCCAGAAGAAGTAGAGCTGCTTAAAAAGTCAGAAAAATTCGAGCTACCGACGCGCGAGCACCGCAGGAACACCGTCCAGCACGCATTGCTTGAATCGTGCGCTGGACGGTGTTCTCGTATCGCTTCCAGGAGAGGAGAGAACAGCATTGATGCCCTCTGGGACGATGCTCCCGATGACTCCTGGCTTCTGACCCCTGACCCATTCCCTCGCTGGCGATACAATGCCTCGATGCTGGCAGGATTGCAAAACTTGAGCAAGTTCTACGGTGGGCACGATGTCCTGGACAAGGTCAATTTTGCCGTCAACCAGGGCGAACGGGTCGCGCTGGTCGGACGCAACGGGGCGGGCAAGAGCACGGTGCTGAAACTCCTGTGCGGCCTCGAGGAACCCACTTCGGGCCGGGTGACGCTCGCGCCGGGTCTGTCCATCCGCTTGCTGGCGCAAGACCCAACTTTTCCGGAGGGCAGCACGATCGAGCGCGTGGTCGAGGGCGCGTTCACGGAACTGGACGCCCTGGAGCGCGAGATGAACGCCCTGGAATCCGACCTGGAAAACCCGGTCAGCCTGGAAAAGTACCACGAGCTCGAGGAGCATTACCGCCTGCGCGGCGGTTACGCCAAGAACGCGCGGCGCGACGCGGTGCTGGGCAGCCTGAAATTCATCGGGCGAGAACACGAATCCGTGGCGGGATTGTCCGGCGGTGAGCGCACGCGGCTGGCGCTGGCGCAGATTCTGGTGGCGCAACCCGAATTGTTGCTGCTGGACGAACCGACCAACCACCTGGATCTGACCATGCTGGAATGGCTGGAAGGCTTCTTGCGGTCTTACCCCGGCGCGATCCTGGCGGTCAGCCACGACAGGGCTTTTCTGGATTCGATCGCCACCAAAACCGCCTCGGTTTCACGGGGTGACGTGCGCGTCTACGACGGGAATTACTCGAGCTTCCGGGTCAAACGAGACGCAGAACTCGAGATTCAGACCGCGACCTGGAAGAACGAACAGCGCGAACTCGAGCGGCTGGAAGCCATGCACGAACAGATGCGCATCTGGGGCGGGCGCAACGAAAAACTCGCGATCCGCGCCCGCTCGATGCAAAAACGCGTCGAACGCTTCGAGGCCGAGATGGTGGACGCCCCACCACCCGACGAAAAAGTCGCGCGCGTGCATTTCAGCGCGCCCGAATCCGGCGAGATCGTGCTGCAAGCCGGGCACATCACCAAAAAGTACGGTTCCAGGACGCTCTTTTCCGGCATCGACCTGACCGTGCGGCGCGGCGAGCGCATCGCGGTCATCGGGCAGAACGGCGCGGGCAAGACCACGCTGGTGCGCGCCCTGCTGGGCATGATCCCGTCCGACGATGCCAGGGCCTTCACGCGGCTGGGTTCGCGCGTCAAGCTGGGCTATTACGACCAGCAATTGCGCGGCGTGGACCCAACAAACACGCTCTTCGAGGAAGTCAAGAGCTATCTGGAATCCGACCAGCAAGTGCACGATTTGCTGGGCGCGTACCTGTTCTCCTATGAAGCCCAGTACAAGAAGGTCGCGGCGCTGTCCGGCGGCGAACGCGCGCGGCTGGCGCTGTTGAAACTTTCGCTGGAGGATCACAACCTGCTCGTGCTGGACGAACCGACCAACCACCTGGACATGGAGATGCTGGAATCGCTGGAAAAAGCCCTGCTGGCGTTCTCCGGCACGCTGATCATGATCTCGCACGACCGGCGCTTCATCGAAAACCTCTCCAACCAGATCTGGTTGCTGGAAGACGGACAGTTTTACAGCTACCCCGGCGGCTGGTCGTACTACCAAGAAAAACACCGCGCCGTGCGCGAGGCCAGGGATGCGCTCGCCAACGCGTCGCAAGCGCCAGCGCCCAAAGAAATGCCCAAGCCGAAGGGCATCAACCCCTGGAAGCTCAAGCAGGAAGGCGTGACGCTCGAGGCGCGCATCTCGAGCCTCGAGACGGAGCTTCAGGCCGTCAACGCGGAACTGGCCGACCCGACCGCCGGCACGGATTTTGCGCGGTTGGGCAAGCGATCAACGGAAATAGAAGCCGAGCTTCTTGAAGTCATGGCACGTTGGGAAGAGGCATCCAGCCTGCTCGAGGGTGTCGAACGCTGAGCTGAGGTCCGGCTGCAAAATAGAGGAACGCAATCTCGGAAACCCCGTCTCACACGGTGTTCTCTGAATTTGAAAAAGCATTGTGCTGGACGGTGTTCTTCGAGGATGATTCCTCCGCGACTGGCAAGCTAAAATCAATTCGAGTCGTTCCACACAGCTCGGTCGTGTGTGCAAAACTCGCGCGACTGCCTGGAGACTGTTAATCTCGAAGGGCACAATCGCGGGAACCTTGACAGTTTTATGGTTGATATTTTTTCTCTTCGGGGGAATCTGTTTTGTGCGGCGCATCCCAGCCGCCTGGAAAACCTCAGGAAAGCGTATCTGGCACAGGCGCAACAGCGTTTTTGTCTTTACGCGCTGGCGCTGACGGCCCTGTCCGTCTTTGTCAGCATGGGCTTCCAGACGCAGGCTGCGGCCATGCTCGGGACAACCGAGATTGCCATCCACAGAAATTGGGCGCTAATCCCCCAGATGGTGTTCGCCGTCTGGGTCGTTCAGAAACTACCCATTCGCAACCTCCCCAGGTGGCTCGCCATTTCGGGAGCGTTGTTGCTCGTGACCCTCTGGGCGAACCCCGATGGGACGAACACCCAGTCGTTTGTCCTGAGCACGATCGCAGGTAGCTTTCAGACCAGTCTGAGCTGGAAGCTCTGCGCCCGAACCTTCCCAAATTCCATGCAGGGACAAGGGGCACAAAACCTGTGCTGCCTGTCGGCGACCGCCATCGCGGGATCACTCGCGCTGAACCTTCACGGCTTCAGTCTGTACGTCGCTGTCAGCGCCATCGGTGTCGTGTTCGCCTGCTGCCTCGTGCAACCGTTCGAGTGCTTTCTCGAGATCCAGAACCCACAACGACAGGCTTGCCTGAAAAAGTGGGTTTCTTTGAAGAACCTTCTGAGGTTTCAAAAAGAGATGGATTACCCCAAGGTTCGCGTCCTCTGGGCATCGGGCATCTCAATGCTTTATCCCGTCTCCATGGCGGTCAAAGGGCAAGCGGATGGGTACACGCTCGAGGTGGCGCGTCACCTCGGTGACGGCTATGCGAGCATCGAGTCGGGCGCTTCGGTTCTGGCGTGCCTCGCGTTCACCGTGCAACCTGCCACCTATACGGCAATCGCAAAGCGTGTCGGTGGCGAAGGAAGGCTCATGGCGGGTGCTGGTGTGATTGCCGCATTCACATACATCTTGAGCGGACTGGTGATCGCGAAGGGTTTTGCAGGTGGTTTGGGATGGGTCGCTCTGGCTTACGCGTTGCGAGCCATTGCGGGTGTGTGCTTCGAGATTTTCGAGCGCGGTTCGGAAGTCTTAAGCGATGAACTCGCCCACGGACGACGCAACGAGTTCGCGGCAGGAATGCTGGTCATGGTTCTGTACAGACCAGCGCAGTACGTCGCGAGCATCCCGATGTTGCTTCACTTCGATCCGAGCGGCTGTTTCGTGGTCAGTGGGTTTTTCCTGCTCATCGCCACGATATTTTTAATCATGAAAGGCGAGCTCATCGGGCGAACCTTTCTCAATTATGCCGGACCAAAGTTATAACCGCGAACGAGAATATTTGATTCTCGGGCAGAGCAGCCTTCAGTGGCTGCTCTTTTTTTCGTGTACAAACCCTGAGATACCGTCCCGCACGGCATTCTCGAGATCGGGGAAAACACCGTTCAGGACGGTCTTTATCGTACGGCGTAAATTCCGTCCTGACGCACCTCGAGCTTGATCTTCTGCAGGGGTTCGCTGGCCGGGCCGCGCGTAACCCCGCCCGTCTGCGGGTCGAACAATGATCCGTGGCACGGGCAGCCCATCACGTCTCCGACGGGTTCGTTGACGGTGCAACCCAGGTGCGTGCAACGCCGCGAGAACGCCAGCAAATTCACGTCCTTGAGGCTGACGCCGTCCGGTTGCGGGCTGGCACTGCGCACGATGATCGCGGGAATGCCGCCGACCTCGAAGGTTTTGAACGATCCCGGCTTGGGGAAATCGGTCAGCGCAGCAATTTTTTGTCCGGCTTTGTCGATTTTCTCGCTCGGGTTCGCGGCGGGTGCGCACCCGACCAGCACGGCTCCGCCCGTCAGGGACAGGGTTTTGATGGCGATGCGTCGGTTCATGATCCACCTCCGGCTCGAGCCTACAGCGCGATCAAGCGCAGGGGTGGATACCTTTGTCACGGTGTCCCTTCGCGCGACCCGCGTTCAGGCGATATCCTGCGCGGGTGATTCTGCTCGCCGACCTGGGTGCGTTGCACGCCAGAAACCCGATGTACAACGCCCAGACCGTCCTGGAAATCATGCGTTTCCTGGGTCGTGAACGCGTCATCCTGACCAACTCGAGCGCCCAGGAGTGGTCGGATGGAAGCTGGCGGGATCTCGAGAACCCGCTCTATCACGCCCTTTACGACGACGAGATCGAACTCACACCCGTCGGTGAAGACTGGGCCTGGGCGCTGGCGGAACGCGATCAGATGCTGGAATTCCTGGGTCAGTACCCGCAGGGCAAGGCCAGAGTGCGCGAACTGGTTCCGCTGGAAAACGCGCTGCGCGAGGCGCTGTCCCGCCCGATGGACGCGAGCATGGTTCACAGTCCCGAACTGCTGCACACCGTGCGCGCGTACCACGATGCCGCCGCGCTGTTGCTCGAGGATGGCCCCGGAACAGCGCACCGTAAGCTCCGTCTGGAACGGCTCTCTGAGCGCCTTCAGGCCGCCGTCTGGGACGATGCCGTGGTGATATCGCCGCTGGATGACCTGCCCGCGCTGCTGGAGCTTCCCGGCGCCATCCTGCCCGACCTGACGGGCTTCAAACCCGGCGAGGCCTCGCGCTTCCGGGCGGTCGTGGATCGCGCTTACCGCCTGGAGGAAACCGACGACCTGGACGCGCTGGTGCATCAACTCCTGGAACTGGATGGCCCGCCGGATTCCGCTTTGGGCCGCATCGCGCTCGAGGCCAGGTTCGCTGCTTCCGGCGTGTACCTGGCCGTGGGCGACCTGGAAAGCGCGCGCGACCTGCTGGAGGCCGTAGCCATGGGGCAGTTCGACGCGCCCGTCTACCTGCCCGGCTTCGTGCTGGCGCGCCTGGGTCAGGTGCGCGATTTGATGGGTGAACGCGATCGCGCCGTGCGCGCCTACCGCGCCGCTCTGGGCTTGTCGTGGTTGCCTCAGGAAGCCCGAGCGGTCGCGCAATCCGGTCTCGAGACGCCGTTCGTGATGCTCTGATCCTCAGGAAACACCGTCCAGCACGCGAGTCTGAATATGCGTGCTGGACGGTGTTCTCGACGCAACTGGGAAAAAAGCTGTCACCCTGAACGCAGTGAAGGGTCTTTCGCCGACATGAACGCCGAGAATACCGTCCGACGCAACATTCCTTGTGCGTTGGGAACGACCGACCAGCGTTTCTCGAGTGACAGCGAAAGAATCGTCGTGCCTCCCAGAAAGACGACAGACCGGCGCTCGAGTCTCGCACCGCCGCTCGAGCGAAGCGTTTTATGCTGTACGCGTGAAGCTCGAGTACGCCCGCGTTCAACCCGAAGAACTGAGCGCGTTTTCCGACGTGATCCAGGGTGTGTCGCGCTGGTTTCTGGAGCGCGGTCAACCGATGTGGCCGCTCGAGATGCTCACGCCCGAAGCCCTCCGGTTGGCGTACCCGGACGGCGAATTCTGGCTCGGAAGTATTCTGGGCGAAGCCGTCGCGACCTTCGTGCTGCTCGAGCACGACCCGTCGTTCTGGCCGGACATCGCGCCGGACGAATCGGTCTTCATCCACAAGATCGCCGTGAATCGGCGTTTCAAGGGACACGCCCTGGGCGTGCAAGTCCTGGATTTTGCCAGGGATCAGGCGCGATCGCGCGGCAAGCAGTTCCTGAGGTTGGATACGGACGTGCGCCGCGTCCCGGTGCGCGCCCTCTACGAAGGCTACGGTTTTAGCTGGGCTGGCGAGTGCCGCGTTTACGATTTCGATTGCGTGCTGTACGAACTTCTGGTGCGCTGAATTTCACGCGTCTCGATGGGCAGGCCTGAGGTCGCCTACTCTCGTCGCTTGCCGTACCGAGACTCGAGTTCAGCCGCGATATCGGCCAGGTTGACGCCGACCTCGGCCATCGTGATCATCGTGTGGAACAGCAAATCGGCCACCTCGAGCTGCAATTCCGGTCTGGAACCGTTCTTGGCAGCGATGATCACCTCGCCCGCTTCCTCGCCGATCTTCTTCAGAATCCGATCCAGGCCAGAGTGGTGCAATTTCGCCACGTAAGAACCCTCGGGCTGATTTTGAATCCGATCCAGGATCGTGGCGTAGACGCTGCCCAGCACGTCCCCGATATTCGAGCCGCCATCTTCGCCCTCGAGCGTGTTGTGAAAGCAGGTCATCGCGCCCGTGTGGCAGGCTGGCCCGGTCTGCTCGACCGCGTACAGTACGGCGTCACCGTCGCAATCCAGGGTGATGGACTGAACGCGCTGGCTGTGACCGCTCTCCTCGCCTTTCTGCCAGAGCTTGTTTCTCGAGCGCGACCAGTACGTCGCCAGTTTCGTGTCCAGGGTTTTCTGGATGGCCTCGCGGTTGGCGTAGGCCAGCATCAGCACGCGCCCGGAACCGATTTCCTGCGCGATCACCGGCACCAGCCCGTGCGCGTCGAAGGTGATGGAATCCAGCGTGAACGGTGCGGTGATGTCGGCAGGCATCAGCGCGCCCCCTCGAGACTCGCCGATTCGAGTTGCGCTGGCTCGAGTTCCAGCAGCCGCACGGGCACGCCGTGTGCATGAAGGTATTCCTTGACTTGCTGGACGCTGAACGTGCCGAAGTGAAAGACGCTCGCGGCCAGCGCCGCGTCCGCCCGACCCACGGTCAGAACCTCCAGGAAATCCTTCAGGCTGCCCGCGCCGCCGGAGGCGATCACGGGGATGTCCACTTCCGCTTTCACCGCCGCGCAGAGTTCCAGGTCGTAGCCGGCTTTCGTGCCATCGCCGTCGATGCTGTTCAGCACCAGTTCGCCCGCGCCGAGTTCCTGAGCCCGCACCGCCCATTCAATCGCGTCTAGTCCGGTCGGTTTGCGTCCACCGTTGATGTACGTCTCCCAACCGTTTCCGTTCGCGCGGCGTTTGACCTGCATGGACAGCACCACGCACTGCGCGCCGAAGTGATCGGATGCCTGACGGATCAGGTCGGGGTTGGCGACCGCGCCGGAATCCATGCTGATCTTGTCCGCGCCCGCCAGGTGCAAGCGCCTGCAATCCGCCAGCGTCCTGACGCCGCCGCCGATGGTCAAGGGCATGAAGACCTGCTCCGCGACCGCGTTGGCCCAGGCCATGTCGATCTCTCGCCCGTCGGAACTGGCCGTGATGTCGTAGAACACGAGTTCGTCCGCGCCCTCCAGGTCGTACTTGCGGGCGTAAAACAGTGGATCGCCGATCTCGCGCACGTTTTCGTACTGCACGCCGCGCGTGACGCGGCCCTTGTCCACGTCCAGGCACGGAATGATGCGTTTGGTAATCACCCGGACATTGTACGGTCGTCGCGGCTCAGCGGTCAGAAATCACGGGAACACCGTCCAGCACGAGTTTCAAAAATCGTGTACGAGACGGTGTGCTCATCGGAACTCCCGTTTGCCAACCGGATCGGGTTAACCTTGCGCATGCGGACGCGATGGCTGTTCAGTCTGATCGCGCTGGCGGGGGTGGCGATGTCAAATTCGAGTGAGCAGAGCCTGTTCGAGTTCAAACCCGGTGAACCCGAGTGGGCCGTGATCAACGATGGCGTGATGGGCGGCGTGTCCACCAGCGCGGTGCGCGTCGCGAACGGCGTCCTGGTGTTCTCCGGGCGCGTGCGCCTCGAGAACAACGGCGGTTTCGCCTCCAACCGCTCGAGCGCTGGACGGTACGACCTGACGGGCTTCGATGGGATCGCGTTGCGCGCGCGCGGCGACGGCAAAAAGTACGGGTTGAACATCTCGACCGCCAGCGCGGGGCGCGTGCTGTACCGCGCCACATTTCAGACCAGCGAAAACGAGTGGACGGACATCAGGATTCCCTTCTCGAGCCTGGTTCCGACGCGCTTCGGCGACACGCTTTCCGGCCCAGCTTTCGACGCGAAAACCGTACAGAGTTTCGGTTTCATCATCGCCAACAAACGCGCCGAAGAATTCCGGCTCGAGGTGGACTGGATCAGGGCTTTCAGGAACTGAGCGCTCGGCTTGGTTCGACCGGTTCCGGGCGTTCCAGGTCAGGCTTGCGAACCGCCAGTCACGGCTCGTTCGCCATGCCTTGATCGCGGCGCGACACTGGTCGTCGGGCGACACTGCGATGAACGCGCCGAGCGTTACCGAGGCGATTGTGCGCGTCCTCGAGCCACGACCGTATCGCACCAGACGAACTTCTGATCAATACGGGAATAGATTTCACTTCGGTCTGCACGATCTTTCGTCACGTTCTTTTCAGGAGGTACGCATGAAACGTTTTCTTCCCATCGCCGCGTTATTCATCATCGCTGGCGCGCTGACATTTTCCAGCGCGCAAACCAGCGCCTTCAGCCTGAAATCCGCCGATATCGCACCCGGAGCCACGCTCAAGCTCGAGCAGGTTTTTAACAGCTTCGGTTGCACGGGCGGCAACGTTTCCCCCGCGCTCGAGTGGACGGGCGCACCCGCAGGCACGAAGAGCTTCGCGGTGATCCTGCACGACCCGGACGCGCCCACGGGCGTCGGCGGCTTCACGCACTGGATCGTGTACAACATTCCCGCGACCGCGACCGGCTTGCCCAAGGGCGCTGGAGCGGCGGACGGCAAGCTGCTGCCCGCCGGTGCGGTTCAGGCCACGACATCCTTCGGCGCGTCCGGTTACGGCGGCCCGTGCCCGCCCGCCGGGGACAAGCCCCACCAGTACGTCTTCACGGTCTACGCGCTGGGTGTAGACAAGCTTCAACTGGACGCCAACGCGACCCAGGCGTTCGTTGGGTTCAACATCAACGGCAACGCGTTGGGCAAGGCCACGTTCACCGGTTTCTACGGTCGCTAAACTCGAGTAGGGTTCAGAACACCGTCCAGCGCGCATATTTGAAAACCCGTGCTGGACGGTGTGCTCGTTTCGTTCGCTCGAGAGCGCGGTGCCCAATTTTTCGTACAGCTCGAGTGCGTCCGAAATATCCGTGACCCCGGTGCCGCTCGGGATGCGTCCAGCCCAGAGGAATGCTCGAGAAAAGCAGCTCGATTCTCGAGTATCCGCATATCCGAGCACACCGTCCCAGACGCATTCCTCAATTCGCGTGCCAGACGGTGCTCTTACTCGAGCCTCAGCGAACCCTGCACCTCGATGCGGCAGGTCTGCGGGTGGAAAATCTCAGGGTTCGACCATAGAAAGCCTGTACGCGCCGTCGCGCACCAGCTTGCCCACGTCTCGCGCCCAGGTCGCGGGGTCGCATGGCGTAAAGCAACCGCGCCTAAGAATCAAAGCAGGTAAACTCAGAACCATCGATGAATTCATCACCTCGTTCGAAAGCCTTCGCGTTCGTATTTGAATGGTGGTCATGAAGCTCAGACGCGCCCGCTCGAGATCGACGGATTTTGCGGCAACCAGCGTTCCCAGGTTGTTGCGCTACCATCTCGAGCGTCCCCACCTGATCAACCGCATGGCCCTCAGCGAAGCGAGATTGGTCGCGTTGATCGCCCCGTCGGGCTACGGTAAAACCGCGCTGCTGGCAGAATTCGCTCGAGCCACCTTTCGTCGGGTGCTGTGGTTCAAGCTCGTACCGGAGCTGCGCGACCCCACGCGTTTGAGTCAGGCGGTACGATCGGAACTCGAGCATTTCGATTTGGGTTTTTCCTTTCCAGAACTTCAAGGATCAACCGACCAGCCCGTCGCCGCGACCGATCTGGCCCGGCAACTTGACCAGGCCGAGGAAAACCTGAACTTCGTGTTCGACGGTCTTGATGACCTCGATTCGGCGGCTGTGGATTGGCTTCAAACCTTCGCCCTGGCGCTGGCGGAAGGCCATCGCGCGTTCGTGGCGGGTTACCAGGCCAACGGTTTGGCTCTGCCCCGGCTCAGCAGCGATGGACTCGCCGAGGTCATGGGGGCGAACGACCTGGCCTTTGCACCCGGTGAGATCGACGAGTACATGAAACAACGTGGACTCGAAGCCACGGATGCACAACAGGCGCTTGAAGGCTGGCCCGTCGCGGTCTCGCTGGCCGCTGCGACCACCGAATTCGAGCCGGGCGAACTGGTTTTTGAGGGACTCGGACGCTTACCGCAAGCCGTTCGCTCGAGCCTTGCGGAGGCAACGGTACTCGAGATTTGGAACGAAGACACCGTGCGTCAATCCGGCGCGATCTTGCCATCCGGGTGGTTGCGCGAAGTCAAACGGGCTGGATTGCCAATAAGCCCGATTGGGCAAAGTGCGTTCAAACCGCATCGTTTGCTGCTGGAAACGCTCGAACTGGAATTGCATTCGAACCCAGCGCGTTACGCTGAAATGCATACGGTCGCAGCCCGCCAAGCTGAAAAAGCGGGCGATGCAATCCAGGCATTGCAGCATTTTCAGAAAGCCGGTCTCGAGGAATCAGCTTTTCGGTTGCTCGAAACGACGGTGCATCAACTTGAGCTTCGTGGCGAATACAGAATGATCAGAAAAACCCTCGAATTGTTCGCCATAAAATCGCTATCTCCAGATTTGCGGGCCATGTTTGCGCGCGTACTGATCGAAACTGGAGATTCCGCTCGCGGCGAAGTGTTGTTGCTCGAACTGCAAGCTCGGGGCGAGGCCAAAATGCAGGTTTTAAGTGGTCGAACCGAACTCGCGCTCTACCGACAGCGGCACGAGGAAGCGATGCGGCTCTCCGACGAGGGTATTGACTCTGCGCCGGACGAGGTTTGGCGGGTCAGGTTCAAGCGTTTTCAAGTGCGTTCACTGATTGAAAATGGTCAGGCGGATCAGGCTTTAAGCAGTGCGCTCGAATTGATTGCATGGGCTGAACGCGAAAACCGCCCCTACGATTTAAGTGGTGTTTTGATCAACGCCCAAGTCGCACTGATGCTCCTTGGACGATTACAAGAAAGTGAACGGATGGCTTTTCGGGTGCTGCGTTTATCCGAAGCGATTGAAAAGTTCACCCTAACCGCGATGATATTGAACAACCTGGCGGATCTTTACCGTCGTCAGGATCGTATGGTTGAAGCGGTCGACATGATTGATCGCGCCATTGTTTTGGCTGAAACCAAACAGATCCCGGCGCTCCCGTTTTTGCACGATACCCGTGCCGAACTGAGCTTTAAGCAATCGCGTTTCGAGGACGCCTTGGAGGATTTCCAGACGGCCTTACGCCACTGCGGTGGAAGATCCTTCGACGCACTGGCGCACAGCATCCGACTGCGATGCGCCGATGCCGCACGTCGCGTTGGGCGCACGGATTTGGTCAAGCATTCGCTGGCCCGCGTCCGGGAGGATGCACCCGAACCGGGCTCGAGGTTGTACGGCATGTTTCAGTTTCAAGAAGGTCTGGGTGCCTTCGTCAGCGGTGATCTCGGAAGCGCCCGTCAGCATTTGGAACGGGTGCTGCCACCGGGTGCTGATGCCGAAGATCATCAGCGAGCGCTGGCATTCCTGGCCGAAATCGCACGCCTCAAGGGTTGTCTCAAACCATCCCAGATCGAAGCGTTGTTGCGCTCGCTCGAGTTGTACGGCAACGACAGCCTCTTGCGACTCGACGCCACCTACCTGGGTGGCTTGTACGCCGAGTGCGTGCGGCGGGGCTGGTGGCCGGAACGGTTTTCTCCGCACGCTGGTGAACTCCAAATCGCGACCAGCAGCGCCGAAGCTGGTCTCGAGCTTCGCTTGCAAAGTCTCGGAGCAGTTCAGGCCGTTATCAACGGCTCGAGCGCCCACATTCCGCTGGCCAAAGCCGCCGAATTGCTGGTCTTTCTGGCGCTTCACGGGCCTTGCACCCGCGACAGACTGATGGATGCGCTCTGGGATGGCTCCAACGAACAGCGCCACCTCGAGTACTTCAAGATTGCGGTGCGCCGCTTGCGGGCATCGTTCAGCGAGCACCCGAACCTGGATTTCAACCCGTTGGTGTTTGAGAAGGGTCTGTACAGCATCAACGAACGCTTCCGTGTGATCTTGGATGTCACCGCCATCGGCCAAGCGTTGATTGATGGTGACGAAGCCACGCTCGAGAGCGCCATTCTCGCGTGGAAAGGCGATTTTCTGCCTGGCGCTGAAACCGAATGGGTCTCAAATGCTCGCTTGCTTTTCCAAGATGAAGCGCTCGAGGCTGCGCTCGGCCTCGCCAAACGCCTGATCACCAACGAACCCCGTCGAGCACTGGAGTTGCACCGTGCCGCCGTGCGAATCAACGCCCTTCACGAGGGCGCACACGTGGCCTTGATTCAAGCGCTTCGCACCCTCGGGGATGGTACGGGCGCTCAGATCGCGTACCGCGCGTACACCCGAATGCTCGAGGTTGAGTTCTCTCAGAAACCGGATGCGGCCTTGCGGCATTCTTTCGGAGAATAAAGCGGTTTTAGTCGTCCTGAACGCTCTTTTTAACTTGGGCGCACATTAACTTACCCCGTTCTGGTTCCCTGATGGCTTGATCCCCAGGGAACCAGAACGGGGTATTCCCCGGTTGTTCCCCAGCCGGGGAATACCTTGTGTTTCAGAACCAGTACCGAACGGACACGCCGCAGAACCTCGAGCACCTTCGAGGCACGACATGAAGGAGGTGATCATGAAGAAGATTCGTAAAGGTCGGAGTGCTTGGGCGGGCTAAACTCCTCTAAACAGCATAGAGAAGAGGGAATCATGAAGAAAATCCGCAAAGGCCGGAGTGTTTGGTTAGGGTAAATGAATTTTCGCGTAGTTTATCTCAACTGGTTTATTTATGAATCAGTTGAGATAAACTAACAGATTCTAAAAAGGAGCAATCGTGGTAAAAATCCTGAAAGTCATCGTTGTTCTCGGGTTCGCATTTTCCGCATCAAACTTTGTATCTGCGAGTCCTGCTGGTAATCCTAAGGCCGCTGTTGTTTCAAGCAATCCTATCTATCAAGGTGCAGGTTCAGCCCGAAGGTAGAAAATCAATCTCTATGCTCGAGAAAGTTTAAAAACTGCTGCACAGGTGGATTTTTGAATTCAACCTCGTTCAAAGATGAAAGGAGGAAACGATGAAGAAGGTTCGAAAAGGCCGAGCTGTTTGGGCAGGTTAAAAGACATTATTTGATGTAGAAAGAAGGTGATTATGAAGAAAATCCGTAAAGGTCAAAGGGCTTGGACTTCCTAAACAAATCTCGAGCAACTAGAGAGAGAAGGTGAAACATGAAGAAAATCCGTAAGGGACGCTCTGCTTGGGCAACGTAATCCAACCCTGATGTGAAATCGAGACAAGGACATTTTGAAGAAGATTCAGCGCGGAAAAGCTGCTTGGTCGGGCTAAATATATTTCAGATGTAGCAAAAAGGAGGTGATCATGAAGAAAATCCGTAAAGGACGCAGAGCCTGGTCAACGTAAGTTTTCAGTCGCTTCAATCCTGAACTTCATTTCGCACCACAAATCAGATCTACATCCTCCTGAGGCTGGGCGCAAACGCACACCTCAGGAGCGGTTTCACAGGGGATCACCATGTCTGACACCACAACACCCGAAGCGGCCCTCAGTTCCCGCCAAGTTTTTGCCATGCGTGACTTCCGCTCGTTGTGGTTCGCGTACCTGATCTCCGAATTTGGTAACAGTCTGACCACGTTCGCGCTGGTCATTTTGGTGAACAACCTGACGGGATCGACGGCGTCGGTAGCAACTATGGCGCTCGCGGTGGTTCTCCCGCAAGTGGTTTTTGGACTGATCGCTGGCGTGTTCGTGGATCGTTGGAACACCAGACGGGTCATGATCGTCTCGGATCTTGTTCGGGGAATCCTGGTGCTCGGTTTTATTCCCGCGGTGCTCAGCCATCAACTCTGGATCATTTACGCGCTGGGTTTCGTGCAAGCCACCGTCGGTACGTTCTTTTCTCCGGCCAGATTGTCGTTCATGCCTTCGGTGGTTCCAGAAAACGGTTTGATGGCCGCCAACGCCATGACGGGCACGGCTCGAGTCGCCGCGACCCTGCTCGGTGGGGCTCTCGTGGGTGCCATGCTGGGTGTGGTCAACGCGTCATGGCCCATTTTTTTGATAGATGCCATCACGTTTTTGGCTTCGGCGTTGTTGGTCAACAGCATTCGTTCAAAAGTCAATTTGCCAGAAGAGACGGAATCCGAAAGCATCTCCGGGTTCTTTCAAGAATTCAAAGCAGGCATGACCTATATCGCTCAATCGGCGAGCTTGACTGGACTCATCATTGCTGTTGGTGTTTCAGAAATTGGATTGGGGGCTACGCAAGTCCTGTACGCTCCTTTTTTCACCAAAGAACTGCATGTGCCCGCCGCTTGGCTTGGCCCAGAAGAAGCTGTGAGTGCTGTCGCCATGGCGTTTGGTGGCGTTTTGGTCGCTGTTCTAGCGGCCAAGTTCAAACCCCAGGTGCTGGCTCCGCTCGGCCTGCTGATTCTTGGTTTGGGGCTCGGCGCTGTTGCCGCAGTCACGAACCTGTGGTTGCTGATGGCCACGGCGCTCCTGACTGGAATTTTTATCAGCCCCATGCAATCGTCTTTCTCCACGATCTTTCAGCGTTCTTGCGCCCCGCAGTTGCGCGGTCGGGTCGGTTCAGCCATCACGACCGTCTTTAACACGGCCAGCCTGTTCTCGATTGTCGGGGCTGGCGTACTGGGTGATCTGCTCGGTTTGCGAACACTCTTTTTGGCCGTTGGAAGCATCACGGTGCTGGCGGGACTGATCGCTTGGGTGCTGTTCCGCCCGAGCAGCCTCGAGTTGGCGACCCAATCCAATTCTGCTGCCACGACGACACCAGCTTCAGCCTGACGGAGATCGAGGTTGTACGAATATCGGGGGTTTCTCCGACGGTCTTCACGCCTATCGTTTCGGCATCGCATCACGTACCTTAACTCGTCGCCGCAAACTCGCTTCGATAAAAACACCGTCCAGTACGGTGTTTTCTTTAATCTTTCAATATCTGGTGCGGAGCGCGAGTCCTTCGCGCTCGAGCAAGGTTTATTGGTGCTCGGGTCTGGTGTGATGGGGGGGCTCGAGAGAACGCGCGGTGAGGGTCGACGCTCACCGCGCGTTACGGAGGGGTGAGCCAGCGAATGCTCGAGTGACTCGCCGTATTCGTTTTGCGCCCCGAACTTTCGATGGAACACTCAGGCGATGTCTTCATGTTAGATCATCAGTTCTCGTTTCAACCACCCAACCAAATCGCGTACGCCTTCACGGTCAAAACGCAACGGTGTTCCGGCGGCGGCGTACAGTTCGGGCAGACTGCGCGTGTACCCCAGCCCGAGCGCGGTTCGGTACGCTTCGAGCGTTTGGGTGGGTCGCTCGAGCGCGTTTTTCCAGAGTTGGACCGCGCCCAGTCCGGCCAGAATGTACTCGAACATGTAAAACGGGGCTTCAAAATGGTGCCCGATGGTCAACCAGCCTCCGGCCCTGATCGGCTCGAGGTCCGTCCAGTCCAGGCCAGGCGCGAAACGGTCTGAAAGTTCAAGCCATTTCTGGTGCAGTGCGTCGGTGGTGGGCGGAATCGTCTGGGTGTACACCCAGTGCTGGAAGGCATCGCTGGGCGCCAGTCTGGGCAGGTCCACCCCCAGTTGCTCGAGGGCGTCTTGGCGGGCGCGTCTGGCATCGATGCTCGAGTAAA